>JBAWAP010000371.1:0-4510 GCA_049589355.1 Anaerolineae bacterium
GTGTACCTGGCCGCGCTGTTACACGATCTTTGGCGGCGGGGGCATTTTCTGACTCTGTGCAACAAGTGGGTAGGTCAAGCAGGCATAAACGTTCGCACCCTTGCCGAAGTCGAAATCCCCCTCCCACCCCTGGACGTGCAGCGCCAGATCGTGACGGAGCTGGACGGCTACCGCAAGATCATCGAGGGCGCGCGGCAGGTCATCGCCAACTACAAGCCGACGATCAGGATCGATCCGTCGTGGCCGCGGGTGAAGTTGGGGGATGCTGCCGAAATCATCATGGGGCAAAGTCCTCCAGGCGCGAGCTACAACAAAGACGGGATCGGTGTGCCGCTAATCAATGGCCCAGTAGAGTTCGACAAGGATCAACTTGGGCAGAGTAGAGTGATCCAGTACACTTCTCAGCCCACCAAACTCTGCAAGAAAGGTGATCTACTCGTTTGCGTTAGAGGAGCAACGACTGGAAGAACAAACATCGCTTCCTGTGATGCCTGTGTTGGTCGTGGCGTGGCGGCAATCCGAGCAAAGAATCAGCAATGGATTAACTGGGTCGTATCCTCGTTACGAGATGAGATTTACCGCTGGGGATCAGGTTCGACATTCGCAAACATTACGACCGATAGCCTATCAAACATCGAGATCCCGCTTCCGTCGGAAGAGGACCAAACCCGTATTTGTTCGGAATTAGAAACCGAGCGCGCTCTCATCGACGCTAATCGGGAGCTGGTCGAGCTTTTTGAGCAGAAAAGCCAGGACAAGCTGGCCGAAATCTGGGGCGAGGCGGAGCAGACTGCATGACGCGCCGCCGAGATCAGACGTTGAGCCGTCTATTTGGCAATATCACAATATTGTTGTATAATCTTGCTGCCACAGGGATTCACGGATAGTCCAGATTTTGGCAGGTAGTGTGGTCATCTAAATCTGACACAGACGCAGGCCCGGGGGCAATGACACTAGCTTTTCAGGCTGCATGGGGATGATGAATTCTGAGAACTCATTCGGGAACCGCAGGGTGGTTTTTATTGCTGCACTACAACTTGAAAGTTGTAGTTTGTGCCAGTCCGTATCGCCAAACAGGCTATCTACTGCCCAGACTACATCATTCATGATGTAGTGTAGCTTTACCAGACCACCGTCCCATTACCCGGTTATCCTCTCAAAGCGGTGCAGCGTAAGGATGTTAGTGCTACTGGGCATGGGAGCCCGTTCTACTTCCAAGATGTCAGTTTCTGCTGCCAATAGTGGCCGGTCTGAGCAAGTTGCGCCGCCGCGAGTACCATCGGCCACCGTTGTGCGAGCCGCTTGGTGGCGGGCTATTTGAGTTGCGCGTGGGCCGCAAGGATATCGCTCGAGCCGCCTGGTTCTTTCAAGCCGGACAGCGTATCGTTGTCGTGCGTTGCTTTGTGAAGAAGGCGCAGAAAACACCGCCGGGCGAGCTTGAACTGGCTCGCAAGCGGATGGCGGAATACCTGGGCCGCTAGGGAGTTTGTCGGAGAGACGTAGTTTAGCCCCTCGTGGGCGTATAGGCGACGGGCACAAGGCCCTATACTACGGGGTCTCTCCGACAGGCCGCTAGCCGATAGGAGGGTCAAAATGCAGGACGAGCAGACTAATTTCGATCGCTATATGGAACGCAAACTGGGGGACCCTGATACTTCGACTGGGCTCAGTACAAGTTTTCGCGCCCGTTTCGAGGCGGCTGATCAGGCCTGGGATATCGCTTTGCAGCTTGCTGCCCTGCGCCAGGCGCGCGGACTGACCCAGAAACAGGTTGCCGAGATGCTGGGCACCAAACAACAGGCCATCGCCCGGCTCGAAAACCCCGCCTACACCGGACACAGCCTCAGCATGGTGCGTAAATATGTCGAGGCGTTGGGAGCCAGTCTGGATGTGACTGTCGTTCCGGTTGAGGCCACTGACGCCTACGTCGCTCAGCGCAGTCCCAAACCGCTGCTTGCGACCCAGTCTCACGCGGCAGCAGGGACATGAAGACCATCAAAGACCTGCCCGAACACAGCCGGCCCCGGGAGAAGCTGCGGGAGCGGGGGGCGGCCGCGCTCTCTGATGAGGAGTTGGTGGCGGCGATCCTGGGTAGGGGGTCGCGTGGCGTGGACGTGCGCACGATTGCGCGGCAGGTGGCCGGCCTCATCCGGGAACACAAGCAAGCGCTGACCCTGAATCACCTGCTCAGCGTGCCGGGCGTGGGGCTGGCCAAGGCCGCGCAAATCCTCTCGGCCTTCGAGCTGGCCCGCCGGCACCTGATCCGGGAAACGGTGCGCATCACGGTCGCGGCGGACGTGTTGCCCCTCCTGGCCGACATCGCCAGCAAGCAGCAGGAGTATTTCGTCTGCATCTCGCTCAACGGGGCCAACGAGGTCATCGAGAAACGTATCGTCACCATCGGCCTGCTTGACCATAGCCCCATCCACCCGCGCGAGGTCTACGCCGACGTCATCGCCGACCGGGCCGCTGCGGTCATCTTCGCCCACAACCACCCCTCCGGCGACGTCCAGCCGAGCGACGCCGACCTGCGCACACACGAGCAGTTGACCGAGGCCGGTAAGCTCCTCGGCCTGCGCGTGGTGGATCACGTCATCGTTGCCCGCAAAGGGTATTTCAGTTTTCAGGAGGCCGGGTTGATGAGATGAAGTGGATTGCTAACCTTCTTGCCTGGTGATTGTGCCTAACACTGGGTTGCACCCGACCGTTAGTGCGCCACACCGTGAGCATGGGCTCACCACTGTAAACAGAGAGTGTGAGACATAGTAGCAGAATTGCTGTTGCAGCCCTGTAGGTCTTTGTCGGGAAGGCTCAAGCGGGCTGCAGGTTTCACCCCCGTTGCGGGCACCCAACGCCTTGCTGTGCGGAGGAACCGCCACCGAGGGGAATACGAGAAAGGAGAAGACCATGAACATAACACGAGTAGAGGAGATTCAAGTTGCGATTGAATCCTTGCCTTATCAGGAGTACATACGTCTGAGGCAGTGGTTTTCGGAAAGAGACTGGGGGAAATGGGATAGGCAAATTGAGGCAGATTCGGCGTCAGGAAAGCTGGACTTCTCAATTGAGGAAGCCCTCAAGGGAGTGATCATTGAGTTGGCTCAGGAGAGAAGAGACCTATTCGTCGAGATGATCCTGGAGGCCATTGAGGAAATCGGTCTGGCGAATGCAATCCGCGAAGGCCGGCAAAATGAATTTGTCGGCGAAGAGAGTATTGTAGCGATTCTAGAGGGGCAGGCGTGAGAATAGCATTCGCCTGAGCAAGCTGAAGGGCTATGACACTTTCTACCGTATCCGCTTGGGAGATTATCGGATAGGGATTGAGGTGCTTGAGGACAAAGTGATTCTGGTGAGGATTTTACATCGCAAGGACATTTACAGATACTTTCCATGAGAGGGGCCAAGAGAATCCGGGCCCAGTTTCCTCGATCCTCCACCGGCTTGTAGGTTTCACCCCCGCTGCGAGCACGCCACGCCTCGCTGTGCGGAGGAACCGCCACCGGCACCGATGGAGATCGCGCCTGGCCATGAGGTTAGCTGTTTCCTGTACTCTTGAGAGAAGCTCCGCAAGGAGATTTTCGCATAAACCCGCTGCTGGGGTGGTTATGCGGAATTGTTTCCACATATTCACTCGTTGGGCGGCTTGTCGCAATCACGGTAGCCCGTGGCATCTGTGGCCTACAACCGATAAAGGAGATATGTCATGCGTAAGTTTACATACAGGCTCAAACAGGTTGCGTCGATCATCGCAATCCTCGTGCTTGGAATACCTGTTATGGCGCAGACGACGCAACAGGTGCATAATCTGTCTTTTCAAGCGGATATATTCGGTGGTTCGGGTCTTGAAACTATTGAGTATATGAGCGACCTCAATTTCTACAATTGGGGTGGCTATGGAGTTAATGCACATGTTTATCGGGCGTTGCTCCAAAGCGGAGACCAAATTGCATATGGTGTCAGTGCCAACGATCCGAATGTGTTTACACTCAACATTTCATCGCTAAACTCAAGCACACCAGTGACTTTAACGGTCACAAAAACGGAATACTCAGCAGGCACAGTAACAATGCCATTTGATTCCGAGTTGCACTTTGTTTGGGAAATACAGGAGTCAGGCTTTCACCTGAAGCTTCACAAGAGAGTGACTATAGGATTCAATCCCAATATCACGGCGCAATACGTCACTAGCGAGACTTTCTCAATTGAGAATATGGGGCCGTATTTTGACTTGAACGCGTTCTCTGAATATCTTCACATGGACGACATTTCTCGGTTGCGCGATTTCGATGGCGACGGTACATACGAAACATTGTTGGCTATCAACAATTATTCGACCAGCGGGTACCCTGTCTTTGGCAAGATATATCTTCGTCGCCAAAGCACCACTACGGATTTTGTGAATGACGGAAGGTATGCAACGGTAAATCACTACCCTTTGTACAAAGCGTTCCCGACAGGAGTAGAGCAAGAAATCGTGCGAGCCGCGTACGTTACGGGCTTGACCAAGAAC
>JBAWAP010000372.1:0-8269 GCA_049589355.1 Anaerolineae bacterium
GCCATCGTGGGGGCCAACGCCTTCGCCCACTCGTCCGGCATCCACCAGGATGGTGTGCTCAAGGAGCGCACCACCTACGAGATCATCAACCCGCGTGATGTCGGTGTGCCCGATTCAGAGATTATCCTCTCTGCCCGCTCAGGGCGACACGGTCTGCGCCATCGCCTGGAACAACTGGGTTACGACCTGGACGATGAGGCCCAGTTCGAGAAAGTGTATCAACGCTTCCTGGAAGTGGCCGACAAGAAAAAGACTGTGGACACTCGCGACCTGGAGGCCATCGTCGCTGACGAGGCGCAAATGTTCTTTGAGGAGACCTATCACCTGGAACACATCCAGGTCTCCTGCGGCGACCACAGCATCCCCACTGCCACCGTCCGCATCCGGGGACCCGATGGCCAGGTCTTTTGCGACGCCGACCATGGCGCCGGACCAGTAGACGCCGTCTACCGGGCCATCAATCGCGTCATTGGCGAGCCGAACGAGCTCATCGAGTTCTCCATCCAGGCGGTTACCGAAGGCATTGATGCCGTGGGCCGGGTGACTATCCGCATCCAGGCCGACGATCCTGTGAGCGAGAACGGCGTGGAGCGGCGGGTCTTCAGCGGTCGCGGCGCAGATACCGACATCGTGGTGGCCAGTGCCAAAGCCTACATGTTCGCTCTCAATCGGTTGTTGGCCGCTCGATGCGAGGCTGCACTTCACAGGAGTCAGACTTCCGAAGTCTGTCAGACTTCGGAAGTCCCAGCTTGCGGGGGGGTATAAATGGGAATGACCCTGGCGAAAAAAATCCTGGCCGCCCACGCGGGCCTGGAAAAGGTGTCTCCTGGCCAGTTGATCCGCGTCCCGGTGGACTTGGTGCTGGCCAACGACATCACTGCACCCATCGCCATCCGCGAGTTCGAGCGCATCGGGATAGGAGAGGTTTTTGACCTAAGCAAGGTGGTGATGGTCGCCGACCACTTTGTGCCCAACAAGGACATCAAGTCGGCCGAGCAATGCAAAGTGATGCGCGATTTTGCCCGTGCCCAGCAGTTGACGCACTACTACGATGTGGGCACGATGGGCATTGAGCACGCATTGCTGCCGGAGCAGGGGTTGGTATTGCCGGGTGACCTGGTCATCGGCGCTGACTCGCATACCTGTACTTACGGCGCGTTGGGCGCCTTCGCCACTGGCATGGGCTCCACCGACATCGCCGCGGCCATGGCCAGCGGTCAGACCTGGCTGAAGGTGCCGCAGACGATCAAGTTCGTCTATCACGGCCAACTCCAACCCTGGGTGGGGGGCAAGGACCTTATCTTGCATACCATTGGTCGCATCGGTGTGGACGGGGCACTGTATGCGGCGATGGAGTTCAGCGGTGAAGCCGTGGATGCGCTCTCGATGGCCGGGCGGTTCACGATGGCGAACATGGCTATAGAAGCGGGCGCAAAAGCTGGCTTGTTCCACGTGGATGAAAAGACGCAAGCCTACGTCCAGCCTCGTGCCAGGCGCGAATACACCGTCTACACAAGCGACCCCGACGCCGAATACGCCCAGGTGATCGAGATGGATGCCAGCCAAATTGAGCTCCAGGTGGCCTTCCCCCATCTACCCGAAAACACCCGCCCGCTGAGTCAGGTGAACCATGTGCCCATTGACCAGGTAGTCATCGGCTCCTGCACCAACGGCCGGCTGGAGGATTTGCAGGTGGCAGCGCGGGTATTGGCCGGACGCCAGGTTCACCGTGACGTGCGCTGTATCGTCATCCCTGCCACCCAAGCTGTCTATCTGGAGGCGGTGCGGCAGGGCTTGGTCGAAGTTTTTGTTGAGGCGGGGGCGGTGGTCAGCACGCCCACTTGTGGCCCGTGTCTGGGCGGGTACATGGGGGTGCTGGCAGCGGGCGAACGAGCCATTGCCACCACCAATCGCAACTTTCGCGGGCGGATGGGCCATCCCGAAAGCGAGGTCTACCTGGCCGGACCGGCTGTGGCGGCGGCGTCGGCAGTGCTGGGCCGCATCGGGGGACCGCAGGAGGTTCTGTGAAAGAGAAGCACGAAGCACGAAGCACGAAACACGGAACTCGGAACTCAAAACTCAAAACTCGAAACTCAAATATCAAAGGCAAAGTCTGGAAATACGGCGACAACGTGGATACCGACGCCATCATCCCGGCCCGCTACTTAAACGTCTCGACACCGGAGGAGTTGGTGTTGCACTGTATGGAGGACATAGACCCGGACTTCGCCGGCGCGGTGCAATCGGGAGACATTATCGTCGGTGGTAGGAACTTTGGTTGCGGGTCATCGCGGGAACACGCGCCACTGGCTATCAAGGGAGCGGGGGTGAGCTGTGTTATCGCCAAGACCTTCGCTCGCATTTTCTACCGCAATGCCATCAACACTGGCCTGCCTATCTTGGAATGCCCGGCGGCAGCGGAAGGCAGCGAAACGGGACAGACCCTGGAAATAGAGCTAGAGACAGGAAGAATCCACAACCTCGACACCGGGCAGACTTTCCAGGCCGAACCGTATCCTGAATTCATGATGGGTATCATCCGAGCCGGGGGACTGATCGAATACACACGAGTTGGAGATTAGAGGTTGGAGGTTGGAGGTTGGAGATTGGAGGTTGGAGGTTGGAATCCAACTTCCAACATCCAGGGAGGGTATAGCCATGCAAGCCAGGATCGCTGTTTTGCCGGGCGATGGCATCGGGCCGGAGGTGATGGCCGAGGCGGTCAAGGTGCTGAGACGAGTGGCCGAAGTTTACGGGCACACGTTCACCTTCGAGGAGGGTCTCATTGGTGGGGTGGCTATTGATAAAACCGGCAGCCCTTTGCCCGATGAAGTGCTGGCTATGTGCCAGGCCAGCGACGCCGTCCTCCTGGCTGCGGTGGGCGATCCCAAGTACGACGATCCGACCCTCAAAGTGCGCCCTGAGCAGGGCTTGCTGGCCTTGCGCAAGGGGCTGGAAGTCTTCGCCAACCTGCGGCCCGTCAAGCTGTACAAGGAATTGCTCCATGCCTCGACCATCAAGCCCGAAGTCATCGCCGAGGTGGACTTGGTGGTGGTGCGTGAACTGACGGGCGGCATCTACTTTGGCGAGCGTGGCCGCAAGACCGTGGATGGTGTAGAGGCAGCCTACGACACCATGTTCTACACCGTCCCCGAGATCGAGCGCGTTGTGCGGCTGGCCTTCGAGTTGGCACGGCAGCGGCGCAAGAAGGTGACTTCGGTGGACAAGGCCAACGTGCTGGAGAGCTCCCGCCTGTGGCGCGAGACGGCTGAGCGCGTGGCCAGCGAGTATACCGACGTTGAGTTCGAGAGCATGTACGTGGACATCGCTGCCATGCGCCTGGTACGCTATCCCATCGTGTTCGACGTGATGGTCACAGGCAACATGTTCGGCGACATCCTCACCGATGAGGCGGCGATGATCGCCGGTTCGATAGGCATGTTGCCCTCAGCAGCGCTCGGTGAGCACAAGCCCGGTCTTTACGAGCCGATCCACGGCTCAGCGCCGAAGTACACGGGGATGAACGTGGCTAACCCCATCGCCACTATCCTCAGCGCTGCCATGTTGTTGCGTCACTCACTAGGACTCGAAGAGGAGGCCGTCGCAGTAGAGGCCGCCGTGGGCGCCGTGCTGAAGGAGGGCTACCGTACCAGGGACATTGCCGAAGAGGGGAAACAGCAGGTCGGCACCCAGGAGATGGGAGACCTGATCGTTGACCAAATCCAAAATCCAAAGTTCAAAGTCCAAATTTGAAGTTTGAGCTTTGGGCTTTGAACTTTGAGCTTGCCAGATCCCCGTCCACTGGATCTGGCGCTTGTCCTGAGCCCGTCGAAGGGATCCAGCGGGAGCGGATAGGAAAACGATGTTAAGGGGGTGTTATCATGCCTATTCCCAAATCCGAGAAAATCTGGTTCAATGGTCAATTTGTGCCCTGGGATGAGGCCCAGGTGCACGTCACCGCCCACGCGCTACATTACGGCTCTAGCGTCTTCGAGGGCATCCGCTGTTATAGCACCACTCAGGGGCCAGCCATCTTCCGCCTGGATGCCCACGTTGACCGCCTGTACAAGTCGGCCAAAATCTACCGCACGGAGATACCCTATTCGCCGGATGAACTGCGCCAGGCCATCATTGACACGGTACGGGTGAATAAGCACCAATCTTGCTACATCCGTCCGCTGGTCTTCCGTGGAGCTGGTGGCCTGGGGCTCAAACCTCGCCAGTGCCCGATAGAGGTCGTCATCATCACCTTCGAGTGGGGTCGCTATCTGGGGCCAGAAGCTTTAGAGGAAGGAGTTGACGTGTGTGTATCCTCCTGGGCACGCATGGCCCCCAACACCTACCCGGCTTTGGCCAAGGCGGGAGGGCACTACACTAACTCGCAGCTCGTGGCCATGGAGGCCCTGGAGAATGGTTACACCGAGGGCATCGCCCTGGACGTGAGTGGCTACGTCAGCGAAGGGGCTGGGGAGAACGTCTTTTTGGTAGAGAAGGATACCATCCGCACTCCACCCCTGGCCTCATCCATCCTTGGCGGGATCACGCGAGGTTGCGTCATGACGCTGGGCCGTGACTTGGGATACGAGGTGCGGGAGGAGTTGATCCCCCGCGAGGCTCTCTACATCGCCGATGAGGTTTTCTTCACCGGCACGGCGGCTGAGATTACCCCTACCCGCTCCATTGACCGCATTCCTATCGGCACTGGTCATCGTGGCCTCGTTACCGAGCGCATCCAGAGCGAGTTCCTTGGCATCACCTCGGGCCAGGTGGCGGATCGGTATGGTTGGCTGACCCTAGTTTAGGAAATCGGTAAATTGGTAGATTGGGAAACTGGTAGATTGGTGGGAAGGTACTCCGATGGTTATCCAGCTCTATGACACTACCCTACGAGATGGCATCCAACGAGAGGGTATTTCCCTCTCCGTGGGCGACAAACTGAAGATCGTCTGCAAGTTGGACGAGCTGGGGATCCACTACATTGAGGGGGGCTGGCCTGGCTCCAACCCTAAAGATGCTGAGTTCTTTGCCCAGGTCAAGGGGATGCAGTTGGAGGGCGCCGTCATCACCGCCTTTGGTAGCACGCGACGGGCCGACATGTCGGTCGAGGACGATCCCAACATCAGGGCCCTGCTGGAGGCGGAAACCCGTGCTGTGGCCGTCTTCGGCAAGAGCTGGGACCTGCACGTGACCCAGGTGCTCGGCACGACGCTGGAAGAGAACCTGGCCATGATCGCCGATAGCGTGGGCTACCTTAAGGATCAAAGGCGGGAGGTCATCTACGACGCTGAGCATTTCTTCGATGGCTACAAGGCTGACCCGACCTATGCCCTGTGCACCCTGCAGGCGGCAGAACGGGCCGGGGCCGATTGTCTCGTCCTCTGCGACACCAACGGCGGCACCCTGCCGTCTGAGCTTACGGCCATCATCGAGGAGGTGAAGAAGGTCACGTCCACCCCCCTGGGTATCCATGCCCACAACGATAGCGATCTGGCCGTGGCCAACTCCCTGGCTGCCGTGCAAGCGGGCGTCGTCCACGTGCAGGGCACCATCAACGGCTACGGCGAGCGCTGCGGCAACGCCAACCTCTGTTCCATCATCCCCAACCTAAAACTCAAGCTGGGCTACGACTGCATCAGCGACGAGCAACTGCGCCAGTTGGTCAGCGTCTCCCGCTACGTCAGCGAGCTGGCGAATCTCGCCCACGACGCCCACCTGCCCTACGTGGGCCACAGTGCCTTCGCCCACAAGGGCGGTATGCACGTCAACGCCCTGGTCAAGTGCGAAGAGAGCTACCAGCACATTGACCCGGCCCTGGTGGGCAATCACCAGCGGGTGGTGGTCTCGGAGCTTTCGGGCAAGAGCAACATCGCTTACAAAGTCGAGGAGTTTGGCCTGAATCCATCCATTAGCCCGGACCAGACCCACGAGATCCTCCAGCAGATTAAGGATCTAGAGAGGCAAGGCTTTCAGTTCGAGGGAGCGGAGGGATCGTTGGAGTTGCTCATCCGCCGGGCTCAGCCGGGGTATAAGCCACCTTTCGAGTTGATTGATTTCCACGTGCTGGTGGAGAACCGCCAGGGCCGGGGGATGCTGGCTGAGGCCGCTATCAAGGTGCGGGTAGGTGATGAAGTCATGCACACCGCCGCTGAGGGCAACGGTCCGGTTAACGCCCTGGATCTGGCTGCCCGGAAGGCCCTGCTGCCTTTCTACCCCCAGTTGGCTGAGATCCATCTGACCGACTACAAGGTGCGCATCCTGGACAGCGAGGCCGGCACGGAGGCCCAGGTCCGTGTCCTCATTGATTCCTCCTGGGGGGGCCGCACCTGGAGCACGGTGGGCTCTTCCACCAACATCATCGAAGCCAGTTGGCAGGCCCTGGCCGATAGCCTGGAGTATGGCCTGTTGAACGGGCTTGGGGCTTGACGTCCATGTGGTAGTGCAAAAACCTTGCAAACTGCCCGCTTTTGCGTACGATATTCGGAGACCGAATGTAGATGCCTGGTGACTGCGACAAGCTCAATCCAAGGATTTCGACAAGCCCTCGGCGTGAGCTCGGTCGAACGCTCAATCCGAGGATTTGGCCAGGAGCAGTGGTGGTGCACCGGGTCCTGGAGCCCGACGCCCAAATCTTTCTTGACAGATGAGCGAGAAGGTGATAGAATGGTAAAAGGTGGAGCCAGAGTACCGCATACTCCTTTTTTGTGACGCTTGCTGTGGAGGTTTCCATGGAGGTCAAAGAGTTGCACTATCCATATCCAAACGAGATGATGAAGAGGGTATTGATGACTGTTCCTGCCCACTTCGATGGCACCCAAATCCAGTTCGATGTGGGGATTGAACTAAAACCCGGCACACACCTGCTGGTCACGATCCTCGGTGAGGAACCATCTCATGAGATGCTGGTGTGGAATGCGATGGAGCTTTCGGAAGCAGCATTCGCCCGCGTGTGGGACAATGAGGAAGATGCCGTCTATGACAGCTTATAAGCAAGGCGACGTGCTCCTCGTCCCATACCCGTTCACCGATCAAAGCGGGAGCAAGCAACGTCCATCGGTTGTGGTCAGTGGCGATGCGTACAATCAGACCCATCCTGATGTGATCCTCGCCCCGATCACGAGTCAGATCATGCGTACTCCCGACGAAGTGAGCCTGGTAGATTGGCAGGCCGCCGGGTTGCTGAAACCCAGCGTGGTCAAACCCATTCTTTCGTCTTTCGACGTCCAGTTGGTGCGGCGCAAGCTGGGAGCACTATCCGTCTCCGATCGGACGCGGGTGCGTGACCTATTTGCCCGCGTCCTCGACTTGCCATAGGAGCAGAGGAGCAGAAGAGATGTGAATGCCTGGTGACTTCGGCAAGCTCAGTCCAAGGATTTCGACAAGCCCTCGGCGTGAGCTCGGTCGAACGCTCCATCCAAGGATTTGGCCGAGATAGGGCGTAAGAGCTTGCCCCTGGTGGTGCCAGGCCAACACAGCCAACATAAATCCCAGACCCGACGCCAGCCAAGGCCATGCTCTTGCGTGCTCTGAGGCTGGCGTTTTTGGTATATCGTTTGACATCATCCGTTTGCCCGTTCAAAAATCAGGTTTTTCGAACCCCGAAATCAGGGATTCCCTGATTGACATCCGACCTGAATTTTTGGTATAATGTAGTAGAGGAAACACATGAAGAGACAGCGCAGGCATCTTTGATTGTAGATGCCTGGTGATTTCGACAAGCCCTCGGCGTGAGCTCGGTCGAACGTTCAATCCAAGGATTTGGCCGAGATAAGGCGCAAGAGCTTGCCCCTGGTGGTGCCAGGCCAACACAGCCAACATAACCCTCAAACCCGACGCCAGCCAAGGCCGCGCTCTTGCGCGCTCTGAGGCTGGCGTTTTTGGTATATCGTTTGACATCATCCATTTGCCCGTTCAAAAATCAGGTTTTTCGAACCCCAAAATCAGGGATTCCCCTATTGACATTCGATCCAACTTTGTGGTATAATGTAGTAGGGGAAACTCATGAAGAAACAACGCAGGCGTCTCTAAATGTAGATGCCTGGTGATTTCGACAAGCTCAATCCAAGGATTTAGCCGAGATAGGGCACAAGAGCTTGCCCCTGATGGTGCCAGGCCAACACAGCCAACATAACTCCCAGACCCGACGCCAGCCAAGGCCGTGCTTTTGCGTGCCCTGAGGCTGGCGTTTTTGGTATATCGTTTGACATCATCCATTTGCCCGTTCAAAAATCAGGTTTTTCGAACCCCAAAATCAGGGATTCCCCTATTGACA
>JBAWAP010000373.1:0-9658 GCA_049589355.1 Anaerolineae bacterium
CGGACAGACCTCTGCAAGTCTTCCGTCCGTTCAATCCAGTCAGTCCGTTGTAATCGGTTTTTTCAAGCAAGCGATGGTGTATGCTCTACGCTACAATCGCTTTTTGCTGGACGAGGTGTTGAGCGGGCGACCACAAGGGTCGCCTCTACGACCGATTATTCCGTACTGCTTGGCGCGCGATGAAGAAGGACGGCGAATGTTGATTGCATTGCACGATTGGTGGAAGGCAGGCGTCAACGACATCGGCACGCCGCGTCCAGACACCATCTCTCCCATTCCCGAAGGCATCTCGCTGTTGGAAGCCGAACGCATCGCGCGCGAACGCGAGCCAGGCGACGGCTCGCCGCAAAAGAGCGTGGTCGAGCAAATCGAGGCAGTTCTCTAAAACAGTAGGGCGGGCTAACAAGCGGTTGCAGCCGACCGCCTTCGGCGCGGGTATGCGCGGCGCGTCTTGCCTGTGTTTCGCTCTGGTTAGCGTGGCGAGCTTTGCCAGAGTCGGCGGCTGAACCCTGTTCGTTAGCCACCATCTCTGTGATGTGAAAGGACATGGACACAAAGCTCATCGCACGTTATACCATTCGTGAGATCATGGGGATTGTCGTCATGGGCGTGGCTCTGTTCTGGTCAGCCGGGCGGATTGACTGGTGGCCTGCCTGGGCATCTATAGCTGTGATGTTGGCTTGGATCATGGCGACGGCCATCGTCATCTTCCGCTTCAACCCAGACCTGCTGGCTGAGCGCCTGGGGCCTCGCAAGGGGGCTAAGCCTTGGGACACAGCCATCATGAGCATCCTTGGCCTTACGCAGTTAGTGCGATATATCGTCGCCGGACTTGATCAGCGTTATGGCTGGACGGGCGGCCTTCCCTTAACTGCTCAAATTGCGGCGTTGACTGTGTGTGTCCTGGGCTATGCCCTGGTCGTCTGGGCTACAGCCTCCAACACCTTCTTCTCGCAGATCGTTCGCATACAGTTCGAGCGTGGCCACGCTGTCGTTACAGGCGGCCCGTACCACTATGTGCGTCATCCGGCATACATCGGCGCGATTCTGTATGAATTGGCCGTGCCAGTCCTGCTCGCTTCTTGGTGGGCTTTAATCGCCAGCGGATTGAACGCAATCCTGCTCATTCTCCGCACAGCTCTCGAAGACCGCACCTTACAGGCCGAGCTGACTGGCTATGCTGATTATGCTCGTCAGGTGCGTCATCGTCTGCTACCAGGTATCTGGTAATCAATGCGAACTGAAGGATGAGAACCATGACAACAAATGCGATCATCGCCGAAAACCTGACCTACCGGTACGGCCAACTGACCGCGGTAGATCACATCAGTTTCAGGGTCGCCGAAGGCGAGATTCTAGGCTTTCTCGGCCCTAACGGCGCGGGCAAGACGACCACGGTCGGAATGTTGACCGGGCAACTGCACCCCCAGGAGGGACAGGCCACTCTGCTCGGCATGGACGTCTCGCGCACGCCTAAAGCCGTGCAGGCCCAGATCGGCGTGTGCTTTGAAATTACCAACCTGTACGGGCAGATGACCGCCATCGAAAACCTGAGACTGTTCGCCCAATTGTTCGGCGTCAAAAACCTTGACGTTGACGCCCTGCTCAGGCGCGTCGGCCTGGACGGGCGCGGCAAAGACCGGGTGGAAGGCTATTCCAAAGGCATGAAGCAGCGTCTCATGGTGGCGCGGGCGCTCGTCAACCGGCCGCGCATCCTCTTCCTGGACGAACCGACCGAGGGCCTCGATCCCGTCTCGGCGGAGGCCATCCGCAACCTGATCCTGGAAGAAAAGCGGCGCGGTGTGACCATTTTTCTGACTACGCACGACATGCTCGAAGCCGACAAACTGTCTGACCGGGTGGCCTTTATAAACCAGGGCCAGATCGTCGCCCTGGACACGCCCAACAATCTCAAGCAGAAATACGGCAAGCGCATGGTCAAGGCCCAGGTCGCGGGCGGGGATGGAAAACTGGAGAGCCGCGAGATCACGCTCGACACACCCGAGACCGCCTTCGATGTTGAGCATGTTATCCTCACTGGTGAAATCACTGAGCGGCAGAAAGATCGCGACACAGGTGAGTGGAAGTACCTTGTTGAGGGTGAAACCGTTGTCGGTGACTTGGCGGTTGTCGTTGCCAAGCTGAGCATAACCGACAAGCTGGTGATGATTACTGTCTATGTGGTGTGAGAGAAGATATGATCTGTGATATCTGTGGTCAAGAAGGTGCCCGCGTTCGTCACGTGACGCGTAGTTATGGCCAAGGCGAGGATTTGCTGGTCATCGGGAACATCCCTGTGGTCAGTTGCCCACATTGCGGGGAGAGTTATCTGACTGCCGAGACGTTGCACGAGATTGAGCGCATCAAACTGCACCGCAAGAGTTTTGCTTAAGAGCGCCCTGTATCTGTAGCTGGGAGAAGTCAATTGATCGGCGATGGACGGCAGCCGGAGACGACAGGCCGGTTCGACTAGTGACACCGCAGGTCAACCTGGCGCTCGCCAGTGTCACCATCCGTTGGCTTTTGGATGATTTTCGACTACAATTAAGCTAGGAGAGGGCTGCTCGATGAAATTCACCCAGTACTTTCTCCACACCCGCCGGCGACCGGACCGCGCCATCATCCGGGACGAATGGATCGAGCGCGTCATCCAACACCCCTTGCGCGAAGAACGGCGGGCCGACGGACGGATACGACGCTGGGCGCGCATCCCCGAAATGGACAACCGCGCCCTGCGCGTCATCCTGCTCGCAGACGGTGAAACCATCCACAACGCCTTGCTTCGATCGAGACTTTAGAGAGTAAACCAAGGAGCAAGCTATGCGTATCAAATACTTTGCCGACACCGACACCACCCTGGTCGAATTCTCCGACCGGCCGCCGGTCGAGACCCGCGAGCTCAACGAAAATGTCTACCTCGACCTGGACGCCGACGGGCGCGTCGTCAGCCTGACCATCGAACATGCCCGGCAGACCGCCAGAATGGACGAATTCACCTATCAACACATCCCCGCCTACGCATGACACCGCCGCCCTACGCTGTGATGTGGAATCAACGAGCCCTATTTGCCTGCCTCGACCGGCTTGTCTGGGCCAACCTGGAGGATATTGGCTATGGCGACTGAGTGGCCCACTGCGACAGGAGAACAGGAGATGAATAGCGAGCGGGGATTAGAAACGCTGAATTGGGATGAGCTCGAGCGAGCCGTGGAACGGTTTGTCGTTGCCGATGGCCCTAACACTGGTGACCTGCCAGCCGACGACTTCTTCGCCCTTTTGGCCCGTTTTGAGGCAGATCGCCGCGAATCTTGCGGGCGCAATAAGATTTCTTGCAGTGCAAGATAAAATCTTGCGCGGCGCGTTTTCGCTGTTCTTCGATGGAAGCCACGCGGGTTGCTGGTTTCACCCCCGCTGCGAGCACGCCCCGCCTCGCTGTGTGGAGGAACCGCCACCAGCACTGATGGAGATCGCACCAGGCATGAGGCCAACTGTATCCTGACTCCTGGCCGTTTCGTGAGCATGGCGGAGGTGGAAGAGGACGACGATCCGTTCGAGGAAAAGATGGAGCGCCTGATGGCGCAGTTGGAGAAGCAGTTTGCGGAAGGGGTGCAGTTGGAAGCGGCGATCCGGGAAAACCTGGGGTTGCTGTGGGGAACGGAAGGCGGTTAGCACCATTCTGCAGGGCGGTGGAGCACAAAACCGTCCGGCTTGACCACTTGATCGGGGAATACGCTATTGGATAGAACGTTTGGGCCGATGAAGGTATGAGCGTGAGCAGCGGTCTTGAGTGCGCCAGAAAAGCGCGCCGGAGGAAAGGCGACGACCACTCGTTTTTGCGGAAAGAGCCGCCGCATCGCCTTTACCGGCCCGACCAGATCACCATCGGCTGAGATGAGTAAGGCCATGTCCAGATGATCCTGGAAAGCATCGCACATCAGTTCAACGGCGATGTTCACGTCGGTCATCTTTTCGTGATACCCTTCGTAGGTGTGGCCGCACTGGCGGCACGTGATAGGATTCGAGAGCCAATGGCCATAGAAAATCTGCAAGTCGTTCAGGGTTTGCAGCGCCTCCAGGAAGACAGCCTGCCGTCTTTGTTTGTCTGGCGGGTGTTTGACAATTGTGGTAAAGTATTTGGTGCCGACCAGGGTTTGGTGAGGTTTCAACAAGCGCCGGGCCATAGACTGGACGTTCAGCCAGTAGAACCACTTCCACCTTTTGGTGCGCAGGCCGTAGTATAGATTGTAGCCGTCGATGTAAGCGATGACTCGTCGCACAGGAATTCCTTTGACCGAATAAAGAGACGACCCACCCTTGCGGGTGGGCGTCGGCCCGGAGATGCTATCTCCGGGGGGGTACAATCATAGTATATCATATTCTTGAAAAAAGTCAAATGGCTGATGAACAGCAACCGGAGCCCAGTTTGGTGATATGAAGGCTTGACTGCTTCCTCGATCCTCCACCGGGTTGCAGGTTTCACCCCCGCTTCGACCACGCCTTGCTGTGCGGAGGAACCGCCACCGGTGCCGGGGGGAATAGAAGAAAGGAGAAGACGATGAGCATAACACGAGTAGAGGAGATTCAACTTGCGATTGAATCCTTGCCTGATCAGGAGTACATACGCCTGAGGCAGTGGTTTTCGGAAAGAGACTGGGGAAAATGGGATAGGCAGATTGAGGCGGATTTGGAGTCAGGGAAGCTGGACTTCTTAATTGAGAAAGCCCTCAAGGGAGTGATCATTGAGTTGGCTCAGGAGAGAAGAGACCTATTCGTTGAGATGATCCTGGAGGCCATCGAAGAAATCGGTTTGGCGAATGCAATCCGGGAAGGCCGGCAAAATGAATTTGTCAGCGAAGAGAGTATTATAGCGATTCTAGAGGGGCAGGCGTGAGAATAGCGTTTGAAACGAGTTTTGCGCGGGACTTAAAGCGTGTCAAAGATGAACAGTTGTTGCGGCGTGTCGAACAAGTGATTGGGGAAATCAAAGCGGCAACTGAACTGAGTGACATCAAGTGCCTGAGCAAGCTGAAGGGCTATGACACTTTCTACCGTATCCGCTTGGGAGATTATCGGATAGGGATTGAGGTGCTTGAAGACAAAGTGATTCTGGTGAGAATTTTACATCGCAAGGACATTTACAGACACTTCCCATAAGAGAGGGCAAGATAATCCAAGCCCAATTTCCCGATCCTCCACCGGGCTGTAGGTTTCACCCCCGCTGCGAGCACGCCACGCCTCGCTGTGCGGAGGAACCGCCGCTGGCACCGATGGAGATTGCGGCGGGCCATGAGGTCAACTGTTTCCTGTGCTCTTGAGAGAAGCTCCGTAAGGAGATTTACGCATAAACCCTCTGCCGGGGTGGTTATGCAGAAATTGGAAGCTAGACCATCAACTTGCAGCAACGAGAATCCGTAGTATACTTGGGCCATAGGGAGATTTCGGCATAGACAGATAGGACTACAGAGATAGCATGCAAAAAGAAGCAAAAGCGAGAATCCTGATCAACGACCTCCTCAGGCGGTCGGGTTGGCGATTCTTCGACGATCAGGACGGCCCAGCCAACATCATGCTCGAAACACACGTCAAGCTGAAAAAAAAGGCCCTCGACGAACTCGGCGACGATTTTGAAAAGACTGCCAGCGGCTTTGTTGACTATCTCCTGCTGGACGACCGCGGCTCCCCGGTGGCCGTTCTGGAGGCGAAAGCCGAGGAACACGATCCCCTCGTCGGCAAGGAGCAGGCCCGGAAGTACGCCCGCTCACAGGCCGTCCGCTTTGTCATCCTCTCCAACGGCAATCTGCACTACTTCTGGGACCTGGAGCAAGGCAACCCGTCCCTCATCACGGAGTTTCCAACGCCCGACTCCCTGGGCCACTTCCGCGCCTTCAAGCCGAACCCCGACGGCCTGGTGAGCGAAAAGGTAGAAGCCGACTACATCGCGCTCACGCAGAATCCCAACTATCGCGACGATCCCCGCTGGAACGATCCGGCGCAGCGTGAAGCTTTCCTCAAAGAGACCGAGCTGAAATTCCTGCGACCTTACCAACGGCGGGCCATTGCCGCGCTCCAAAGCGCGGTCCGCAAGGGCCAAACGCGCTTCCTGTTCGAGATGGCCACTGGCACGGGCAAGACGCTGACTGCCGCCGCGGTGATCAAGCTCTTCATGCGCACCAGCAACGCCAGGCGCGTCCTGTTCCTGGTGGACCGCATCGAGCTGGAGAACCAGGCCTGGAAAGCCTTCGGCCGCGGCCTGAAGAGCGACTTCCGCACGGTGATCTACAAGGAGAATCGGGACGACTGGCGCAAGGCCGAGGTCGTGGTCACCACGGTGCAAAGCCTGCTGTTCAACAACAAGTACCGTAAGCTCTTCTCGCCGACCGACTTCGACCTGGTGATCTCTGACGAGGCGCACCGCTCCATCGGCGGCAATAGCCGGGCCGTGTTCGAGTACTTCATCGGCTACAAGCTTGGGCTGACGGCCACGCCGAAGGACTACCTCAAGCGGATTGACCCGGCCCGGATCAGCACGCGCGACCCGCGCGTGTGGGAGCGCCGGCAACTGCTGGACACGTACAAGACCTTCGGCTGCGAGAGCGGCGTCCCGACCTTCCGCTACAGCCTGATGGACGGGGTGCGCGAGGGCTATCTGCTCAACCCGGTCGTCGTGGATGCGCGGACCGAGATCACCACGGAGTTGTTGTCCGAAGCAGGCTATTCCGTCATGGTCGAGACCGAAGACGGCGAGCTGGTGGAACAAACTTACTTCGGACGGGACTTTGAAAAGGGCTTTTTCTCGGATGAGACCAATCGCGTCTTTTGCGAGACGTTTCTGAAACACGCCCTGCGCGATCCGCTGAGCGGCGAGATTGGCAAGAGCATCGTCTTCTGCGTGCGGCAGGATCACGCCTTGCGGCTCGCCCAGACCCTGAACGAGCTGGCACACGCCCTGTACCCCGGCAAATATAACTCCGACTTCGCCGTCCAGGTGACGTCCGACGTGCAGGAGGCCCAGCAGATGGCCGTGAGCTTTGCCAACAACAACCTCAACGGGCACACCCGCTTCCTGGACGGGCACATCAGCGCCAAGACGCGCGTCTGTGTGACGTGCGGCATGATGACCACCGGGTACGACTGCGAGGACTTGTTGAACATCGTCCTGCTGCGCCCCGTCTTCTCGCCAACCGACTTTATCCAGATCAAGGGGCGCGGGACGCGCAAATACACCTTCCGCTTCGTCGAGCGGGAGGGCGGCCAGCTCCAGGAGCACGCCGTCGCCAAGGAGAAGTTCAAGCTGTTCGACTTCTTCGCCAACTGCGAGTACTTCGAGGAGAAGTTCAACTACGACGAGGTGCTGGTGCTGCCGGCGTTGGGCCCCGGAAAGCGGGGGGACGGCCCTACGCTGCCTCTATCTGTTGGCGGGTATGAAAACGTGGGCCCGGACCCGCTGGCGCAGTACGTGGAGACGCCAGTTCCTGTTTACGGCATGAAGATTGACCGCAAGCTCTTCGAGAAGTTCGAGGAGCAGGTGAAGGCAGAGCCGGAGGTTCGGGAGCGCTACGCCCGCGGCGACGTCAAGGGCGCGGAAGAGGCGGTGATCGCCAAGCTGTTCAACAAGCCAGAGGATTTCTTCAACCTGGAGAAGCTGCGCAAGGCGGTCCAGGTTGACCGGCGGATCACGTTGCGGGAAATCCTGGCCAAGTCGTTCGGCGAGATTGACCGCTTCAAGACACGCGACGAGATGCTGGAAGAGGAGATCGCCAAGTTTGTCTCCATCCACAAGCCCGACGCCGCGGCCATGCCGGGCATCCGCCAGTTCTTCAAGGCCTACGTGACCGACGGTGGGCTGCGCGCCATCATTGAGTCACGCGAATTCCCCCGCCTGGCCGACAACCCGAAAGTGTCGCTGGACGACCTGAGCGCGCTGGGCGACTGGCGCGAGGTGATCCCGGAGTACGTGAAAGACTACGTGCCGCTGAACGCATTTCTGTCGTAGGTGACCACCCATGCTTGACGCCGAAACCAAAGCCCGCATTGACTCCGCCCGCGATATCCTGGTCGGCAAGGTGCCCGACCCGAAGTCACAGGTGGAGCAAATCACCATCGCCCTGATCTACAAGTTCATGGACGACATGGACCGCCAGTCGGAGGAGCTGGGCGGGGTGGCGACGTTCTTCTCCGGCGAGTTCAAGAAGTACACCTGGAGCCGTCTGCTGGACATGAGCCTGGGCGGGCATGAGCGCCTGACGCTTTACGCCGATGGCATCTCAGTGATGGATCGCAACCCGAACATCCCCCAGCTCTTCCGGGACATCTTCAAGGGCGCGTTCCTGCCCTACCGCGACCCGGAGACGCTGAACCTGTTCCTCAAGGAGATCAACAGCTTCACCTACGAACACAGCGAGCGGCTGGGCGACGCCTTTGAGTACCTGCTGTCAGTGCTGGGCAGCCAGGGCGAGGCCGGCCAGTTCCGCACCCCGCGGCACATCATTGACTTTATCGTGCGCATCGTGGACCCGCAGAAGCACGAGACCATCCTCGACCCGGCCTGCGGCACCGCGGGCTTCCTGATCTCTGCCTACAAGCACATCCTGGCCAGTAACAGCGACGAGCGGCCGGGCGACAAGCTCAGCGGCGACGAGCGGGCGCGGCTGATGGACAACTTCTGCGGCTACGACATCTCGCCCGACATGGTGCGCCTGTCGCGCGCCAACCTGTACCTGCACGGCTTCGCCAACCCGCGCATCCACGAGTACGACACCCTCACCAGCGAGGACCGCTGGGACGAGCGCTACGACGTGATCATGGCCAACCCGCCGTTCATGTCGCCCAAGGGCGGCATCCGGCCGCACAACCGCTTCAGCATCAAGGCCAGGCGCAGCGAGGTGTTGTTCGTGGACTACATCGCCGAGCACCTGCACGTCAACGGCCGGGCCGGCGTGATCGTCCCGGAAGGCATCATCTTCCAGAGCCAGAACGCGTATAGGGCGCTGCGCAAGATGCTGGTGGAGGGCTATCTGTGGTGTGTCGTCAGTCTGCCGGGCGGCGTCTTCAACCCCTATTCCGGCGTCAAGACCAGCATCCTGCTGCTGGACAAGGGGCTGGCCAAGCGCACGGACGACATCCTGTTCGTCAAGGTCGAGGCCGACGGCTTCGACCTGGGCGCGCAACGCCGGCCGGGGGAGCGGGACGACCTGCCGGAGGCCGAGCGGGCCATCGAGGCATGGAAGGCCGGCAGCCGACTCGCGGTGGGCAGCATCGCCCATGCTGTCAGCCGCCAACGCATCCTGGAGTCCGCCGATGTGAACCTGTCGGGGGATCGGTACAAGGACAACGGCCTATCAGCCAAAATGAAGTGGCCGATGGTGAAGATTGAGGATATTGTCGAGGACTTGCAGGCTGGCTTTGCCTTCGGAGACGCAGGCGTCTCAGTAGAGGGGATACCGCACTTGCGCCCCATGAATATCTCTTCTAGCGGTGACTTGGTTTGGGAGGGAACCAAGTTCATTCCCCAATCTGAGATCGCTGATAAACAAGCGTACCTGCTGCGGAAGGGTGACGTGCTTTTCAACAACACAAATAGCAAGGAGCTTGTTGGGAAGACTTGCTACATTGGTGAAAACGTAGAAGCGGTCTTCTCCAACCACATGACGCGTGTCCG
>JBAWAP010000374.1:0-9806 GCA_049589355.1 Anaerolineae bacterium
GTATGTATCGAACAGAGCCCGTGGGCGAATATATCCTCCATCCAACTTGGCCATACGTAATATATTTGATGAAATCGCCAAGCGGCGCCAACTGCCACTTTTGCTTCATTGCAGCTTCAGCCGCCAAATAGGCAGGGTCCCAGTACTCTGGGTCCATCCTTTCGGCAAACTCATGATCATCGACGGACACTCTAACAATTAGTGGGGTCATACTCCACCCTCCGGAAGCATATCTGGTTGGGATGCCACAAAATCCTTGAAAGCTAAAAATATTGTCGAAAAATCGCTGTACACGCCACTACTTGTGCTTGCTAAATCGGTTGAAGCCACAAAAACTTCCAAGCCGTCTAGCATTGCTTCACCATATCTAAGCTTTCGGACAAAGAGTACGTTGGTCTTTGCAGTAGTGCCCATCCCTCTAAAAGTGTCACGGGGGAGACCCACAATGACCTCGATCCGACTGGATCGCAACAAGAAGTTGCGGACGAATCGTAACTTCGAATTAGCAAAAATACCATCGGGCAGAATAATCGCCACTTGGCCTGTGCCTGGCTTGACCAGTTGCAGAAAGCGTTCAAGAAATAGCACCTCGATAGGGGTTTTCGACCGCCTGAACTGCTGAGGCAGATTTTCTTCGGCCTCGCTACCAGCAAGATAGGTTAGTTGCCTCTCCCGGAGAACACGACCTGTTCGTCGCACATGGTCACGCCACAAGTGGAGGTTCTCCAGCGCCCGAGGATCGGTCACCCCTTGGCCACCGAAGGGGGGATTACCTATCGCTAGGTCAAAGGTATCCAGCGCAACCCCCGGCGTGGAGTTGTCCTCATACAGCCCATCGTGCTGGTAGAGGTGCATCCGTCTAGGGAAGATTCCGAGGTTCACCCACTTCTCGACGATATGCTCATCCAGGTCACAGCCATACAGGTTGTGTTCGGCAGTGATGCCATGATCACGGGCAAAGCGCAGGAAGATGCCCTCACCACAAGCCGGGTCAATGATTTTCGGCTGTGGCGGCAGCATTGGCCGGACCATCTCGTAGATGAACTCGACCACGGGCTCTGGGGTGAAAAACTGTCCCAGGTCTTTTTGACGGTTATTAGTCACCTCTCCAGTCCCCTTCAATGGCCGTGCCTTTAGTTATGGCTTCCTGACGGATCTCCTCGGTTAGCTCCCGGAAACGAGCTACAATCTCCTCACGGGGCACATCCCTCAGCAAGGTCACCCGCCGCTGTGCCTCAGCCCGCATCTCGGCCGGGGATAGCCGTTGTGTCGGCGTAGCCCTGCGCTGTTTCAGGAACTCCACAAATTCGACGACCAACGACAGGTCTTCCTCTGGCAATCGGGTCAATTCAGACACAACCTGACCGACTAAAGTTGAACTCATTGTGGCACCCATCCTCCCAAACCTCCTCCTTCATGCCAGCTCCTCTGGCGTAGCGCTCAACTTAGCTCTTCGGCCAATGTTTCGGCGCTAAAAGGGCGGCTCCATGCCACGCGCGTAAGCATGACAGGCCAGTTCGGATTGTGACACGCCAGCCTGATGCGCAGCCGCACCAAAAGAGATTCCACCACGCCCATAGCACTCCAGGGCCTGCTCTATTTTCAGCTCGCGTAGCCCGCGTTCCAATACGTCTGCCAAGAACTCTTGAGTGGCCGAATCCAGCTCCTGGGCCAGCGAAGCCGGAACGGTCAAAGTCAATGCTTTAGTTGACATCGCGAAGTTCTCTGATAACCGACGGTTGCATAATCATTCGGGCTCCTTCCACCCCGACAACAGCTCGGCAACTCGAGCGATGAATCGCCTGGCCGCCTCCAGGTTGTGACGTGCTCCACTCTCCGTGAACTCGACCCGGTAGTCAGCATCTTCACGCAAGGCACGGGCATCGTCCAAGTCATCAGCCAACCTCTCATCCAGCAACCCTTTGTCAACGAACAAATGACGCATAGCCACTGAGAGGCAATGGTGACTCTTCTCCCGATAACCCCGACTGTACAACAGAGCCCGGACGGCATGAAACATGGCATAGTAGGACTGGATGGTGCACCACTTGTAACTCTTTCGCTCATACCCGCCCTCTGCCTCAGCAAGATCATCTCGAGCCACATCCAGCTCTTTGGCCACCAGGTAGCGTGCCGCAGGCATCACTGTCAACCAACGCTTGTCGAGACAACGCTGAAATTCAAGTTGCCACTTCATCGGTCGCCTCCCAGAGAACAATGCCCTGTTGTACCTGCTGGTAGAAGGTGTGGTCGTTTTGCTTCATAGCGGCTAACTCCTGGTTGCTGACTACTATCGGTCGCACCAGTCGATTCAGGTCACTGTGACCGATGAGGGCCATCACCTGGCTACGATCCGCCGCCAGTATGAACAGATCTACATCGCTGTCGGCTGTGTCAGTACCCTGAGCACAACTACCAAAAAGGACAATCCGACGGCTCAGCGGTCGTAGCTGTTCCAACAACGATTCCAAGCGAGCGATTGTATCCAGCACCTTGAACTGGCGCACAAAAGGGTGGCGGTCGGCCACGGCGTAAAAGTTCATCCGTCCTCGTCGTTCGCAGGTCAGCAAGCCGGCCTGGTAGAGCGCATTGCAAGCCAGGTTGACCGCGCTCCGGCTGACGTCAGTGCCTTCCACAATCTCCCGCTCATAGAAGGATTGGCCAGCACGACGGGCCAGGAAGCGCAACACCTGGGCATAACTGGTGGAAAGAAGCTTTTCGTAGATCATCATCCCATTCTCCAATCAATTGGATTGATTATCCTATTATCTGGATTATAATCCAATAGAATGGATTTGTCAACTGCGTGTGAAAGGACAAGTCTCCAAGAGACGCTCAGGCTGGCCGCGGTACTCCTCCCAGGGAATCCCCCTCTTCACAATACCCATCAGCACCGAGTGCAATGCTCGATTAACGGGCGCATCCAGCCCCAGCTCTTGGGCATACCTGACCACTGCACCGTTCAGGCACTCCACTTCCGATTTGCCTTTGCCTCTGGACAGGTCTATGTGCAAGGAGGGCATCTTGCCGCCCCGGCCAGGGACTATAGCTCTGCGGAGAATGGGGCGCAAGAGCCAGGCGGGCAAGGAGCATAAGGCCCAGGCGAAGAGGGGCACCGGGTAGCCGGGCAAGGACACCGGCCGCAGGCCCAGGGCCCGCATCACCGCCGCACCCTCGCGGAAGGCAGCCCGTTCCAGGGCAAACAGGCGGCTATCGGCAAAGACTTCATCGGGGAACATGTCCAGAATAGCCGGGGAAGCATTGGCGACAATGTTAAGGAGCAGCTTGGACCACTTCATCCTTCGGTAGTCTCGATATATGGAGGTCCTGAAACCAGCCTCGCGAAAGACCTCGGCTAGCTCAGCGACTGACTGACCAGATGTGGTCGGCGCTAGGCCGATGCCGCCCCGCGTTGTGGCCAGGCGCACCAACCCGGGCTCCAGCACCTCCACTGACAGGGTAATCACCGCAGAGAGAATCGTCGCTTTACCCAGAATCTCCGCTGCCGTTTCCTCGCCCCCCACGCCGTTCTGCAGGACGAGGATAGGGATGCCACGCTGGGCCAGAGGCTCGACCTGAGCTGAGGCCTCAGTTGTATCGTAAGCTTTCACGGTAAGCAGAACGAAATCGAATGGCTCATCGGCCACATCCCGCACGTTCGTTACCGCGCGCACGTTCATCGCCTGTGCGACCTGACCGCCGCCCTCGAGGCCTAAGCCCTGCACTCGCACGGCGGCCACGTAAGGTTGACGGCCCACCAGGGTGACTTCGTTGCCCGCTCGGGCCAACTTATACCCCACCAGCGAACCGATAGCCCCCGCTCCAACGATCAAGGCCCGCACGTGTCTTCCCTCCGCCTGAGCCAATAAGACCTCCGAGGTTTACGAAAAACCTCGGAGGTCTAACTGACTGTCCTAAACCCTTACTCTCCACTTCCACCAACTCGTAAGCTTTGCTTCCCAAACCCAACTCAGCCGCCGCATCAATTTGCTCCTGGGCGTCAATGCCAAGTGTATCAGCCAGGACGCGGTCACCCTGGCGCAACCCTTTGTCAGCCGCCAACGACCCAGGCAAAGGGGCAGCTTGATTGATCAGATCGTAGCTGGCCTGCTCGATGGCCACGATGTCAGTGGAAGCGAGGATGCCCTGATCCTGTACCACTGGGGTGTCAGCCACAGGCATGCAGTCACATTCAGGCTGCACCTCTAGCAGGAAGTTGACGTAGAGCACCTTGCCCGGCGCGAAGGTGCTTAACACCGCCTGGGCAGCCTCGGCCAAGCCCCGTTGGAACTCCGTCAGCTCGCGTCCCTTGGTGATAGCCCCCTCGGGACAGACGCGGGCACAGCGCCCGCAGCGCCAACACCGGTCTTCATCAAAAGAGAGTTCTGCGCCGTTGAACAGGATAGCGCCAGTGGGACACACGTGATAGCACTGCAGACAGAAGGTGCACAGCTCCAGATCGCGGATCATGTCCATCTCACTTGGCACATGTAGATGACCTCGCGCCCGCTTCCAGTCACCGCTGCGGTGTCGGCCGCTGACCCCACCCATGGATATGTTCTTAATCGCGCCACCGTAACCAGCCTGGATGTGCCCCTTACAGTGGGTGACCACCACCATAGCTGGCGCATCGTGGATGGCCGAACAGACGCTGATCTCACCCAGAATGGGACCTGCTTTGACCGCCACGTTGTCATAGCCGAAGATGCCATCGGCCAAGATCACCGGAGCACCCACCGACAGGGGATTGATGCCCTCCTGGTTAGCAACCTCCAGGTAATCCCAGCCCCTGATGCGGGTGCTATCGGTCACGAAGGGCTTGCCGCCCACAGCCTTGATCCCTTCAACGATCTTGCGCAGGAAAATCGGCCGCACGATGCGATGGACTCCCTCAGAACCAAAATGGGTTTTCACAGCCACATAGTCATTGGGTTCGATGTGCTGAGAAAAGTCCAGCCGCTTGATTAACTCCTCTAGCTTGGCAATCAGGCTGTACTTGTAATCCCACTTGGTCGCCCGCGCACTGGCATAGTAAACTATGCTGGTTTCACTCCTTTTTGCCATTCTGACCTCCCTTTTATTTATAGTCTAAATTCGCCTTACCCAGCTTATTCGATTGTTAGATGTTGCCGTGGCAGACTAAAGAACAGTCGCCGCAACTTCACTGCAGTTTCGGTGTTGTAAACAGTAAACCGGTTTATGCAGGAGGAGATTTCCCATGGGGATCTTGCGTTATGTCATCATGATAGCCCTCGGCTATTTGATGGGCTCCATTCCTGTTGGCTACTTAGTGGTAAAGCTCGTGAAAGGCACTGACGTACGTCAACACGGCAGTGGCCGCACCGGGGGCACCAACGTCTGGCGTGCTGCTGGCCTTTGGCCAGCTATCTTAACTGTGTCAAGTGATTTTCTCAAAGGCGTGATCGCTGTCTGGATCGCCAAGGTCATCCTGGGCAACTCAATTGGCCAAGTCCTGGTAGGTGTAGCTGCGATTGCAGGCCACAACTGGTCCGTTTTCCTGGGCTGGCGAGGCGGTGCCGGCACCATCACCCATCTAGGCGTGATCTCAATGCTTTCCTTGCCCGTGGCCTTGGCGCTGATCGCCGCCGGGCTCCTGGTCATCGTGATCTCCCGCTATGCTTCTGTGGCCTCTTTGGCAGTGGCTACTCTCGCCCCTGCCATCTTCCTTGGCCTGACCCTCTTCGCTCATCACCCTCTACTGCACGCTCTCTACGGACTGTTGGCAGGCGTCACCGTTGTCTTGGCCCTTCGCTCCAATATCGCTCGCCTGCTGGCTGGCACCGAGCAGCGACTGAGCTATTAGATTATAGCACAACGAGCCTGGGTAGCAAATGCCAGTCCCAGCATGAGATGAGCTCTCCAAGAAGTCGGCCTTTTAGCCGACTTTGGCTTTTTGACCAAATGGGGTGAGAACCCTGTTGACAAAACCCCGCCTACATGTTATGATTACGCCGCTAATCGGGGCTTGCCCTAAAAACACGAAGGAGAGAAGAATGCTCAGACCCAAGCTAGAGCTGCTTGACAGAGAAACCATCGAGCGCATCCTGGCGGAGGCTCGCGAGTTACTGTGGGACCCAGGCGTGCGCATCCACAGCGACGAGGCTCTGCAGCTCGTCGCCGATGCCGGGGCCACCGTGGATTTCGCCAGCAGGGTGGCTAAGATCCCACCCAAGCTGGTTGACGAGGCCCTGGAGACGGTTCCTCCCTCTTTTTACCTCCACGACTCCGAGGGGAACCCCGTCGTCCACTACGGCGACGACGACGTGCAGTTCGACCCGGGCTCGGCAGCCATTGAGATCCTGGATTATGGAGCGACCAAGTCGCGCAAGCCAGTCACCGCCGACTTCGTTGCTTATATCAAATTGGCTGAAGTGTTGCCCGAACTGGACGCGGTCAGCACGGCCCTGGTCTGCTCGGATGTGCCAAAGAGCATGGCTGATCTCTATCGCCTCTACCTGGTGCTCAGGTACGCCAGGAAGCCTGTGATCACCGGAGCCTTCGCCGTCGAGACCTGGTACATTATGAAGGACCTGCTGGTCGCCGTGGTCGGCAGTGAAGAAGCCCTGGCCGCTAAGCCTGTGGCTGTATTCGATGTCTGCCCCTCGCCTCCCCTGCTGTGGAGCCAAATCACCTGCCAGAACATGATTGACTGCGCCCTGTCCGGCATCCCGGCAGAGTTAGTCTCCATGCCCTTGGCCGGAGCGACGGGCCCCGCTACCCTGATCGGATCAGTGGTGCAGCACGCCGCCGAGTCACTGAGCGGGATCACCATTCACCAACTGGCCAAGGCCGGGTCCCCCATCGTCTGGGGCGGCTCACCGGCCGCTTTCGACATGCGCACGGGGACACCCCCTATGGGGGCTATCGAGACCCTGATGATGGATTGTGCTTATGTCCAGATAGGCAAGTACCTGGGATTGCCCACCCATGCCTACATGGGCATGAGCGACGCCAAGATAGTGGATGCCCAGGCCGGCTTCGAGTCAGGCATCGGCAACATCCTGGCCGTCTTGGCCGGGGTGAATATGGTTTCCGGAGCCGGCATGATGGACTTTGAAAGCTGTTTCAGCCTGGAGAAGCTGGTCATAGATAACGAGCTAATCGGCATGGCCCGCCGCCTGCTGCGGGGCATTGACGCATCAGAGGATCCCCTGGCCACCGCCATCATGCGCCAGGTAGGCCATGCGGGCAATTTCCTGGCCACCGAACACACTCGTCAGTGGTTCAAGCGGGAACTGTTCATCCCCTCCCCGGTCATTGACCGCGACTATCGTCAGACTTGGGAGGCCAAGGGTGCTAAGGACATCGTGCGGCGAGCCCACGAACGAGTTGAGCAGTTGGTGGCCGCCTACCAAGCCAAGCCCCTGCCTAAAGAAGTGGAGAAGGAGCTCACGGCCATCACCCTGCGAGCAGCCAAAGAGCGAGGAATGGAGAAACTACCGCCAACGGGATGATAAGTAACGAGTCAACGAGTAACGAGTTAAACGACTTCGCGGTGTTGAGTAGAGAGCCAGGACATGGGAGGTGACCCTTGATTGTCAGCGCAAGAGCCATATCCCCAATTGAGCGCCCCAAGTTGCACCTGGAGGTGTTGAGTGAGGATGACGTGCGACACATCCACCAGGCCAGCCTGGAGGTCATCGAGACGGTTGGGGTGTGCTTTCCTTCCACCTGGGCCCTTGATATTCTGGAAGAGGCCGGGGCGATGGTGGACAGAGAAAGCCAGATCGCTCGCCTCCCCGGCCAGACTGTCGAAGAGGCGTTGGCCAAAGCGCCGCCCCCGTATGTGCTTTGCGCCCGCGATCCCGACCTGGACCTGCCTCTGGACGGGGAGCATTCCTATCTATCCACTGACGGCTGTGGAGTGGAAGTCATTGACCTGGAGACGGGAGAGCGACGGCGTTCGACCAAGCGGGATGTGGCAGAGTCGGCGCTGGTGGCCGATTACCTGCCCCAGATCACTTTCTATTGGCCTCTGGTAGCAGCCCAGGACTGTCCGCCGGAAACACACTCTTTACACGAGCTGGAGGCTGCCTGGAACAACACCACCAAACATGTTCAGACCGAGTGCGTCATCACAGCCAGGGAAGCCCAGGCGGCGATTGAGATGGCAGCAGCCATCGTCGGTGGACGCCAGGAGCTAAGAAAACGCCCCATCCTCTCCATCATGCAGTGCACCATCAGCCCTCTGGGGCAGGATGGAGGCAGCCTGGAGGCGGCCTTGGTTGCTGCTCAAGCGGGTCTACCAGTGGGCTTCATGACTATGGCCAGTTGCTGCTCCACCGGGCCAGCCACGCTGGCCGGCAACCTGGTGGTGGGCAACGCCGAGGTGATCGCCGCCTCTGCCCTCATCGAGTTGGCCTATCCAGGCACAGCCATTTTCTACGCCGCCGCTCAGACGGCCATGGACCTGCGCACAGGGGCCTACACGGGTGGAGGGCCGGAGGACTACCTGTTTGGAGCAGCCACCAACCAACTGGCCGACTTTTACAGGATCCCCCTCTCCATGGGCGCTTTTGCCACCGGCGCAAAGGAGCCCGACTGGCAGGCAGCCCTGGACAATGCCTTCGCCGGCCTGATGCCCGTCCTCAGCGGAGCCGATATGCTGACCGGGGCTGGCCTACTCTACGGCTCACGCATCCTCTCCTACGAGCAACTACTCATGGATTGTGAGATCTACGAGGTCATTCAGGCCGCAGTGCAAGGAATCGAGGTGAACGAAGAGACCTTGGCTTTGGATGCCATCAAGGCCGTGGGCGTGCGGGGACACTACCTGGATCAAAAGCACACGTTGAAACACCTGAAGGAACGTTGGATGCCGAGTCTGGTGGATCATCGCCCCTATAGCGCCTGGGAAAAAGATGGCCGGCGCGGGGCGAGGGAGCGGGCCCACGAGAAGGCAAGGTGGATCTTATCTAACCACCGCCCGGAGCCATTGGAACCTAAACTACAGGAAGAGCTAATCAAGATCATTGCCGCCCTAGAAAAGCGTTAGGCGAAATTGGTTGAAATGTTTAGCACGTCAAAGCGGGGGGATGAGGGAAACTGTCAGGTTGAAAGCCGTCATGACCAGGGCCGCGAAGCAGTATGGTATGGACGAATTGCCCCCTTACCAGAACTGTGAAGTTGCCAAAAGCCACCTGCGTCAACCGCATGGGTGGCTTTTTTCGAGAACGTTTCATGGTGGGGACAACCTGTTCCCTGTAAAAGGGAGGTGGCATTACTGTGCAGTTCTTTCCCGAGATGTTCAATGAGGCCTTCTACCGCGACAGCAGCCGGACAGCCAAAGACAAAGCCAACTTTGACCTCAGGCAAGCGCAAAGGATGGACTGGATCAGAGCTGTGTTGGAAGATTCGAGCCTGGAACTCTATCGACGGGTGATGCCAGACTCTAAGGTCCGGCGGATTGCCTTGGAACCATCTACTCCTTATGCAGTCATAATACAGATAGACTCGCGCAATGCGACTCGCGCTCGCTTTATCACAGCCTATGTTGTGGATAGTCCAAGCGCATTGACGAAGATGCGATCAAACCCAAGATGGTGAACACGAGCTAAAAAGAAAGCCGCTGATTACGGTTCAGCGGCTGAAACCTTTGCGGGTCCCCTACCATAAGTAGAGGACAACGTATCAATTTTATCAATAATTATACTAATTTTGTAACTGCTCAGCCCGTGTCATTGCGAGTCGGCCATGGCGTGCCCCGCCATTCCTGAGGACAGAAACTAGCGCGCGGCGCAGAAAGCGTGTACAATATGGGCAGGCGCCCAGACAGTTAAGACCGT
>JBAWAP010000375.1:0-16526 GCA_049589355.1 Anaerolineae bacterium
CCTCTAACCTCTAACCTCCAGAGGAAAGGAGTGTGTCATGTCTATAGTCGGCGTATTAACAGACAGTTGTGCCAGTATCCCTGAGAGGTTGATCGCGGAGTTGAATATCAAGGTCGTCCCCTACTACCTTCATAAGGGAAAGGAAACGCTACGCGACCTGGTGGACGTGCAACGGGGGGAGTTCTTCCGTTGGCTTGCTACTGCCAAGGAGCTGCCCAAGACGGCCAACCCTGGCCCTGGGGACTATTTAGAGGGCTTCAAGGAACTGGCCCAGCAAACCCAAGAGGTTGTTAGTATTCACATGACCTCCATTGGCAGCGGAGCCTATCAATCGGCGATGATGGCCAGGGAGATGACCGGAGAGGTCTTGCCCGATTTGCGCATCGAGGTCATTGACACCCGCAACGTGTCCCTCTGCCACGGTTGGATGGCCATCGAGGCGGCGCGGGCTGCCCTGGCTGGCCAGAGCCTGGACGAGATCGTGGAGTTGGTCAGGGACATGATCCCCATAACCAAGATGATCCAAACGGCCGACACACTGCGCTATCTCTATATGGGGGGGCGCATCGGCAAGGCCCAACACCTGGTGGGCTCCCTTTTGAACATCAAGCCTCTAATCGGCATGGAGGATGGGGTCATCGTTCCCCTGGGGCAAGCACGTAGCCGGCTGGGGGCCTATCGCAAAATCGTGGAGATGATGGAAGAGGATGTTGGCCGCTTAGGGCGGGTCAAGGTAGCCTTCGTCCACGCCGCAGCCCTGGAGGAGGTGAAGAAGCTGCGGGCCATGGTGGAGGAGCGGCTGACCTGCGTGGAGGTGCTGATGGCGGAGCTTTCGCCAGTCTTGGGCGTCCACACCGGCCCCGGTACAGCAGGGGTGTGCTATTTTCCTGTGTAGGGATGGATCTGGAGGTACCAGGTACTTCCAAAAAAAACGTCTGACTCAGCGGCGAAGACGATTGGAAAGTGTTTTTGTCTTGAAATCCTCAGTGAAAGTGCCTGGCACCTGAGCGCCTACCCCTGACTCAGTCCGAGAAGGCGGGAGAGATTGTTTTTCCTCTCCCGCTCTCTTTGTGTGGCGAGAAGCTGGATGCCAAACTAGACAGGGGTCGCTTTCTGTTGTATACTACTGATGAGATGGGTAAGGGGAAAAGAGAGATTCAGCGTCCTATCAGTTGTATCGTGTTAGCTGGGGGAGAGGGCAAGCGGCTGGGCACCGACAAGGCCTTCCTTCAGGTAGGTGGACAGGTCCTCATCGAGGGAATCGTAGAGAAAATGGCGCGAGTTGGTGACGAAGTCATCATCGTCACTAACTCCCCCCAGAAGTATCGTTATCTGGAGGTATGGTTGGTGGGCGATGTCTATCCTGGTCAAGGAGCTCTGGGGGGCATTTATTCCGGGCTAAAGGCAGCACACAGCCATCACAGCTTGGTGGTTGCCTGTGATATGCCTTTTCTAGACCTTAGGCTCCTACGTTATATGATCCTACTGTCCCCCGGTCAGGACGTGGTCATCCCCAGGATCGGGGGGCTGACAGAACCATTGCATGCTATCTACTCAAAGGGATGCCTCCAGCCTATCGAACGCCTATTGGCGGCTGGCGGCCTCAAAATCATTGATTTCTTCCCTGAGGTGCGAGTGCGCTATGTCGAAGAGCAGGAGATAAACCTATTCGATCCCCAGTACCTGTCGTTTTTTAACATCAACACGCCTGCCGATTTGGAGAAAGCTAGGAGCTTGGCGAGGAGGAAGTGATGGTTATAGCTAGTCGGAGCTTGATCTATAGCCGTTATACTGCCAATGGCATGACAATCATGGAGAAGAAGGTGGTGCGGGAGGCTCCCGTGACGGTGTATGTCAACGGAAGGGAGTTGGTTACTTTCCTCTGTACTCCCCAGAATCTGAGATACCTGGCGTTAGGTTTCCTATACTTGGAGGGGCTCATCGGTAGTCTGGATGAGGTAGCGCTGTTACGGGTCTGCGACGAGGAGGAGATGATCGAGGTGCGTCTAACTCACGATGTTGAGCTGCCGACCAGGCGCGTTCTCACCTCTGGTTGTGGGGGGGGCACTACCTTTGCCGACCTAACAATGCAGACGAGTAAGGTTGATTCAACTCTGAAGGTGACACCGTCTCAAATACTCGGCCTGATGCGTCGGCTTTATCGCGAGGCGGAGCTCTACCGTACCACAGGCGGCGTGCACACCTCGGCTCTTAGCGACGACCAGCAGTTGCTAGTCGTGGCCTCGGACGTGGGCAGGCATAACACTCTGGACAAGATCCAGGGTCAGTGTTTGCTAGAAGGCATTGATACCAGGGATCGCATACTCTTGACCACGGGGCGTCTCTCCGCGGAGATGTTGAACAAGGCGGCCAAGATGCAGGTGCCCATTTTGGTCTCGCGCACCTCACCCACTGATCTGGCCGTGGAGATGTCCAAAGCCTGGGGCATCACCCTCATCGGTTATGCCCGTGGTGAGCAGATTCATGTTTACAGCGGGGAGGAACGGGTGAAGCTAGGCTGACACACTCGAATCTATATCAAACCTTAACAACTTCTTCATAACGTCTTCACCTTCTTTTGGTACAATAGAAGCGGGTTAGGGGAAAGCCAACCCAGATCTAGACGAGGAAGGAGGTGAATTGGATGACTAAGAAGAGGCTCGTACTGCTGGGCGGCCTGTCGCTGATCGTAGTGTTAGTGGCAAGCCTAGCTGGAGCAGCGTTCGTATTCGCCGACGAGCCCACACCCACACCCGCACCCAAGACCTATGGTTGGGGCCGTGGCTTCGGCTTTGGCCGAGGCGTCTGCGGGGAGGCGGGGCTGGAAGCGGCCGCCGAGCTTCTCGGCATGACCGCCGATGAGCTGTCCACCCAACTGTGGGGCGGCAGGACGCTGGCCGACTTGGCCGACAAAGCCGGTGTTGACCTGCAGACCCTGCGGGACGCCGTAGATGCTGCGAACCAAGCTGCTATGGAGACTGCCGTCCGGGATTCCATTGAGCAGGCCCTAGAGAACGGGTACATTACCCAAGAGCAAGCCGACTGGTTGCTGGAGGGGCTGGAACAGGGCTTCTTCCCCATGGGCCGGGGCTTTGGCTTCGGGCATGGGATGATGGGGGGCTTCGGTGGCTTCGGACGTGGGATGATGGGTGACTTCGGTGGATCCGCCCCGCAGCGGGGCCCGTCAACATCTACAGCCCCGAGCTCCTCCTCGCTCTAAAGGCGCTGTAGTATTATCCATCCTGTGGCTGGTTGAGGAGGGCCGGCCGCGCTAGGGAGGGGGGTGAGGCCTGGCCTTGCTCCCCTCGTTTCATTGATAGATGAGGTCAATGACAGGATGTGCGTCTTTCAGGGTTTTGGCTATGCTACGCCATCGCCAGCCACAGAGCTCCTGGCCCAAGAGCGGCGATGCTCCTACTTCGAACTGAGAGACCGGCCAGACGATAGCGGACGAGTACGAACTCGTTATCTACCCTGGCACTCCCCCTGACGTCCACGACGTCGAGATAGGCTTGTACCTAGCAGCGACAGGAGAGCACTTAAGAATCGTAGGGCAGGGAGGACGGCTCCCGGATGATCGCGTACTATTGAGCAAGGTGCGGGTGATAGATTAGGAAGCAGGGGCTGATGACAGCGCAGAAGGGTAAATCATTGAAATGGATCGAGGCTAGCGGTTACCTCTTGCTTATGCTTTATGCCCTGGTGTTCTCCTGGCTCTCGATTCAGCAACACAGGGCTTTTCACACCCGTGCGCTGGACCTGGCGCAATTCGACCAGGCCATTTGGAACACGGCCCACGGCAGATTCTTTGTTAATACCGTCAAACCGCCTAACACCTTAGGCTTTCATTTCTCCCCTCTGATGGGCCTTATCTCGCTCCTGTACCTCGTTTGGCCCGATATACGGCTCCTGTTCGTGATTAACACTGTTGCCCTGGCCCTTGTAGGTCTGCTTCTATTCCAACTAATGCGGGAGAGGAATCCAACTCTAGCTCCTTTTGTCTTAGCCGCCTATTGTTTGAACCCCGCTCTCCACGAAGTTAATCTTAGCGAGTTTCACAGGATAACCCTTGCCGTGCCTTTCATATCCCTTGCCTTTTACGGGCTGATTAGAGGGCAGAGACGGTGGATCCTGGTGGGGCTATTACCAGCGTTGCTGTGCGAAGAGGACATGGCCATCTTAGTGATGGCTTTTGGCGCCTACCTGCTTTTGAAAAACAGAGAGGTGAAACTGGGTGGGGGCCTGTTGATCCTGGGGTTCCTTTGGGCGATCATTGTGCCCTTTGTAGTGATTCCTCGCTTCGGGAGCGGAACCTATCTCCCACTGCATAATTACTATTCTTACCTGGATCAGAACATCGGCCAAGCTTTGAAGCCCTTGAGCAGCACCCACTTGATTTGGATGGGAACTAGGCTAGTGATGACCAGACTTGAGGCTGTGATCCGGTTGTTATTGCCCACGGGGTTCTTAGTGTTCCTGGCCCTACCCATATTCGCACTGAGCTTTCCATCCTTTGGCTACATGTTGGCCAGCGATGCCCCTTCGATGTACAAGCTGCAAAGTTGGCACCCGGCTTCATTGCTGCCAATCCTTTTCTTCGCGGCAGCGGTAGGACTGGAGCGTTTCAAAGGCCGGAAGCGGCAATGGGCGACATTCTATCTTCTGGCGATGAGTGTCATCGGATACTGGTTATATAGCCCTGTCTCGCTGGCACGCGGATTTCAGCCAGAAAGGTTCATCGTCACTCAGCACGCGCGCTTGGGCGAAGCTATCTTGGCGCGCGTGCCTCCCAACGCATCCGTTTCAGCCCAGGATGCCTTGGTGCCCCACCTCTCGCATCGGGAGGAGATATATCTTTACCCGCGCAGGGCGGACGAGGCCCAATACATCGCCTTAGACACGCGGGGCCGTTATTATCCTCTGATCCCTGATTCATACGAAAAGGGGGTCCAAGAACTCCTGGCCAATCCGGACTACAGAATCCTGGCCGAGGCCGACGGCTATTTCCTCTTTCAGCAAGCTGATGGCCCTTGCATTGAGCACCTGCTGGAGACCGAACTGGGCCAGGGGGTCGCTTTGCTGGGCTTCGACATCGCGACGAAGGATGAACGGGGCGAATACATATCCCAATCCCTTCCCCTCCGAGTCAGCCCCGGCCAAACAATCCGCCTGAGCCTGTACTGGCAGGGTGTGGCTGAGATGGATATAGATTACACGGTCTTCACCCATCTGCTGGACGGTGATGGTCGCATCGTTGGCCAACACGATGAGCTTCCCGGCAATGGGTTCAGGCTTACTGAGATATGGCAGCCGGCGATTTTCAAGCTGACCAGCAGGTGGCAACCGGGGGAAATCGTGCGAGATGTGCACTATCTGAGCCTCTCCCCCGATTGCAAGCCAGGCACTGGCGTTCTGGAGGTTGGGATGTACAACCGTTGGACCGGCCAGCGTTTGAGCATGGCGAACGGCGAGGATCGCCTGATCCTGATCCAGGTGATCATTGGTCGAGAAAGGGGGAGCTAGGTGGGACAGGTTGATCGAAGCAAGGTGGTCAACCTGACCGCGGTAGGACTGCTGGGCCTGATGTTCGCCCTGATGGTATCCAGTGCCCGCTTGAAGTCCCCGACGATGGACGAGCAAAACCACATCGCGCGGGGGTACGCCTACCTGCGCACAGGCGACCTGCGCCTGAATCTGGACCATCCACCCCTGATCAATTCTCTGAGCGCGGCACCACTGTTGCTACTGCCCGATCTCAAACTGCCCACCGACAGCCCCGCCTGGGAGCACGCCCATGTCATCGCCTTCGCCACTCAGTTTCTCTGGCACGGGGACCACAACGCCGATCAGATCCTACTGCTGGCCCGCTTGCCCATCATCCTGCTAGCTATCCTACTGGGCTGCTTCGTCTTCAGGTGGGCCAGGGAGCTCCACGGGTCGCTGGTTGGCCTCCTGGCCCTGGGCCTCTACGTTTTCGACCCCAATATCCTGGCCCACGCCCGCCTGACGACCACCGACCTGGGTGTGACCTGCTTCTTATTCATGGCTGTCTATTGCTTCTGGCGCTGGTTAAACCATCCTACGTGGTCACGGCTAGCAGCGGCCGGTTTGACGCTGGGGTTGGCGCTGGTATCCAAATACTCAGCCCTGGTGCTGATCCCCATCCTGCCGTTGATTGGGCTGGCGTACATCTTGACGAGCGGACAGCCAATGCAGCGCGTGCGGAAATTGGTGCCTTCTGTTGGCCTCATGATAGTGCTGGCGGGCCTGGTGGTCTGGGCAGTGTATGGTTTCGAGGTAGGGCCACTGGTGGAAGGGGGGATTCCGGTGCCGATCCCTACCTACATCAGGGGCTTGCAAGGGGTTTTCCGTCACTTGGAGACGGGTCACCCTGCCTTCTTACACGGCAACTATTTCACCATGGCGCGGTGGGACTATTTCCCCGTGGCTTTTGCCATCAAGACCCCTCTACCAACTCTGATCTTGTTGTGCATCTCACTGGTCTGGACGGTCAAACGGCGGGCCTGGCGGTTGGCCTACCCCTTGCTGCTACCCGTCCTGGTCTACCTGGCCATCAGTCTCAGCAGCCAAGCCCTGAACATCGGCTATCGTTATATCTTGCCCGTGCTGCCATTCCTCTTCGTCTTCGCCAGTGGAGTCGCGCGCAGCAAAGCATGGGGTGAGAGCCTACGGATTGAGCCCCGCCATCTGCCAGGCGCGGCAGCCTGTCTCCTACTCGCGGTCTGGTACCTGGTCGGCAGCGCGCGCATTTATCCGGACTACCTGGCCTACTTCAACGAGCTGGTCGGTGGGCCCGATAACGGCTGGCGCTATCTGGTGGATTCCAATCTGGATTGGGGGCAAGACCTGAAGGGGTTGAAGAGGTACATGGAGCAGGCAGGCATTGAGGAGGTATATCTCAGTTGGTTCGGGAGCACCTATCCGGACGCTTATGGCTACGACATCCCTCACCGTCTGTTGCCCAGCTATATTTACTATCCGGGGCAGGTCACAGGGGTGGCTTTCAATCCTCTTCGGCCCGCGCCGGGAGTGTACGCCATCAGCGCGACTAACCTGCAGGGGGTGTACTTCTCCGACCACGATCTCTTCGCCTGGTTCCGGGAACGGCAGCCGCTGGCCAAGATCGGGTACTCGATCTTCATCTACCAGGTGGGCGGCGAGGAAACGGAAGCCACCGGGTCGGTGGTCTGCCTATCGGACGTGCGCCTGAACGACTTGGACGCCGAGGCGCGGGCGCTCACAGTGGAGAGCGAAGCAATACGGCTCAAATGGTTTGACCATCGCACTGGCTTTCTCTTGCCAGCCGAAGGGCAAGAGGTAAGCTACGTCGTCCCCGATGCCTTCCCCTTCTCGTCCACGCTCCAGCAGCGGTTTCAACAGGACAGCGAGCTGTTGCACGTTGCCGAGGACAGGTCTTACGCCATCTATCGGCTGGCGAGCCGCGATGCGCTGGCCAAGAAGCTGGCCTCTGTGCAGCAGAACTCCACGATCTATTGGAGCCCGGCCGTCGAGTTCGTGCCCGGAGGCCCGCAGGGATGGCGACACTCCCTCGCGCCTCCGGGCAATTTCAACCAGCAGGTGGCCTTCCTGGGCTACGAGTACATACCGGCAGAGTCTCCCAGCACCATCGAACTGCTCACCTATTGGCAGGTCCTGCACACCGCGGACCCTTCGCTGGCCATCTTCCTCCATCTGCTGGATGCCCACAGCGTCGTGGTGGGGAGCTACGATGGCTTGAGTATCCTACCGACGAGTTGGGAGCCGGGCGACGTTTTCATCCAGTGGCACAGCCTACCCGTCGAGCCGACCACACCCGCGGGGGAGTATCAGTTGGAGTTGGGCTTCTACTCGCCGGCTACCATGCAACGGCTGCCGATCTTTCAGGAGGGCGAGGCCGTGGCCGACCGCTTGCTCCTGTCGCCCATTCAGGTGCAGGGGCAAATCTTGCCCAGTAGCTCAAAATGTGATACAATAACTGTGGGGGAAGCCATGGGAAGGTTACTCTTCAGCCGTGCTTACCATCCCTGGCCCAGCACCTATACGTATTGGCGAGGCAAGCTGCTCAAGATATTCAAAGCCGAGGCATTGCCCCATTGGTTGGGTGGGGGAGCCAGGACAGGTGATGGCTCTAGATGAGGGCCTGCCTGTTGTCACCGGGGAAGCGGCACTGCTTGTGAGCGAAGTGCAGTTGGCAGGCAAAAGGGCCTTGAGTGCCGAAGATTTCGCTAGAGGGCATAGGGATTCTATGGCCTCGGTGCTAGACCGGGGGGATCAGCAGATGAAACTGGAGTTTGGACAAGGTGAGAGAAACCAGGTTTTTCGCTCGAAAGTGCTTCTCGGAGTATCGAAGATGGCAGCAATTGTGCACATTTGGGAAACAAAGGGTTCAAAAACCTGGTTTCTGGCCGCAGTGATTTTGGCTTTGGTGGTCACGATAAGTTGCGGTCTGACCCTGTCCCATTCAACCCACGAGGAGCAAAATGCAAGCTCTCCATTCCCTTTGGTTGAGGCGGGTGACTCTGGCGGGAGCAGCGTGTTGGTGACAGAGTCTTCTGACTCGTGTGATCCCCGGGGCGAGAACGAGCTCCTCGAGACGTGTCTAGCTACGCAGACAGTCAAAACCGAGAGGGGAAGCAGGCTCATCTTTCCCCTGGTGCTGGTGGGAGACCTTGAGTCAGCCAAAGAGAAGCAGATCTTTCTACCGGTGTTTACCAAACCCAGAGGGCTCTGTAGTGACCGCGTCGTCAGGACTGGCGACAAGCTCACTTTCAATGGTCAGGAGATTCGGTTGATCGGCATGAACGTGGCCTATATCCTCGAAGAGTGGTTCCCGGATGACCAGTGGGAGGGAATACTCTCCTTCCTGTCTCAGTATGGAAATGCCATCCGTATCCCCGTTTTTCCTAAGCATGCGCGGGACGGTGGGCTGGATCGGGTGGAACGGTTGATCCGGCTGGGTGGCGAGCACGGTCTGAAGTTCATCATCGTCCTCGATGGCTACATGGCGGCAGATTATCCTACCAAGAACGAAGGCTGGTTTCGCTCAGGGTACAAAGGCGAGTACATGGATCATCTGAGAAGTGTGGTCACCAGGCTCAGGGATTTTCCTGAGGTGGCCCTGTGGCAGTTGATGGGGGAGCCCAGTTGCGCTCCTGAGGGAGGGACGCGGTCTTGCTACAACTCGCTGGTCGAATGGGCCAGGGTGGCCTCTGAGGAGATAAAGAGGCTCGATCCCTGCCGGCCAGTTGCCGTGGGGATGATCTCGGTTGGCGGGCCTCAGCCTCAGGGGGAAGAAGCCTGGCGCAAGATGCACACTTTGCCCTCGATTGATGCCGTGACGATTCACGTCTGGACCAACGTCTGGTACGAGCGGGAGCTGAGGATTGCCGAAGAACTGGACCTGCCCGTTCTCTACACCGAGGTCTACCATCGAGCGTACAAGAAGAATGGTCGCCTTCTCCACAAGGGAATCTTGGAGGAAAGGGCGCCCATTATCGAGGAGTTCATGCAGCGATCCTTCGACGAGGGGGTGGACGGCATCATCCTCTGGCAGTACATTCACCAGGGCTATTGCGGGGAGTTGGACTACGATCAGAGTGACCCCGTCTGGAAGGTGCTTCAGTCTTTCTCCATTGAACAGTGAACGTCTTTAGAGTTTCAAATGAGTGTCAGTTCCCCCTGAAGCCACAAATGGAGTGTGTTGATTCATGAGAGTACTCGTCGTTGGCCTTGATGGCGCCACCTTTGATTTGATTCGCCCCTGGGTGGCCGCGGGCCACCTGCCTACTTTGGCTCGTCTGATGCAGGAGGGGGCTCACGGTGAACTCATGTCTACCCTGCCGCCGGTCACCTCCCCCGCCTGGCCCTCGTTCATGACGGGCATGAACCCAGGTAAGCACGGGGTGTTCGACTTCATCCGCAGCCGCCCCGGCGGTTTCGACATGGTGAACGCTTCCCACATCGCCGCTAAGACCCTTTGGCAGCTTCTGTCGGAGGCGGGGCGACGGGTGGGGGTGATCGCTGTGCCCGTGACCTATCCGCCCTGCCCCGTCAACGGCTTCATGATCTCAGATATCCTGTCTCCCAGGCACGCGGAGATCGCCTATCCGCCCGGCTTGCTGAGGCGTTACGAGGATGAGCTGGGTCCCTATCGCATCAGCCCCGATGTGCAATATGCTGATGGAGACGAGGAGGCCTTCGTTGCCGACCTGCTGGCGCTGATGGAGCGGAGGGCCAGCTACGCGCTGCGCCTGATGCAGGACTACGAGTGGGACTTCTTCATGGTGCATTTCGTGGCCCTCGATGTCGCCCAGCACGCCCTCTGGAAGTTCGTTGACCCCACCCATCCTCGCTATGACCCGCAGGCGGCGCAGCGCTACGGCGATTCGCTGCTGACGCTCTATCAGAAAGCGGATGTCATCCTGGCCCGGCTGTGGGAGCAGACAGGACCGGACGATGTGCTGCTGGTGATGTCGGATCACGGCTTCGGGCCGCTGCACGGTACGGTGAATCTCAACAACTTCTTGCTGCAACGGGGGTTTCTGCACCTGAAGCAGGACGTGGCGACCCGCCTGCGCTACGCGCTCTTTCGCCACGGCATCACGCCCAGCGCGGCCTACGCTCTGCTGGTGAAGCTGGGCCTGCAGGATGTGGTGGTCAGGGTCAGCAAGCGGGCACGCAATGCCATCATGGGGCGCTTCCTGTCCTTTTCCGCCGTGGATTGGTCGCGCACGCAGGCTTATGCCATGGGACACGTGGGCCAGGTCTTCATCAACCTGCGCGGCCGCGAGCCGCAGGGCTGCGTGCCACCCGAGGAGTACGAAGCCGTGCGTCAGCGGGTGGCCGACGCGCTGCGAGAGCTCAAGCATCCACAATCCGGCCGTCCGCTGGTGGATGAGATCATCTTCAAGGAGCAAGTGTACGAGGGGCCTTATGCCGAGCGGGGGGCCGATTTGTTGCCGGTCATGGACGGTTTTCGCTACATCGCCTTCCCGCTGTTCGCCAGCAACACACGGCTCGTGACCGCACAGGTACGGGGGGATTCTGGCTGTCACCGGCTGCACGGCATCTTGCTGGCCTGCGGGCCGGCGGTGCGGCAGGGAATGAAGCTGGACGGAGCACGGATCATTGATCTGGCCCCGACGATTCTCTACCGCATGGGGCTGCCTGTGCCCGACGATATGGATGGCCGTGTGCTGACGGAGATGTTCGAGCCGGCGTTTGTCCGCGCCACTCCTTTGCAGCAGGCAGAGGCCGAGACGGTGCATCGTCGCCCGGAGCACGAATTGCTGCCGGAGGAACGGGCGGAGATCGAGGCCCGCCTGCGCAGCCTGGGCTACCTTGACTGAGAGAGCAGAGTTGGCAGAGAGGATGCAAGTTACCACCCCCTCTTTCATCCCCCCCGCAGAGGGCAGAGGGGGGGTGACATTGGCCTCAACCTGGCGCAAGCTCTGGCGCTGGCTGCGGCCTCTCTTCGGACTAGGGTTACTGGTCTTTCTGCTCTGGCGGGTGGACTGGCAGCAGTTGACACGCATCGTGGGCCAGGCCAGCGTGGGCTACGTCGGGGTGGCGCTGCTCATCGAACTGCTCAACGTGTTGCCGCGGGTCTTGCGCTGGCGGGCGCTGTTGCTCACTCAGGGGACGGGGGAGCCTTTCCTTCGCCTCCTTTCCATTTACCTGGTGGGCAGCTTCTTCAACAATTTTCTGCCCAGCAACGTGGGCGGCGACAGCGTGCGCATGCTGCGCATGATTCAACTCACCGGCCGCGGGGCGGACGCCGCCTCCTCCGTGCTGGTAGAGCGGTTATGCGGCCTGTTTGCCGTGCTGTTGATGGGAGTGGTAGCGGTGCTGAGCAACTGGCGGCTGGCGTCGGCAGGGGGGATCGGCTTCCTCGTGCTGGGGGCGTTCGTCGCCTTCGTCCTGGGGATGCTGTTGCTGTTCAACCTGCGGCGGGTGCGCTCTTGGGCTGATCGCTTGCTCCCCCCTACCTCCCCAGATAGAGGGGGCTTGGGGAGGGTGTTTGTTGTCCTGATCGGCAAGCTGGGCAAGCTGTATGATTCGATCTACGCTTTTCGCGGCCACGGACGCGTACTGCTGGTGGTGCTGGCCTTATCGCTGCTCTTTCGGTTCGGGTGCGTGTTCGGTCTGTACGTGCAATCGTTTGCCTTGCACGTGTCCATCCCCTTCATCTGGCTGATGATGGCCATCTCCCTGATCGCCGTTGTTACCTCGCTGCCGCTCTCGCTGAACGCCATCGGCATTCAGGAGGGGGCCTACGTCTTCTTTCTCGGTTTGGCAGGGATCGCTGCCCCGCAGGCCCTGGCGCTGGCGCTGCTGTCACGAGGTGTGAGGCTGGCGGTCAGCCTGGTGGGTGGGGTGATCTATTTGCTGGGAAAGTGAGCGAAAACGATGCAAGCTCTTGTCGTAGTAACGGTCGTAGTAACGACTTCAGTCGTTTTGTGCGGAGGTAGGTAGTGCAGGATGTCACGCACCGTTCAGGTGGCGGTCTTCTTAGCGGCATCTACCGACGGCGGGAAGCCATCCTGGCGCTGCTCGCTTATGGTTTGCTGGCCGTGGTGATGACCTGGCCGGTCGCTGCTCAACTGGGGACGCACCTGCCGGGGATCGGAGATGACCTGTGGACTCACCAATGGACTTTCTGGTGGGTGAAACAGGCTATATTGGAGGGGCATAACCCTTTTTATACCCGTCTTCTATTCCACCCTTATGGTGTGTCGCTGGCCTTTCATAACATTGCCTGGCTCAACATCGCTGTCTGGCTGGCCTTGCAGGCGATTATAGAGGGATTTGCTGCCTATAGCCTGGTTTTCATCGCCTTCCTCGCCCTGAATGGCTTCACGATGTACTTGCTGGCCCGCGAATTGACCGGCTCGCCACCGGCAGCCTTCATCGGTGGGTTAGTCTACGGTTTCTGGCCCTATACTTTGTCCCATTCCGACCACCCCAACCTGGTCGTCGTCTGCTGGCTCCCCCTGGTGCTCCTTTACCTGCATCGTACTCTGGAGAAAGGACGGAGGCGCGATGCGTTGCTGGCGGCTCTCTTCCTGGCCTTGACGGGATTGACTCGCTGGCACCTGTTGATTATGGGAGGGGTGGTCGTCGGCCTGTATGTGCTCTATTACTTGTGGAGCAAAAAATCCTGTCGGACCCGGCGTACTTTGGGGTTGCTGATGCTGGTGGGGCTTGTCACAGGAGCACTGCTGGCTCCCCTGGCGGCCCCTATAGTTAGTGCTCAGTTAACCCGGACCTATCGGGACGATATTTTCATTGACGAGCAGACCTGGGGGCAGACCGATGTGCTGTCCTACGTGCTGCCCAGTTGTTACCATCCCCTGTGGGGCGATGCGGCCTTCCGGCTTTACGAGAATCTCATCGTCAACAAGGTCTACGTCGCTTTTCTTGGATACACAACCATTGTTCTGGCAATCTATGGCGGGGCGAAGAACTGGCGGCAGGCTCGTTTCTGGGTGTTGGCGGCGGTGGTGTACGTCGCCCTGGCCCTCGGCCCCCAACTGCGGGTCAATGGCCAGCTCTACCCCCAGGTGCCGATGCCCTACCGGTTAGTAGGTGATCTGTTCTTCATTCGTATTCTGCGCAAACCAGATCGCTTCAACGTATTCCTGGGGCTCCCGGTGGGGATGTTGGTATCGCTGGGCATGATGGCTCTGCTGCGCCGATACCTCCCCCCCCACGGTGGGGGTAGACGCAAGTCGGCTGTATTGGTAGGCATAGTGGGGGTGTTGATTCTGGGCGAATATTGCCCCATCCCTTACCCCACTGTGCCTGCCGTTACCCCGGCCTGGTACAGCCAACTGGCTCAGGAACCCGGCTATTTCGCTGTCCTGGATTTGCCAATGGATCCCCTGCATTTTGATAAACGATACACGTTTTACCAGATCACTCACGGCAAACCGCTGGTCGAGGGCCGTGTTTCCCGTCTCCCCCGGGAGGCTTTTGCTTTCATAGACAGCAATCCCTTGCTGCAGGGACTACGCCAGGCCAACGCCATGGATGCAGATTTGATGGACGTATCCCATCAGTTGCATCTCCTGGCCGAAGCCGATGTTCGCTATATCATCTTCCACAAGAAATTCATCGCCCCAGAGCAACTGGCCGCCTGCCAGGACTGGCTGACCTTTGAGCCGTGTCACGAGGATACAGATTTGGTCGTCTACCGCACCGATCCGCGTCTGGGACGCGATTTCGTCCTGGATTATCAGATCACCGATGCCATCGGCCTCATTCAGGCCACCTTCACGCCGACCAGTACTACTACTCAGGCCGGTCTGGTCCAGGTGGATGCCCGTTGGGGAAGCGCGGCTGCTCCTGGCTGGGATTACGACGCATGTTTGAACTTGATCAGCATGGCCGGCGAGGTAGCCCAATCGCACTGCGAGCCGCTCTCCCCGACCTGGCCCACATCCCGATGGGATGCAGATGAGGTGGTGCGCAGTGCCTATGCCCTTCAGGTGAACCCTTTCTTGGAGGCGGGGACGTATACGTTGACCCTGACTTTAGCTGATGATTATGGCGAGGCAGTGGGGAATCCGGCCCCCCTAGGCTCGCTACGGGTAGAGGCATTGCCTCGCGTTTTCGTCGAGCCACGACCGACGCATCCGCTGCACGTGGTCTGGGGAGATGCGATTCTTCTACGCGGATATGACCTGCAATTATCCGTCGAGTCGCTGGAGTTGACCCTCTATTGGCAGGCTCAGCGGAGAATGGACACTTCGTACAAGGTCTTTGTGCACCTCGTTGACCCGGCTACGGGAGCCATCGTCGTCCAGGATGATGCCGTGCCTCGCCGCTGGGCGTATCCTACCACCTGGTGGGAGCACGGTGAGGTGGTCGAAGATACGATCCCTCTGTCGCTAAATGGAGTGCCCCCAGGCCGATACCGTCTGGTGCTTGGCCTGTATGACCAGGGTACGGGGGAGCGACTGCCAGCCTACTCTGCCGACGGCGAACGGTATCCTGATGACACTGTCCCTCTGACCACGGTGCAGCATTGAAAGAAGAACGCTGATGCTGCCGAGGCCACGGGCGAGCACTGCGTTGCAGAGGGAGCGAGTGGAATTGACCGTGAGCGGCGGACTGGCCGAACGGGCAGGCATCCGGGGCGGCCGGCAGGAGAGTAAGAGTCAGGGGGCGACCAGTGAGGGGAGTAGGGTCTCAGTCTTGCTCCCCTCTTCTATTTGCCCAGGCTCAATCTTTACCGAAGCTTCATAATCTCTTTATTGAATCTTTACGAAAGTCTGTTATAATAGAGTTGTGTAGGAATAACCGGATGTCTCCTGAACACGATGGGAGGTGAACGCTAATAAGAAGGCTCAGATTCAGGCCCTATAGGCGACCTTTCTTTCGCCCAAGGCCATGGCGTCTGAGAAGGCCCTGGAGACCGTTCGGCTGTGGTTGGTGGGGCTGTCTACTCTACCCACTGTTGGGAGCGCTAGCCATCTTTCTCCTGGTCTGGTTGCTCAGACTGATATAGAATAAAGTGGGTTCGTAGTTGCGATGGTTCGACTTCACTCACCACAGGCTTCAGTCGCTTTTTGCCCGATACGACGACCGAAGTCGTCACTACGAATCAAGAACTACGAACCAAGAACTACGAACCAAGAATACCGATGTCCAGTAAAGCGAGGAAAGAGCAATGTCTGATAAGTCACTGATCGAGATACGCGATATCACCAAGATTTACCGCATGGGCGGTGACATCGAAGTCCATGCACTGCGCGGGGTCTCCTTGCAGATGGACGCAGGCGAGTTGCTGTCCATCATGGGGCCGTCCGGTTCCGGTAAGTCCACTATGATGAATGTGCTGGGCTGCCTGGATCAGCCGACTTCGGGAGAGTATTACCTGGACGGCGTGGACGTGAAGAGGCTGAACGACAACGCCCTGGCCGAGATCCGCAATCGCAAGATCGGGTTTGTGTTCCAGACCTTTAACCTGCTGCCCCGCACGACGGCGCTCCAGAACGTGGAATTGCCGCTGGTCTATCGGGGCGTCAGCGGGCGGGAGCGCCGGCGGCAGGTCACGGAGGCGCTGGAAATGGTGGGGCTGGGGGACCGGATTCACCACCGCCCTAATGAGCTTTCCGGCGGCGAACAGCAGCGGGTGGCCATCGCCCGTGCCCTGGCGACCCAGCCGGACATCATCCTGGCCGACGAGCCGACAGGCAACCTGGACTCTCGCTCTGGGGCCGAGATCGTGGCCATCTTTCAGCGATTGAATCGCGAGATGGGTATCACCGTGGTCTTTGTGACCCACGACTCCGACATCGCGGCGCACACGCGGCGCATCGTACAGTTGCTCGATGGCAGGATCGTGACCGACGAGCTCGTGGAGAATTCCCTGGACGCGGAAGCAACGCTGGGGGCGGTGTTGGCAGAGGGTGAGGAGTGAGGAACGAGGTTCTGGCCCTCACCCACCCCCGTCCTTCGGACACCCCCTCCCTCTCCCAAAGTTTGGGAGAGGGAGGGGG
>JBAWAP010000376.1:0-2561 GCA_049589355.1 Anaerolineae bacterium
GCCTGGAGCCGCATAGGCCGCGCGAAATCTGGGTCTCGCTGACCGGCAACCCGACCGTTACCCTCGACGTAACCGATACCTGGGAGACCAAGATCCGGGCGCTCAAAGAGCATAAATCCCAGATCGGTGATCCGCAGGAATTCGAGGAACGGATGCGAGCGCGCCGCTCGGAGAAAAGCACCGAAGAGAAAGTGTACTACGAGGAGAAGTTCCACGTAATCAAGTTTGGTTGATCATCTCTCCTGAATAAGTTCAAGAGGCTGTCCGAAAAGTCCCGGGCAGCCTTCACTTTATTAAGAAAACGTGATTCAATAGGGGCATGAAAAGAAAAGCCTCCGCTCCTGTATTCAAGCCGTACGTGATGAACCAGGTGGCCTTAATGCCGCCGAGCTATGCTGAGAAGATCCCAGCCGACCACCTGGTGCGGGTGGTGAGCGAAGCGGTGGAGCAGATCGATCTGAGCTCCCTGCTGGCACAATACCCAGGCGGGGGCCGGTCCAGCTATCATCCGAAGATGCTGCTGAAGGTGCTGGTGTATGCGTATGCGGAGAAGATCTATTCGTCGCGACGGATCGCCAAGGCCTTGCGGGAGAACATCTACTTCATGTGGATCAGTGGGGAGAGCACGCCGGACTTTCGGACGATCAACGATTTTCGGGGCAGCCGGATGAAGGGGGTGATCGACGAGGTGTTCAGTGCGGTGCTGGAGCATTTGATGGCAGCCGGGCACGTGAAGCTGGAGCATTATTTTCTGGATGGGACGAAGATCGAAGCGGATGCGAACAAGCACAAGGTGGTGTGGGCGAAGAAGCGGGAGACGTATCATCAGCGGGTGCAGGCTCAGATCAAGGATCTGCTCAAGCACATTGAGGAGGTCAATGAAGAGGAGCAGGAGGAATATGGGGACAAGGATCTGGAGGAGATGGGCGGCAACGGCCAGACGGGAGTGAACAGTGAGCTGCTGAAGAAGAAGATCGATGAATTGAACCAGAAACTGCGCGAGCGTGTCGGCACTAAGAAAGAGACACGTCCGGCACGGAAAGCCTTGAAGAAACTGGAAGGGGACTGCCTGGTGCGGCTGAAGAAGTACGAACAGCAGGCGGAGACGCTCAGGGGCCGCAGCAGCTACGCCAGGACCGATCCGGATGCCAGCAGCATGCGCATGAAGGAGGATCGGGGAGCCGAAAAGCCCTGGCCCAAACCAGCCTACAACGTGCAGATCGGCACGGAAGGCCAGTTCGTGGTGGGCTTCAGCGTGCATGGACGGGCAGGCGACACCTCCTGCCTGATCCCCCATCTGGAGAACCTGCGCACCCACCTGGGTCGCTTACCCAAAAATGTCGTCACCGACGCAGGCTATGGCAGTGAAGAGAATTATGCTTATCTGGAGCAGCATGCCCTGGGCAATTTCCTCAAGTACAACACTTTCTATCAGGATACCCACCACTTTCGCAAGCCCGAGCTCATCCGCAAACGCCAGTTCCGAGCCGAGAACTTCGAGTATGACCCGGATCAGGATGAGTTCATCTGCCCGGCCAGGGAGCGGCTGACCTTCCAGTATGCTTCCTGCTACACCACCGACAACGGGTATCTCACCGATCGACGCCTTTATGAATGCCATGCCTGCGCAGAGTGCCCGCTCAAAGGGGAGTGTACCCGGGCAAAAGGCAACCGCAAGATCCGCATCAGCTTTCGCCTATTGGAATATCGCCGCCAGGCCAGGGCCAACCTCACCAGCGAGGCCGGGCAGCGCTTGCGGGCAAGGCGCTCCACCGAAGTGGAGCCGGTGTTCGGGATCATCAAACAGAACATGGGCTTCCGCAGATTCCATCTGCGAGGCCTTGAGAAGGTGAAAACCGAGTGGGGTTTGGTGAGTATTGCCCATAATATGAAAAAATTGGCAGCCAGTTAGCTGCCAATTTTTCGCGTCCATCACTATTTTGCTGTTTTGCTCTACTTTTTCACCATTTTGGACTTACTTTCCAGACGGCCTCGCGTTTATTTTGAGGTATTGCGTATCTTGGTGGCCCGGATGCGCGCCCCGCTTGAATTCTGACCAAGGAGATACGCAATAGGTTGCTTTTTGAAGGTGTATCCGCTACAATTTGGGTACCCGATTCTCCTCTTGTCAAAGGATGATCACTACCCAACAGGAACCCATCATGAACCCTTTTCTTGCCCTCGTCCTCACCCTTGTCATCGCCCTCGGTTGGTTGCGGCTGATGGACTTCTTTGCCCACCGCGGCTGGATCGAAAGCCGCTTGAGCCGTAAAATCATCCATATTGGCACCGGACCGATCTTTGTCCTGTGTTGGTTGATGTTCCCGGAGGTCTGGTACGCTCGCTGGCTGGCGGCGCTGGTGCCATTCCTGATCACCGTCCAGTTTGCGCTGATTGGCCTGGGCGTGGTCAAGGATGAGGCTTCGGTCAAGGCCATGTCGCGCACCGGCGACCGGCGCGAAATCCTGCGCGGTCCACTGTTCTACGGCATTGTCTTTGTCGTCATGACGCTGATCTATTGGAAAGATTCCCCTATCGGTATGGTTGCCCTGATGCTGATG
>JBAWAP010000377.1:0-1583 GCA_049589355.1 Anaerolineae bacterium
CTCCAGCGGCGGTGGTGGGCAAGGAGGAGGAGAAGCTGGCAGCCGCCTGCGCCCGCCTGGAGGGCTTGCAGGACCGGCTGGAGGAGCTGACGTAGGGCCTTCTACAACAGGACGGCCCGAGCCCATAGCAGCGCCAATAAGGAAAGGCCTGAGCAGATGTGCTCAGGCCCCTCTTTCTGGCCGACGAGCTCAGCCGCTAGAGAACAGGCAAATAGCGCTTGATCTCGTAGTCCGTGACGTGGCGGCGGTAGTCGCTCCACTCGATGAGCTTGTTCTTCAGAAGGATCTCGTACAGGTGATCGCCCAGGCAGCGCCGCAGTAGCTCGCTCTGCTCGGCCAACTCGATGGCCTCGAAGAGGCTGCCCGGCAGGTGGGCGATGCCCCGTCGCTCCCGCTCCTCAGCCGTCATCTGAAAGACGTTCTCCTCCACGGGCTCGGGGCAGGGGTACTTTTTCTCGATGCCCTCCAGGCCGGCCGCCAGCATGACGGCGAAGGTCAGGTAGGGATTGGCGGCCGGATCGGGGGCGCGGTACTCGATGCGCACGTCGTTCTCCTTGCCCGGCTTGTATTCGGGCACGCGGATGAGGTCGGAGCGGTTGCGCATGGCCCAGGATAGATAGACCGGCGCCTCATAGCCCGGCACCAGCCGCTTGTAGGAGTTCACCCACTGGTTGGTGACGAGGGTTATCTCGCGGGCGTGACGGAGCAGGCCGGCGATGTAGCTCTTGGCGATGGCCGATAGGTAGTGCTCACTGTTGGCGTCGAAGAAGGCGTTGCGCTCGCCCCGGAACAGGGACTGATGGACGTGCATGCCGCTGCCATTCTGGTCGGCCAGGGGCTTGGGCATGAAGCTGGCATGGACGCCGTGCATGAGGGCGACCTCTTTGACTATCAGGCGATAGGTCATGGTGCTGTCGGCCATAGTGAGAGCGTCGGTGTAGCGCAGGTCGATCTCGTGCTGACTGGGGGCCACCTCGTGGTGGCTGGCCTCCACGCCGATGCCCATCTCCTCCAGGGCCAGAACGGTCTCTCGCCGCAGGTCGGTGGCGGCGTCCAGGGGGGTAAGGTCGAAGTAGCCGCCCCTATCCAGGACGGTGGTGCTGTCGGGGCTGGCGAAGTAGAAGTACTCCAGCTCGGGGGCGACGTAGAAGGTGTAGCCCAGGTCGGCGGCCCGCTTGAGGTTGCGCTTGAGGACATAGCGGGGGTCTCCCTCGAAGGGCTGGCCGCCGGGCTGGAGGATGTCGCAGAAGATGCGGGCCACCCGGTTCTCAGTGGGGCGCCAGGGGAGGATGACGAAGGTATTGGGGTCGGGCATGGCCACCATATCGCTCTCGTCGATGCGGGCGAAGCCCTCGATGGAGGAGCCGTCAAAACCGATCCCCTCCTCCAGAGCGCCCTCCAATTCCTCGACGGTGATGGCCACGCTCTTCAGGTTGCCCAGAATGTCGGTGAACCAAAAGCGGATGAACTTGACATCCTGCTCCTTGGCCATCCGGAGAACGTATTCCTTGCTTTCGCTGGTGCTCATGACATCAACCTCCCCCTGCAGTGGCATCATCTTAGCGCAAGAGGGCCTTGGGGGG
>JBAWAP010000378.1:0-5670 GCA_049589355.1 Anaerolineae bacterium
GGATTGAGGGGGGGCTAGGAGGCGTACAGGCCACGATTTTCCTCACACCAGCCACCTTAGCACAAATCCCCAACATCAGCATCACCGAAGGGAAGTCCCCTTTGCCGCCGGGAACGTACAGGCCAACCGACTCGATAGGCGTGACCCTCTGCCCCACCAGCACGCCCTCGACGATCTCCATAAGCCACATCCCCTCAGGCATGGTCTGCTCCTGAAACCTGCGAACGTTTCGCGCCGACTGGCGAAAGGCGTCCAGGGTTTCCGGGCTAACTTGCTCGTAGGCTTGCACGATCTCCTCCTTGGAGACCTTGAGGTCTGCGGCGGAGAGGCGCACGCCGTCGAAGCGGGCTGTGTACTCGAGGAGAGCAGCGTCACCCCGATCCCTCACGTCCTCGACGATGGGCTTGACCGAAGGGATGAGGCCCTCAATGTCCAGCCCCGACCTCCTTTTTAACGCGGCTACCTCGGCCGCGGTCATCTGGTTGAGACGACGGACCTTCATTATCTCTCCCTATGGATTTTCGATTGCCGATTGCCGATTTTCGATTCAGAAATCGCGGTATCGTTTCAAGCAAGTAAAACAACACCTTTACACTTCCTTGCGAGCAATCACCGGAGCGAGCGCCGATTGAGTAGCACAGCGTATCGAAATCAAGCGAGCGTCTTTGCCTGTCCAACAACTCGCTTGGCTTCGATACGCCTCTTCGCTGCACTCCGAGCCTACTCAGCCGGCGCTAGCCTTGTCAACCGGGCGACTAATGTCTAAAGTGCCGCACTGCAGTGAAGAGCATGGCTAGACCATGAGCATTGGCGGCCTCAATGACACTGGCATCGCCCCTGGAACCTCCCGGCTGCACGATGGCCATTACCCCGGCTTTGGCCGCCTCCTCCACCCCATCGGGGAAGGGGAAGAAGGCATCGGAGGCCAGGACTGCCCCCCGCGCGCGTTCCCTGGCCTTGGCTACAGCCAGGCGCACGGCGTCCAGGCGGCTCATCTGTCCTGCCCCCACACCTACCGTGGCTGTACTCTGAGCCAATACAATGGCGTTGGACTTGACGTGCTTTACCACCTTCCAGGCAAAGTGCAGCGCTTCCAGTTCCTCCGCCGTCGGTTTGCGCTCAGTTACCACCTTCCAAGCTGAGCCATCCTCAACAATCGTATCCTCCTCCTGGATCAGCACTCCGCCCCACACACTCCTCATCTCCCATGCCCCCCTGCACCCTTGCTCCTCTGCTCCCTCGCTCCCTAGCTCCCTTGCTCCCGACATCTCCAGCAGGCGACAATTGGGACGCTCGGCCAGAACCTCCTGGGCCTCAGAAGTGAAGGCAGGGGCAGCGATGGCCTCGACGAAGAGATCGCCCAGAGCCAGGGCCACCTCCCCGTTGAAGGGACGATTGGTAGCGATGATACTTCCGAAAGCCGAGATGGGGTCGCTGGCCAGGGCCGCCCGGAAAGCATCAGCCAGGTTTGGGTCGCTGGCCACGCCGCAGGGGTTGCCGTGTTTGATAATGGCCAGAGTGGGAGTGGCGAAGTCGCTCGCGATCCGCCAGGCAGCGTCCAGGTCCAGAATGTTGTTGTAGGAAAGAGCCTTGCCCTGCAACAGGTTCCCACCCAGAGGACTCCCAGTTACACCCAGGCTATAGAGAGCAGCCTGCTGGTGGGGATTCTCCCCGTAGCGGAGGTCCACCAGCTTGGTCAAGTTGAGGTGCAGTGTGGCAGGGAAGGTTTCATCCTCAAAATGGGTGGTCAGGTAGCGGCTGATGGCCGCGTCGTAGCTGGCCGTATGGCGGAAGGCCTTCAGGGCCAGGTGCTGGCGAGTGGCGATGGAGAGGTCGCCCTGCTCCCGTAATTCGGCCAGAACGGTCGCGTAGTCGGCGGGGTCCGACACCACGATCACGTGGGCGAAGTTCTTGGCCGCCGCTCTGAGCAGGGCCACGCCGCCGATGTCAATCTGCTCAATGGCCTCAGCGAGCGTTGTCCCCGGCTTGGCAACGGTCTCGGCAAAGGGGTAGAGGTTGACCGCCACCAGATCAATGAGGTCAATGCCCTGGGCCTTTAGTTCCGCCAGGTGCGCTTGGTCCCGGCGGGCCAGAATGCCGCCGTGAACGGCCGGGTGAAGCGTTTTCACTCGCCCGCCCAGGATCTCAGGAAAGCCTGTGACATCCTCTATCGAGCGTACAGTGAGTCCTGCTTCTCTAAGGGTGCGGGCCGTGCCGCCGGTGGCGATCAACTCCACGCCCAGCTCGGCCAGCCCCTGGGCAAATTCCACCAGTCCCTCTTTGTTAGAAACACTGAGCAATGCTCGTTTGATCTTCATACACCTCCGAGCCATTAGATGGTGAAACTAAGCCGCTCCGAAAAGTACCCTCGGCTGTTATTGCTTACAAGTTTGCCTTCAGATCTTCGATGAACTGTCTGGCGAACTCCTCCTTCTCTTCATACAACCTTTGGGCCTCTGGAAGAGAACAGGCATACTTCCCCAATATCCTTTCTTCAATGAATCGAATGATGTCTTCGAGAGTCTGTCCTCGGGCTGCGCCGGTGACCAGTGATTTTGTGATGATGAAAGTCTTCCCTCCCTCGATCAGGTGTACGTCATGAAGGAGGACACCCTCAATGGTTTTCGGTGCACTCTCCTTTTGAGATTCCCGAGCAATCTGAACAACCCTGTCAATCACGCCTGGCAACAAGCTATGGTCTTCGAGAAAACGCCTTATGTCCGCTTCCCTTGAGTAAATAACGCCGTGGGAGTAGGCGCCCAGCATGAGTAGTTCGCCGTCATGTGCATGTTTTTCCCCAAGTCGCCGGGCCAGCCGGTAAACCCTGCGGATATGATCAAGACCGTGCATGATGTCCTTATCGGTGTAATCTTGACGGACGAAGGCTTCGACTTCTGCGACGTCAATCATTTTGGTCTCTTCCCAGTTTGGCACCTTCAGCCGGGACTGAAGCGCTTAGTCAGTTCATCTTCTACGTCGGCCAGTTCAATGTCGCGGTAGGCCAGGAGCACCAGGGTATGATAGAGGAGATCGGCCACCTCGTAGACCAGCCGTTCGTCATCTTCCCCCTTGGCTGCGACGATGGCTTCCACCACCTCCTCGCCGATCTTCTTGAGAATCTCGTTTTCCCCTGCGGCGAAAAGGCGGCAGGTGTAGGAGCCCTCCTTGGGGTTGACTTTGCGGTCCTGAATGACGTTGAACAAGTCCTCTAGTATTGTGCTCATCGCTCATTTCCCTCGGCCCTCTCCCTTCCCCATCCCCCTCCCTCTCCCGATTTCGGGAGAGGGAGGGGGTGTCGCCGTAGGCGACGGGGGTGGGTGAGGGCTAATCACCCCACAACCGGCGATAGAAACAGCTTTGTTGCCCGGTGTGGCAGGCCGGGCCGCGTGGCTCGACCAGGAGCAGCAAAGCGTCGCCGTCGCAATCGTAGCGTATTTCCACGATGCGCTGGGTGTTGCCTGAGGTGTCCCCCTTGTGCCACAACTCCGACCGGCTGCGGCTCCAGAAATGGGCCTCGCCCGTGGAGATGCATTGTTCCAGAGCCGCTTGGTTCATGTAGGCCAACATCAGCACCTGGCCCGTCCGCGCATCTTGCACGATGGCCGGCACAAGACCTTGATCGTCCCACCTTATATCCGCTTTGAACTTCCCCTGCTCCCCTGCTCCCTTGTTCCCTTGCTCCCCTTCCATAGCGTCACTCCCCATCGCTATAATCTCACCGGCACACCTCGCGCCGCCAGGTACTCTTTCACTTGGGCTATGGTCAACTGCTGGTAGTGGAAGAGAGAAGCGGCCAGAGCGGCATCGGCCTTGCCGATGGTAAGAGCCTGGTAGAAGTGCTCCAGTTTGCCCGCCCCGCCTGAGGCGATGACCGGGATGGACACCGCCTCGGCGATGGTTCGGGTCAACTCCACGTCGTAGCCTTCCTGAGTGCCATCGCAGTCCATACTGGTGAGCAGGATCTCGCCTGCGCCCCGGGCTTCGACTTCTCGTGCCCACTCCACCGCCTCCAACTCTGTCGGCACTCGCCCTCCATTGATGTATACCTGCCAACACGTGCGTTTTGGGATTTGGGATTTGGTCATTGGGATTTTCTTAGCATCAATCGCCACCACGATGCACTGGCTGCCAAAGTGCTTCGCCCCTTCCGTGATCAACGATGGGTTTTTGACCGCTGCGGTGTTGATCGACACTTTGTCGGCGCCAGCCATCAGGATGGCCCTGATGTCCTCAATAGTGCGAATACCCCCGCCCACGGTGAAGGGAATGAAGACGGCGTCGGCTACGCAGCGCACCATCTCAATAGTTATGTCGCGCCGCTCGTGGGAGGCCGTGATGTCCAAGAAGACCAACTCATCGGCTCGCTCGGCATCGTAGACCTGGGCCTGCTCCACCGGGTCCCCCGCATCCCGCAGGTTGACGAAATTGATCCCTTTGACCACCCGCCCATCCTTGACATCCAAACAGGGGATGATCCTCTTAGCTAACATCTTGGCCTCGTTCTCGCTATTGGCCTAGCTCAACCGCCGCGCCGGATGTGTAAAGACACCTCACCGAACACGACCACCAACATAATCAAGGTGCCGCCGATTTCGAGCACCGATAGGCGCAGTGCGCATTTGGTTAATTCCGTTTGCTGGCTTGGGCTACCGCAACAACATCACTAGCGCGATGACAATGGCTAGCACAAATCCCACGGTTGCCGCCAGAGCTCCGCCTCGAGTAATGCTTTTCCGAAAAAGTAACAAACCCACAACAAGGCCGAGCACGGCAACTACAAGCATTGCCACAGCGTTCCCCCACGCCGTGAGTATCAGCAGCACGGCCACAGCCAAGGCTGCAAATCTGTCAGATAATGATTGGTCGTTCATCAGTGTTCACTCCTTTCTCTTTCTGGGCATTGTGCCTGACTCTATCGCTTCCCGCAACTCCAGTGCTCCACTGTACAGCGCCTGGCCGATGATGACGCCCTCCACCCCGCTCGCCTCGGCCTCTTTGAGGCGACGCAGGTCATCCAATGAGGAAACGCCGCCGGAGGCGATAACCTTCAACCCTGTACGCTGAGCCAACTCCCTGACGGCCTCGACGTTGACTCCGCAGAGCATCCCGTCGCGGGCGATGTCGGTATAAACGACGCGCTCCACGCCCAGTTCCTTCACTCGAAGAGCCAGTTCAGTGGCGGTCACCGATGAGACCTCCTGCCATCCGTGGGTAGCTACCTTTTCCCTTCGAGCATCAATGCCTACTACGATTCTCTCCGCTCCAAAGCGCTTGACAGCCTCAGCCACTAAACTCGGCTCTTCCACCGCTACCGTCCCCAAGATGACCCGCGCCAGGCCTAGCCCCAGCGCCTCCTCGATGTCGGCCATGGTGCGCAAGCCGCCACCCAACTGGACGGGAATCCCCACCGCAACTGCTATCTCCTTCACCACTCGTAGATTCGCTGAAGCCTGGTCGAAAGCGCCATCGAGGTTCACCACGTGAAGCCACTCGGCGCCTTGAGAGACCCAGTGCTCGGCCATGGCCACGGGATCATCGGAGAAGACGGTTTCCACTTCGGGGCGACCCTGGCGCAGGCGGACACACCTCCCTTGACGCAGATCAATGGCAGGAAAGACGATCATGGCTGCTTACCCAAGACCTCCGAGGTCTTACAGAGCAACCTCGCCC
>JBAWAP010000379.1:0-22992 GCA_049589355.1 Anaerolineae bacterium
CCGATGGGGTATCCGCTCTGCGCCGCCGTCAAGGCTGGCCCGGCCAATGTGGCTACCAAGAAAACGGCTATCACCAACAATCGCAGAGATGACCGTCTTTGTGTCATTGCGAGGAACGAAGTGACGAAGCAATCCCCAAGTTTGCTGGAGATTGCTTCGCTTCGCTCGCAATGACAACAGACACTGGAGATTACTTAGTGGAGCCTGGAGGCCAGTGACGCCCAACCGGGTTGGGCTGCTACCCCTTCCAGAGCAGACCTCTGAGAAGATAGGAGGTGAGCCAACGCCTGGCTCGCCAACCAGATGACCCTCGCCAGCAGGATCAGCAAGAAAGGAACGAGGCCAAGGAGGTAGCGATCCCAGAGGTTGAAGCTCAACACCCAGTGGCCCAGCAGGAAAAGGGCAACGAAGGCCGAGAGAGCGATATCAAAGAAAGTTGCTGGCTCTCCTCTCCGCCAGCCCAGGTCGTAGAGCAGGAGGCAGGGCAAGCCGACCAACAGCAGGATATTGAGGAAGGGTGAAGCGGTTATGTAATGCAGGATCTCAGCCCAATCTCCAAGCCGTTCGACCAATTGAGCGGGATCTACAAGAGCCAGGCCGCCGTAGCTGATGAGGCTCTGCTCAAAGTAGTTGGGCTGCAACCGCCAGCGCAGGGAATCCCACCAGGCAACAGGAACCATCACTGCCAAAAAGCCCAACGTGAAAAAGAGCCCCTCCTTCAAGCCCCCCCCAACCGAGACAAGGAGAGGGGGAGAGGGGGTGACGGGGAGAAAACCCACCTTGCTCCTTGTCTCCCCATCCCCTTGTCTCCCTGTCTCAGTTGGGGGAGAGGCCAAGGGTGGGGGCCTGTGGCGACAGGCAGCGATAACCACGGCCAGAGGCACAAAGAGAAGGCCCTGCTGCTTGGTGGCCGCCGCCAACCCCAGCATGAGCCCAGACCAGCCTAAGTGCCCCTTCGCTGCCAGGCAGAGGGCAGCCAGGACCCAGCCCACCATCAGGGGATCGGTAAAGGCTGTAGGAGCAAAGAGGATGTTGAAAGGGGAAAACGCCATCAGGATTGCCGCCACCATAGCCACGGATCGTCCGTAGAGTCGCCAGGCCAAATAGTAAAGCAGGCCAATACTGGCCACGCTGCCCACCTCGCTGGGCAGACGGGCAAACACCTCTGAGGGGCCAAAGAGTTTGAAGCAGAGAGCCAAGGTGTAAATGAAGAGAGGAGGTTTGTCAACTGGGGAGTGATTCAAGATCGGGTCGCGCCCGGTGGCGATTTGGAGAGCCCAGAAGCTGTAGAGGGCCTCGTCCTCATGGAAGCGGTTCGCACCGATGGGAGCGAGCCGAAGGGCTGCTCCCACGACAATTAGCAACGCCAGGCCAAGCGTCGCCCAACAGCCGCCAACCCAACCTGTCAGTCCCTTCATGAAATGCTCAATCAACAAACCGATATTTTACCAGAGTCCACAGAGCCGTGATGCCGTCCCGCCAAGTTAGCTTCTTGCCCTCGTGATATTCCCGTCCCTGGTAAGAGATGGGCACTTCGTAGATGTGATAGCCCCTTTTCAGCAGCTTGGCCGTGATCTCAGGTTCGAACTCAAAGCGGCGCGAACGCAAAGGGATGGACTTTATAACCTCGGCCCTGAAGGCTTTGTAACAGGTCTCCATGTCGCTCAAGGCGATGCCATAGAGGAGGTTGGTTGCCAGGGTCACAATCTTGTTGCCCAAAGTTTGCAAGAGGAACATGGTCTCTTTGAACACCAGGGAGCGCGAACCGTAGACCACCTCAGCCTCTCCTTCGAGAATGGGCTTAAGCAGTTTGAGGTAGTCGCGGGGGTCATACTCCAGGTCGGCATCCTGGATAATGATGACGTCACCGGAGGCGTGTTCGAGCCCCACGCGCACTGCTGCCCCTTTGCCTTTGTTGGCCTCGTGATAGAAGACCTTGAGGTCGCCTTTTTTCTCCTCTTCTCTCAATATATCCCGCGTGCCGTCGGTGGAGCCATCGTCAACAACCACTATCTCCTTCTCCAGGTCAACGGCCCTGACCTGGGCCAGGATTTCCGTCAGGGTTTCCCGCTCGTTGTAAACGGGCATGATCACAGAAAGTAAAGGCTGATTCATTGGCAAAAGCGCTCCGGTTACTGAGATAACGTCCGGCGACTAACTGAATTATAACTTGTTTTAGAAGAGCTGTCAAAGCAACTCACTGGGAGCGTTACGCATTTGGGACAAGCTGGTGGAGGGTTTCAGGTGGCCAGCCCAGCAACTGCCCGCGCAAGATACGGGCGATGGGTATTTGGCTGATGTCATAGCCAGCCAGCTCCAGGGGGCACTTGCCGCGGATGTCCTGTTCTCGCCCTTTCACTGGTCGGTTGTCTTTGGCGAAAGGGGTGAAACGATAGGTCAACTCAAACAGGTGCAAGTATTGGCGCGCTGTCTCCATGCTGTCGAAGCCATATAGGTTCTGATAGTGCTGGTCGAAGCGACGGGTGACCAGTTCTACCGTGCTGTTGGTCAATGGGACGAGAGGGTTCTCTACGGCGTTGACCAGCTTGGGGTAGTGGCGTTCCAGGAAGTCGAAGAGGCGTTGGGCCTCGGGCATCTGGGCCACGTATTCCTCTTTCAGGGCCATCACTTCCCGATAGCGCTTGGTGACCGTCTTCTTGCTCTTGGCCTTGAAGATACGGTAGATCTTTTCCTTCAGCACCACGGCTTCTGGGTGGGTCTGGGCGTAATCGTTACCGTAGACCTCTTTGACCAGCCGCTGAGCCCACTGCAAGGCGTGGAAAACACACTCGTGATGCATCGCCTTGGGGAAGACAGCCCGAATGGGCTCGGAGTAGTCCTGATTCATATCGGTGACGATGATCTGGGGAGTGTAGCCCTTGGCCTGGAGGGCCTGCAAGAAAGCACGAGCCTCGGCCTTGCCGTTACGAGGGTAGATGTCAATGTGCAACAGGTCGTAGGTGAAGACATCCACTGCCAGGTAGACGTACATCCAGCGCTTACGCTCTCCCTCAGGCTTGTTGTTCTTCGGCACCAACACCCACTTCTCATCGAAGCCTATCACTCCACTGGAACGCACCACACCCAACAGGGTGGCCATAGGCAGCACTTGTTCCCCCACAGCCATGGCCCACCGCCACAGGGTGACGTGCGACACACCCACCACATCGGCCGCCCGCCGATAGGTGGTGCGCAGGTGCATGTAGACCATCACTCCCCACAGCACCGAGTTCAGCGTCCACTCCGAGTACAGTCGTACACCTTCTGGATAGTCGGTAAAGCTCCCAAAGGAACAGCTTGGATTGAGGCAATAGTAGCGATACCCTTCCACCTGACACCATTCTCCTGTCTCAGGGTGGCGGTACTTCTTGCTGCGAGGTGTATTCTCCTTGCGCGCCACCAGGAAAGAGCCACAGTGAGGGCAAAGAACTTGGCCGTCGTCTATCTCCTCCCACTGACCAAAGATGGCTCGCTGCAGGCGATAGGCGAAGGGCAACGTCTTCTTCAGCGGCGTGATGGGCGCCCCCACGGCCTCTTTCAAGGCTTCTGCTTCCAGCGTCAGTTGGGGCTTCAGGCCATCCCCTGCCTGAAGCCGGGCCATCAAGGTCTCATTGAGTTCAAAGAGACGGTCGAGCAACACCTCCTCCCGCCACTGCGGGCCGTCGGCAGTGAACTCGAATGTCTGACGCAGCAGACGGCGCACCTCGGCGAAGCCAGTGTCCCGTGCTATCTGGCAGATACTCTTCAGCGAGATGCCCTCTACACTGGCGATATGTCCTTCGGCCAGCAATCGCTCCCGCACCTGGCTGGCGCTCAACCAGAAGTTGGCACCCGGATGTCCAGAATGGCCTGACCCATTTCGGGCGTCCGCACCCAGCGGTCGTGTTCACCGCTCAGTTTCTGCAGCCCGCCTTCACGTACATACCTCTGCCAGCGGCTGATCAACTCCTGGTGGGTGCCAAACCACTCAGCCAGCCACTCCTGGCGCAGAAATGGGCGCTTGGGAGGGCTTTGGGACGTGCGCCACTGGCGCATCAGAACAAGCAGAATGTGCTCCTCGAAGAAGCCGCAGGGCTTCCAGGTGAAGATGAAGTGACCCTTCATCTCCAGCCGCCAGTTGCCATCTCCCATCACCTCCCCATGGGCCCATGCGCCATCGGCCATCTTGATACCACCGCCCATCACCCACAGCCCACCCACACCCCCCTGGGGCGCCAGCGCCGCGCTGAACAAGGCCATCAGCGCCAGGCGGTAGAGCTGATGCGTCCTCCGTACCAGGTGTGGATAGGCCCGTACTTTCAGAGCCCGCGGCCAATACAGAGGCAGCACAGAGAGCAAGGCATCCACCAGCGGCAGACTCAACACCACCCAACTAAGGGGCTGTCGCTGCGGCCAGCCGCTCCACAGCAGCAGAATAGCCATCAGACCCAGGCGACAGAGCAAGACCATCCCCCGCCGTTCCAAGAAGTGAAGGCCGCTTACTCTGGTCCGGCGACAACGGCGGCGAACCCTGCCTCCTGCCCGCCATGGAACCAGATTCTCATGCCACACCTCTTGCTCCTGGGCCAGACTGAACGGATAGAGCAACAGACTGACAAACAAGAGCAGAAACAGACTACGATAGATAATGGCGATGATTTGCTTGTGAAGGTGCAATGTGATACAATACATGGCATCGGCTCCTTTTGTGGGTTGGTTACGAACACAGGTATTGTACCTGAACTCCACAAAGGAGCCGAATTATATCCCGTGACAAGCGGCAGGAAGAGCGTTTTTCCCTCCACCCTACTCAATGAAGCATGACCTCAATCAGCGAGAAATCAAGCGTAATCACTATATCTGCGGTGAGAACAGCATTGGGTTCTCCCGTTCTCGTGTCCCAAACATGTAACGCTCACCCGAAAACAAAACCGATCTGCTCCAAAACAGGCCGGTCTTCTGGCGGGAGCGACGGGCATCCATCCCTCATAACCATCTGTAAACTGCTCGTCGCTCCGATGACATTAATGACATCGCCATCCGCTGGCTGTGTGGCGAATATAGCATGTCTGTGAATTGACGGCAAATGCAGAACAAATTGGTCAGAAAACGCACGCGCGCGTGATTAAGAATCGCACGCGCGCGTTTATTTACCTCATCCGCGCGTTTTTTTCCATAGCTTCATAATACGTGCCACGTCCGCTCCCAACGTCAGCAGTCCGCGTTCGGACATTCCCTTAAGCAAGTGGAACGCTTGTGATTCAGATAGATGAGGCTTGGTCATAAATCATAGACCGCGTTCACAGTTGACGTAAACGCGGTCACCACCGTACCATAGGGTTGTCACACCGTCACGATACGGAGGCACTCCCTATGATACCGCAGGAACCGCTGCTTGTCACCCTGGTCAAGCTGGTGGATCGTATTCCAATGCCCTCTACGCGGTCAAAACGGAAACGGGGACATCCAGTCATCTACCCAGAGCGCTTGTTCCTGAAAGCGTTGGTCATCATGATCGTCCGCCATCTGCATAAGGTCCACGAACTCTTGAGCGTGTTGGAACAGCCCACCGCAGAGATGCAGGTGCTCCGTGCTTTCCTGATGGAAAACGGTCGTTACCCTTCTCGACGGACTTGGGAGCGGCGTCTGAAAGCGATCCCGGATACCTTACCCGCCCAGATCGGATGCTTGGGCCGCCATCTGGTCAGTCTTATTCAACCCTGGGGCAATAGCAGTCGCCCTGCGGCGATTGACAGCACTGTGCTCCGAGCGAATGGCGGCGTCTGGCACAAGAAAGATCGCGAGAAGGGTGTCGTCCCGCATACGTCCATTGACACCGAAGCGCATTGGACCAATTCCGGTTGGCATGGCTGGGTCTACGGCTGGAAGTTACACCTCATCTCTGCCGCAATGGCGGTGTGGATCCCTTTAGCCGCAGAACTGACGTCCGCCAATGTGGCGGATAATGAACAAGCCCCCGCCTTGATCTACGAGTTGCCGCCCGAAGTGAACTTTGTCCTGGGCGACCGGCACTATAACGCCCCAAACGTCCGCGAGGCGTGCGACCGGGGTGATCGGACGTTGGTCACGACCAAGTATGGCAGTTATCCGCATACCGACGACGGCGTGGAAGTTCGCCGCATCTTTCACAAGCTGCGCTCCTTGGCGATTGAGAATTTCAATGAACATTTCAAGGGTATTTTCGATGGCCACAGTCAAGTGCCAACCAAAGGATTGGCGAACACAGCACGCTTTGCGTTGGGAGCCGTTTTCGTTTACCAACTCGCCTTGCTCTATCGGTTTGAAAATGGTTTGGACTTGTGCATCGGTCTCAAGGCATTCCTCAAAGCGGCCTGACGATTTATGACCAAGCCTCAGTTAATCCGCTCCTGACCGAACATAATCACGTTACGCCTCTCTTTGATGCCGAATCAAAGCGCACAGGGACCTCCGATTGCGCCAGCGGCAATCGGAGGTCCGTTGATTCTTAGCCAGCTACGCGGAATAGATTTGCTGCGAACTGCACATCAGTGAGGGTTCGACCGCCGTTGGTGGCTCGACGACAAATCTCCCCTCTATACCCTGTACTCTATCATTTCACCTGTATCGCTGACATACTCGACTTTTGCCTGGGCAGTGTTCAAATCAACCTCAAGCCGGCAGACCATGTCTGACTTTTGCCATGAAAGCAAAAGTTCACTGTCATTCGAGTCCAACACTCGAAAATCGCCATTAAACGCTGGGTACTCATTCCTAAACCTAATGAGTTTGAGCAGACGCTGAACGACATTGGTTCGAACCGCTTGATCCACTTCTTCCACGCTATAGTTGTGGCGATTGATCGCTCGCCCCTCACTCGTTTCTTTTACGCCCTTCTGGTCATTCTGTCCAGCCAGCAGACCGACGTAATAGACTTGGGGTATGCCCGGCGCAAAGAACTGAATTGCCCTGGCCGCTAGGTAGGCGTCATCATCGCAATCCAAAGCAGAGTAGTACGTGCAGTTGATTTGGTGAGTGTCGAAATCTGCCTGGCTCTTGTGCTGGCCTGAGAGGATGCGGTTCAGGTTCGCCCCCCGCCGCAAGCACGTCTCGACAATCTGCCTAGATTCTTCTATATCCAGAATATCGTCCATATCCGGCTGAACGGGAATCCCATCGTGACAATCTACCATGATGATTTGCTTTCGGGGACAAATCCTCAGATGATCGCGCAACTTGCGGCTTGATTTGTTCGTCAGGGTATAAAGAACGAGCATCGGCAGGACGAAATCATAGACCCAGTATCCGTGCTCAGCTAGTTTTAGTTGGACCGGGTAACGGGCATGGACCTCGGGCAGTACTTCAAGCCCCAACGAGCCGGCAACCTCGATGATCCAATCCATAAACTCATAGATCTCCGGTTCAACCATAAAGCAACTAGTGCCCCGTTTTTTGATCACATACCCTATCGCATCGAGCCGGACCATCTTAATCCGTTGTTGGCTAAAATGAGTAAGGACCTCAGTCAGTAATTTTCGTGTCGCTTCCGAACGTACATCCAGGTCAATTTGCTCTGACCAATCCTTCGTGCCAAAGGACGTCCAAATCCTTTCCACTTGGCCCGTCTCTTCGATGGTGACGGTGGAAAACGGGTCATCCGGTTTGCGCAAAAATATCCGAGCGACATCCTGTTGAGGCGGATTCCCATCCGGCCAGATTTTGTCCAGCGTAATGAACAGATCGGCATACTCTGACTTTCTTCCCTTCTTGATGAAATCCTGGAAATAGGGTGACTGCCGGGAGATGTGGTTGACCATCAGATCAACCAAGACGTCAAAGTCCTCGCCGATCCGTCGGATATCCTCCCATGTGCCGAATTTGGAGTCTATTTCCTTGTAGGTCAATGGAGCAAAACCTCTATCTCCAGACGAAGGGAAAGGAGGCAGAATGTGGATGCCTCCTTTGAACACATCGGCAAAATACTCCCGGAGAAGTTTGTTGAGTGTTTTGAGATTTCCCCCGAGCGAATCGGGGTATGTGATGAGTTGTACCTGGTTTCTGATTGACACGATGCCTTACCCTAGCATTTGATTTGGTTGATAACTGCGCACCCTTCGCGAGGGTGGAACTGCCTGTGCAGTTACTTGCTCGCCGTGCTGACTTGCGTTTGGATGAATCGGTCCACCTGTTCGGCCGTGGGCAAAGCCGGGAAGCGCCGCGCCCGGTCGTGGTGATGGCTCCCACAGCGTTGGCATACCGACAAAATCTACGATCACCTCCTTTTGCCCTTTACCCTTTGACTGAACCGGCGAGCAAGCCGCGTACCAAGTATCGCTGCAACGAGAAAAACACAAAGAGCGGCAATATCATGGAGATAAAAGCCCCAGCGGTGAGTAGATACCAGCGGTCCCCATAGGTGCCGACCATACTTACGAGCCGCTGCGTCAGCACAGCAACTTCAGGCTTGGCACCCAGAAAGACCAGCGCAACCAGGAGGTCGTTCCACACCCAGAGGAATTGTAGGATGGCGAACGAGGCGAGAACCGGAACGGACAATGGCAGGACCAAGACTCGGAAGGTGGTAAAATGGGACGCGCCATCCATGAAGGCTGACTCCAAAATATCCCTGGGTATGGAACTGATGTAATCGTATAGTATATAGATTGCCAGCGGCAACCCAAAGCCCGTATGCGCCAGCCAAATTGCCAACCAAGTTCCATTCAGTTTCAATTGAATATAGTCTCGCAAGATAGGAATCAGGGCAATTTGCAGCGGCACAACCTGAATGGCAACCACGATGAGAAAAAAGTATTTGCGCCCCGGGAAGCGGATCCAGGCAAAGCCATAGGCGGCAAAGGCAGCGAGTAAGATGGGAATCACCGTCGCCGGAATCGTCACTGTCAGACTGTTCAGCACTGCGCTGAACAAGTTGATGTTCTGTTCACCTGATTTGATCACTCCCTCCAGCGAAGGATCCCTTCCATTTGACAGGACGATGCGGTAGTTGTCGAGGGTTAATTTGGCTTTGCCAGGATCCTGAAAGACCGTCCACCAGCCCGAATTGGTGACATCCTCTCCCGGGCGAAATGAGCTGACGAGCAACCCGAGCGTCGGCACCGTCCAGAGCGTAGCAATAAGGATGAGCGCCGTGTACACCACAATTTTCGAGATAGATATTCGTTTGGTTTTCATCGGAACGCTTCCGATTGCTGACCGAATTGGCGCAAGTTGTACCATGCCACCGGGATGATGGCGATTAACAGGACGACTGCGATGGCCGCACCGCGTCCGTATTGAAAGCTCCTAAACATTTCAACGTAGAACTGATTGGCAATCACTTGAGTGCCATAATTACCGCCGGTCATGGTAAAGACGATGTCGAACACTTTCAGGGTCAGAATGAGAATCACCGTAGAGGTACCCACGATCGTGCCGAGGATGTAAGGGATGGAAATATTCCAAACCACCTGCCACTCGTTGGCACCATCCATCCGGGCAGCTTCCAAGAGTTCGGCTGGGATCCTTTTGATGGCTGAGGACAGGATCACCATCGCCAGGCCCGTTTGCAGCCAGATCAAAACGATGATGAGGAACAGGTTGTTCAATGGCTGGAGCATCAGCCAGGCCTGCGGGTCTCCACCCAAAGCGGTCACGATCGCGTTCAAGACGCCGATTTGAGCCGCACCGGCTGGATGAAAATCATAGACAAAGCGCCAAACCACCGAAGCCCCGACCATCGAGATCGCCAGTGGCAAAAAGATCAGAGACTTGATGATCGCCTCGAACCTGGGGTGGGTGCGATCAGCCAGGAATGCGATCAGCAAACCAAAACCGGCACTAAAACCGGTGCCTACCACTAGCCAGAGCACGTTGTTACGGAACGCCTCCAGCATGGAACTGTTTGTCAAGGCGTATGCAAAGTTGTCAAGCCCCACAAACTTTTTCGACGAAGCATCCAAGAAACTCATGTAGAGCGTTCTCACAACCGGCATCACCAGAAACCATCCCAGGATTGCCAGGGCAGGCCCGACGAAAATAATGGGGGTCAGGCGTGTCGTCCAGCGGGTAGGCAACTGCTCGAGCAGAAAGTTGGCCACCAGGAACAAGGCAGCCACCCCGCCCACGCCCCAGACGATGGCCATAATCATTTGGATCCACTGCGGCGCTGTGTTCTCGCGAAGAAAAAGAAAGCCTTGCCAAAGCGCGACGAACGTGACGACCGGGACAAGCAAAAAGGCCAGCACACATCCCAGATTCGCAGAGGCCCGCTGGGCTACCCCGACGGAGCGATCTTTCTCTCCACTCTTTTCCATTTGCTACACTCCTCGTACTGTCCGAGCCATCCAAGACTTGCTAGAGGAGAAAGGCAGGGAAGCCGCGCGTAGAGCGCTTGCTCCTTCCCTGCCTTCTCACTTACTGGCTTCACTTTTGTCTATCGGCGGCCAGACGAGACCTTACCGTCTGACTACTTTGGGAAGCCGTCATCAATCTGCTTGAGGACGTCGTCAATGCTCTTGCCACCGACGTAATCCGCCACGCCCTTCCAGAACGCAACGTTACCCGCCGAGTCCATCGCGTCAGAGGCATCGAAACGCGTAGCTTGGGCATTGATGAGCGCGTTCGCGAATGACTTGTCCAGCGCCGACTTGTACAACGATACGTCCTGGTCTTTGTGGGCGAAAACAGCGCCGCCCGCTTTGGCCCAGGCCGCGGCGGACTTGCCGGTCGCCAGGAATTCGACGAACTTGCGCACTTCGGGGCGATCGTTGAACACGACATACTGATCGCCGCCCACTTCCAAGGTCGTGGGCAGTTTGGGATCGATGGGCGGGAGCGCGAACACACCGACCTGATTGTCCAGGTCCGCCTGCACGTCCTTCGGGAAGAAAGCAGTGTAAAAACTGCCTTGCAGAACCAATTGGCATTTTTGCGGCTTGGCAAAGAGATCGGTTCCCGCCTGCTGCCAGATGGCCGTGCCGATATATTTCTTGCCGCCATAGACCAGTTTGGGATCGTTCCAAATCTTGTCCATGACGGTCCAAGCGTTCTTGACCTCAGGTGAGTTAAACTTCAAGTCGTGCGAGATCCACTTGTCGTACGCTTCGACGGACTGCGTGCGCAGCATGATGTTTTCCATCCAGTCCGTGCCGACCCAGCCGGTGGCCGCGCCCGATTCCATCGTGACGCACCAGGGGGGCGTTCCGGTCGCCGCCATATCCGCCGTCAACTTTTCCAGCTCTGCCCAGGTGTTCGGGACTTTGTAGCCGGCCTTTTCAAACGCGGGCTTGTTGTAAAAAATAAAGCCCTTGCCGTTCACGCGGTGGAAAACGCCGTAAACCTTGCCGTTGTAGGAACCGAGGTCTTTCCAGCCGGGCAGGTTCTTGTCAATCAGGCTGACCGCCTCGGGCCACAGCGGGACAATTTTGCCGTCCTTGGCGAATTTCTTCATCAGGCCAGGTTGCGGGACCATGGCAACATCGGGCGGATCGCCGGCTTCGACTTTAACGTTGATGAGCGTTTCGAATTCCGCCGTACCGGCGTACGCGACCTTGATCTTGGGATTGTCTTTCATAAAATCCGCGAGGACAAGCAGGAACCGTTCTTCATCTACGCCGCGGGTCGGGCCCATGACAAAGATGGTTCCGGTGTCTTGGGCGGCTGGTTTGGGTGCCGGAGTGGCCGTCACTACGACGGGCGCGGCGGTCTCTTTCACCACCACGGTCTCTTTCACCACAACGGTCTGAACCACCGGCGACGCGGGTGCAGCCGTCGGCGCGGCGCACGATACGATCATCATCAACGCGATGATCATCAATAGACTAGCAATCAAGCGTTTCATTTCTTCCTCCTTATTTTCATGTTTTCTTGTTCAGACGATTTAGCCTGTTGTGTCCGATTGGACAATAAGCGATCACCTCCTTTCAGATCTTGACGTGCCCTATCAGTTCCAAGGGGAGGGAAAGTAAGCGGAGTGACAGTAGGATCAAGCCGTCTGTCGCTGTACGACGGAAAGCGGCAACTTGATGTGCTGCACAGGTCGCGAAGGGTCTGTCAAACGGGCGAGCAACAGCTCAACCGCAACCCGCCCCGATTCTTCCAAGCATTGCCGTACCGTTGTCAAGCCGATATAGTCGGAAATATCCAGATCATCAAACCCGATGATTGCCAGTTGATTCGGGATGGAAACACCACGTTCGTGTGCCGCCTTGAGTACGCCCATGGCCTGAGTATCGCTTGCGGCAAAAATTGCCATCGGAGGTTCTGGCAAATCCAAGAGGAGATGCGTTTGCTGACGCGCGTGTTCCAGGCTCTGCGGAGCCAGCGAGACATACGCATCTGGAAGCGGAATACCTGCAGAGGCGAGCGCTTTTCGATAGCCCAAAAGACGCCGATCACTGGTATGAATGGAGTAATCCGGCAAGTCTTTGTCACCGACGAACGCGCAGCGGCGATGCCCTTTTGAGATCAAGTACTCGGCAGCCATCCTCCCGCCCGTTTCATCGTCAATTTCGATGCTGCTAAAAGACGGACGAGCGACCTCGATGAGCACGGTCTCTATGCCATGCTTCAATAGTCGCTGGGCGGCGGTGTCATCGAATGGCAGTGCCATAACGATCAAGCCATCCACCCGACGGGTCACCGAAAGGCTTGCAAGGATTCCATCGCGACGCGCGGATGAATCAACATAGTAGATCATCAGGTCATACGGGGAATAGGCCAGCGCAGCTGCGACACCGCGCAGTCGCTGGACAAACGAGGGATAAACGAAAAAGGGGGCAAGTACACCGATGCGACCATTATTCTTCCTGGCGCGTGCGGCGGCTTCTGCTTTTGGCACAAAACCAAGCGAATCAATCGCTGCTAAGACGCGGTTGCGCGTGGCTTCATTAACTTTTTCTGGGGAATTGAGCACACGCGAGACGGTCGCAATGCTTACTTTGGCTTTCTTTGCCACGTCATAGACGGTTATATTGGTCATGGCTTCTCTCCTTCGAGAAGATCGGCACTGCCTATGTAAGCAGCATACATGAAAGCACTTTCTGATATATTATAACACAAGTTTTCCAAGATGTCAAGTACCAAAACGGGAGCGTTACGGGTTTGGGACAAAACAGTCAACTTAGGCCATCTATGATTCGCTCGATTTCAGATGAGATCTGGGCGTCTCACGCGGCCTTTGTGGGCACCGGGCAATTATACAAAGTCGCTGTTGTGGCGAACCCGCCTTTTCCCTCAGGCCGCCAATGTTTTCATACAACGCCATAAGGATTCACGCTGTTTTCTTGTCCCAACCGTGAAACGCTCTCCCAAAACCGGAAGCGTTACGGGTTTGGGACAAAACAATCAACCTATGCCATCTGTGATTCGCTCGATTTCAAATGAGATCTGGGCATCTCATGCGGCCTTTGTGGGCATCGGCAATTATACAAAGTCGCTGTTGTGGCGAATCTGCCTTTTCCCTCAGGCCGCCAATGTTTTCATACAGCGCCATAAGGATTCATGCGCTTTCTTGTCCCAACCGTGAAACGCTCTCACTCACTGCCAAATCTACATGGGTTCGCCACTGACTTATTTCGCCTTCGGATGGATTATGTGGTATACTTGGTTGAGTAACGAGGCAAGCAGTGACAACTCAACGAGGAACTAAGGAGGCGATCATGGAGAAAAAGTTTACGGTTCTACGGATCATCGGCAACATCTACAAAGTATTGGCCTGGATCGTCCTGATTCTAGGCATCCTGGCTGCCCTGGTGGTTCTGGCTGCTGGGGTCTGGGGAGAAACACGATTGGCCAGGCCCTATGGTATTTTTCCCCGCCCCTATGCTCCTCTAATGGGAATCGCAGGGGGTATCTTCGGCGCTTTGGGGATCGCGCTGGGGACAGGCTTCTACTTCCTATTCCTCTATGCCGCCGGCGAAGCCATCTATCTGGCTCTGGCCATCGAAGAAAACACCAGAGCGACGGCCCAGTATCTGCGCGGCAGAGAAGTTCGGGAAGTCCCCCCACCCTCTGTTGAGGGGTAATCAGTGATCAGTGAATCAGTAATCAGTGATCGCTGATTACTGATACCTGATCACTGATACCTGACTCACAACGTCTCCAGATAGCGATCGAGCTCCCAATCGGTTACCTGGATGCGGTACTCGTCCCACTCCGCCTTCTTGGCCCGCACAAAGGCCTGATAGGCGTGCTCCCCTAAAGCCTTCTGCAAGACCTCGTCTTTCTCCAACTCGTCAATGGCTTCCTTAAGAGTGCTTGGCAGAGTGGCGATGTCAAGCTCCCGCAATTTGGCGTCGTCGAAATCATATACGTTCTCCTCTACTGGGGGAGGTGGTTCCAGCTCCCGCTCGATGCCATCCAGGCCCGCCCAGAGCATGGCGGCGAAGGCTAGGTAAGGGTTGCAGCTCGGGTCAGGGCAACGTAGCTCAAGGCGAGTAGACTGCTCCCAGCCAGGCGAGTATCTTGGAATGCGGATCAGCGCCGAGCGGTTGATCTGCCCCCAGCAGATGTAGACTGGGGCCTCATACCCGGGCGTCAGACGCTTATAAGAATTAACAGTTGGCGCCGCGATGGCGGCCAGAGCTCTGGCATGCTCTATTTGCCCAGCCATGAAAGCATAGGCGGTCTTAGAGAGCTTGTACTTATCGCTCGGATCAAAGAAGGCACTTTCTCCATCGGAGGTATAAAGGCTTTGATGGGTGTGCATCCCCGAACCATTGATGCCGAAGATGGGCTTAGGCATGAAGGTGGCATAGAGGCCGAAGGTCTGCGAGACAGCCTTGACAGTGTAGCGCAGGGTCATGACGTTATCGGCGCTGGTCAAGGCATCGGCATAGCGGATGTCAATCTCGTGCTGTCCCGTCGCCACCTCGTGATGCTCCATCTCCACCTCCATCCCCATGCTTTCCAAGGTCAGGGTGATATCTCCCCGAACCTGAGAAGCCAGGTCTCGAGGTGAGAAATCGAAATAGCTGCCCACATCGTGGGGCACGGGCCTTATCTGGGGTTCGGTGTCCCTCTTGAACAAGAAGAACTCCAGTTCGGGCCCCGTGTTGTAAAGATAGCCCCTTTTCCTCGCCGTCCCAATGGCCCGTTTGAGGACGTAGCGAGGGTCGCCTTCGAAAGGCTCGCCATCGGGCCGATGGACATCGCAGATGATGCGGGCTACCTTCCTAGCCTGGGGTTCCCAATGGAGAAGGCGATAGGTGTTGACATCGGGCATCAAAACCATATCGCTCTCGTAGATGCGAGCAAAACCCTCGATGGAGGAGCCATCGAACCAGACGCCCTTCTCCATAGCCTCCCCCAGCCGTCCCACAGGGATGGTAACATTCTTGATGGTGCCCACGATGTCAGTGAACTGCAAACTGACAAACTTCACATCATCGGCTTTGACCCTCTCCAGAACCTCCTGCTTATCCGAGAACATAGCGTCCCCCTTTCAAGATTGTAGTCTTAACGAAAGAGAGGCCACCTCAATGAGGCGGCCTCGGCTCATTGCTTCCTTGTGTCATTGCGAGCGACCGCAGGGAGCGAAGCAATCCCCTCCGTCGTGGGCTGGAGATTGCTTCGTCGCTTCGCTCCTCGCAAAGACAAGCAACAACTCACTCGAGCGCAACAACGCTCTATAGGAGACTACCCGAGTTTTCAGAGTTCACAAATCGGAATCGGAGCCCTCTTGTGCTGTGAGGCAGCCATCATAGACCTCACACAAGCTAAAGCCTCCTGGTCGCACTGACCAGTATCACCAGACTTGATGGCCAAAAGGGCCTTGTCCAACTCTTCGTAGGTGATCCCCATCTCCCCCTCGTCTGTTTGCCCCTCCCATAGACCTGCGCTGGGAGGCTTGACGATGATCTCGTCAGGGATGCCCAGCTCGCGGGCTAACTCCCGCACCTGTGTTTTGAGCAGGTCCCCCAGGGGCAAGATGTCAACGCCGCCATCGCCGTACTTGGTGAAGTAGCCACACTTGATTTCACTCTTATTTCCCGTGCCAGCAACCAGGTAATTGCGGCTATTGGCGAAGTAGTACCACACGGCCATCCGCAGACGGGCTTTCAGATTGCCTGTCGCTACCCTATCCCCAGGGGGCAGAGCCTCCAAAAGCCGGTCGAAGACGGGGGTCAAATCCACGTATTCGGTTTCAATGCCGAATTTGGCGGCCACTTGCCTGGCCTGCTCGACGTCGGTCGGGTTGCTGTGGCAAGGCATGATCAAGCCCAACACTCTATCGCCCAATCCCCTTTTGGCCAGGACAGCCGTCACGGACGAGTCAATCCCGCCGCTTATCCCCAACACGACGCCTTTGGCTCCCGCTTCCTCGACCCTTTCCCTGATCCAGTTGCTGATCCGTTCAGGGGTCCTCATCTTCCCCCCACTGATCACTGATCACTGGCTACCGATGCCTGATGGGCCAGGATGATCGCTTCCGCGACCTCCTTCATGGGCTTGCGGGTGTTCATGCTCATCTTCTGGATCTTGCGGAAGGCCTCGGCCTCGGTTAGGCGCTGGGTATCCATCAAGATACCTTTGGCCCGGTCCACCGATTTCCTGGTATCCAAAGCCAACTTGAGGTCGCCAACTTCTTTTTCCAAGGCACGGAACTCGGCAAAGCGGGTCACAGCCACCTCGATAGCCGGCGCCAAATCAGACTCCCGGAAGGGCTTAACGATGTAGCCCACCACGCCCGCATCCTTGGCCCGCTCGATGAGCTCCTGTTGGCTGTAGGCAGTGAGCAACAAGACGGGGGAGATCCTCTCCTCGGTCAGGACCTTGGCCGCATCAATGCCATCCATGTCTGGCATCTTGATGTCCATAATCACCACATCGGGCCTCAACTCCCGAGCCAAATTCACCGCGCTACGTCCATCCCCCACCTCGCCGATGACGAGATAACCCAGGTTCGTCAACATCTCCCTGAGATCCATGCGGATAACGGACTCATCGTCGGCAATGATCACTCTCGTTCGCTCCAAGTTCCCTCACCTCCCAAAGTTTGTTTGGGGAAGGTCACAATCGCCGACACCCCATCCCCTTCCCTCAGCTCGAATTGGCCTTTGAGATCGTCCTGGACCAAGGTTTGGACTATCTGCAAGCCCAGGCTGTCGGCTTGCTCCAGGCTGAAATCATCTGGCAACCCCTGCCCGTCGTCCGCCACAGCGATGACCACGCTGTCGCCGTCGTCCTGGAGATTGACTGAGATGGTGCCCCCAGGCTTGCGTTCGTATCCATGTTCCACCGCGTTCTGCAGCAACTCGTTGATGACCAGGGCGCAGGTCGTTGCTTGTTGGGCAGGCAGATAGATGCTTGGCCCACTTAAGGTCAAGCGAATCCGCTTATCCGGCTGCAGAATCCCCTGCCGTGTGTGGGTCACGATGCGCTGGCTCACATCCTTGATGTTAATAACCCTCGCTTCCTGTTGCGAGAAGAACTCGTGCACGACGGCCACGCTGAGGATACGCGCTACGCTATCGTCCAGGGCTCGCCTCACCTCGTCCGACTTGCTGCGCCTACCCTGCATACGTAACAAGCCAGCGATGATTTGCAGGTTGTTCTTCACCCGGTGATGAATCTCCTGGATCATGGCCGACTTGACTTTAAGCTCCCGTTCCTTACGCCGTACCTCCGTCTCATCATGGACCGTTAACAGCGCTCCAACTAGACGGGGCTTGGGAAGAGGCAAGCCCAGCAAGCGGCGCAAACCCGCCAACCACTCCCCACGGGCAGTTAGAGGAATTGACTTCTTGATCCAGACGCGACGCCCCTCCTGGGTCTCCCCTTCGATGCAACGCTTTTCGCGCAAAGCACTGACCATCATGGCCTCGTCCTCGGTTTCCAGCTCGGAGGTACGTTTCCCCAGGAGGCCATCCAGATAGCCCAGCTTGCGATAGAGGTTGGTAGCGATGCCGCTGGCATACTGGATCCATCCCTGGCCATCCACGACCATGATGCCGTCGTGCTCGCCGAAAGGGGAAAGCTGCTGAGCCCCTTCGAGCTCCCCCCGCAGCAACATCTCCTGCAATTGCCTCACAGCTCGCTGGAAGACCTTACTGCGTCGGCGATGCCGCTCGTGCTCGATGAGGTTGGTCTCAATGCTTAGAACCCCGAGCACCTTCCCTTCCCCGTTGCAGATGGGGTGAACCTCCTGCAGCACCGGAGCAACATCGGGAATCAGCGTTCTGTTGCCGTGCAATGAGCGCCCACCACCCAAGGCCTGGCAAACAAGAGGCTCCTCAGCCACCGTTATCGTCCGCCCGATAACGGGCTCTGGATGAATCGGGGCAATGGAGTGAGGCTGAGCCTGAGCTACGACCGCCGCGCGGTTGGGGAAGACCGGGCAATAAATCAACAGGTCGGCGCGGCTAATGTCGGCCACGATGGGCATGTCGTTTTCTATTTTCTGCAGAAATGCGATGTCCTCCTCGGTCAGGTCACCGCATCTGTAGACCACGTCGTCCATGGATAGCTCGACCTCGAAGCTAAAAGGATCGCTCTTCGCAAGCCTTCCCATTATCGGTTTGAAGCACAACCTTGGCCTATCCTGCTCGGTCGGACCAAGGTCGGCTGCAGCTGACAGGTCAGGGCGGGAGGGAGTTATGGATATGCCCTTACAGGTGTTTTACCACTGAGTGCTAGCTCACCTATAGGTTCTTCCTCAGCCTCTAACTCATACAGCGCCTCTGGTGCGAAATCGGCTTCATTAGGCCAAACCACTGTGCCTGCCACAGGGTCTATAACCACCCGAGCAAAATAGGCCGGGTCATGCAAGGGCTCGAAAATAGGACTATCTAGCAGTGGAAAAAGATCCACTCGTTTGCGCGTACCGTCACTGAATGTCAACCGCAGTGAGTGGGGCCCACAGACTTCAGCCTTAAAGATATGCAAAATCATCGTTCATCCTCCTGTTTTCACTCGAGCGAGGGGATACGCTGCAGCGGTAGACCCGCTCGCGCCAATTCCCAATTGGCCTGCAACTCGTCCTGATACATGGCTGCCCATTCAAAGACCAGTGACTGTACCCGCCGGGGCAAAATTCCCTCCAACACTTCTACTGGATCAATGCCAACCGCGGCATCATACTGCGCGTAGATGGCATGGAAATGCGGTGGCGAATGATCCTTGTAGTACATGTAGATCGCAATCCCGAAGAACTCAGAGATTCTGGGCATTGTTGTTCCTCGTGGCTTGCTGTTCCATCCCTTGGCAGCCTTCAATATGAGCAATGGCCGACAGCATTGGGGCCATCGGCCATTCAACCTGATGGCTAGTAGCCTATGGCTTATAGCTCAGCCTGGCTGTTGCCATATACTCATGGTCGGGGCGGCCGGATTTGAACCGGCGACCACTTGAACCCCATTCAAGTGCGCTACCTGGCTGCGCTACGCCCCGCCAATTTAATTATAGCAAATACCTATGAATTTGGCAAATCACCAAGCAGCAAACGACTCGAACCCCTCCCGAAACTGGACACAGTTCGCCTCAGCCTCGGCTTCCTAACGACACATCACCGTCTTCATCATCTTAGCGTTTCTTCTCGGTGAGATACTCGTCTATGATCATGCTGCCACAGCCGTTCCTTCAATGGTTAGCCATAGCGGCCCACGGGTAATGTGCCAACTGCTCAAGCGTGATTGCTCAGCCAAGCGTGCTGCTTCCTGCGGGGTGTAGGCTGCGTTGCGGCTGCCTAACGGTTCGCTCACCCGGCGCAATGTCGCTGGCATGACAACGTGAGTGGCGAACCACAACAGTAGCCTGCACGGGGCAGCCATGTCACGGCGCAGGTCGAAGATCAAGAAGGAACCGCCGGGACGCAAGACGCGGGCGATTTCGTCCAACACCGCCACTGGATCGCCCCAGTGGTGCAGTGACAAAGTGCTGACGACCAGGTCCAGCGAAGCGTCCGGGAACGGAATCTGCTGCGCGTCTCCCCAGCGAAACGAGACCCGGTCCGCCACGCCAGCGCGACGGGCATTGTCCTGGCCTAGCGCTATCATCTCGTCCGATAGGTCAATGCCCGTCACGTGCAGCCCAGGCGACCGTTGTGCCAGCTCGATGACCAACTGCCCTGGGCCGCATCCCATATCCGCTGCCTCTCCGCGCCTGGTCATCCCGACCGCGCGGTGGGCCACGAACCAGCGCAACAACCGCATGGGTGGCATCATCGCCACCCACCCGTAGGCTCGCGTGACCTCCGGATCATCCAGGCTTTCCTGGCTTGGGATGCGTCCACGCGGGCGGCGATTGTACAGCCACCACCCGGCGGCAACCAAAGCACCCGCCAAGCCGGCGAACAGGAATCTCCGTTTGTGCTTCATCACGCGGCGAGACCCTTTCTTCATCCTATCCAGAATGCCCTGTGCGAAGAGTTGCAAGTCGTAGGCTGTGTAGCTCAGCTCCGCCACACGAGGTGTGACTACTGCACGGTCTCCAGTTGAATCACCAATTCTCGCCCATCTTCCAGACAGATGCGATTATCCCGGACCTGTACCGGGCTTCCCGGCATGGGAGTCAGTCCCAAACGCCCCTCCACGATGCATGCGCGCAGTTCGACCGGCCGCTCCCGGTGCCGGAGATCAGCCCAGACCCCAAAGAAAACATCCGCCGGCAAAGCACCATCCCACTCCGATGCCCAACTGATGTATCGCTCAATGGCCTCATCAAATTCCTGCTGAGAAATCGTGTCAATGGTTGATTGGTCCATCTCCTTCCTCACTTTCAGCAAAGAAACTTTATGCGGGAACTCCCTCGGGGATGTAGACGATGTCTTCGGCAGCCCAGGCCGCATAGTGCAAAGCCTGCTGGATGTCTTCCGGCTCCAGATCGGGATACTCGTCTATGATCTCCTCGACTGTCATCCCGTTGGCTACCAGGTTGACGATGAGTGACACCGAAATGCGCATCCCACGGATGCACGCTCTACCGCCAAGTATGTTTGGATCAGAGGTAATACGATTAAAACCGAACATGGTATGTCCCCTTCTCTCGATCTAATGCCCACGCTTCTCTGGCTATTGTACCACGAATTGCCGCTTTTGCCCAAGCGGGAATCTCAGAAATATGCCTCGTACCCGGAGACGTTCAGCTCGTCCCGCATGGTCTGTAGCTCCCGCCGCAGGTTGGGGTTCACGGGGATGCCCTCCTTACGGATGCGCTTCTCGTTCTCATGCTCTTTCTCACCGGCTACGTAGATGCGCTCCTGACCTGGCATTTGGCGCGCGTTTTGCAGCGCGCGCATGATCTGGCCGGTGGTGCGACGGGAGACGTCCAGGGGGATGAAGTGTTCGATGTCAATGGCCAGGAAGAAGTGCCCCAACATGTAGGGGCGTCGAGAGCCATCCTCAGCGAGCCCGAGGAGGTCTTTCAAGAACTTCCCACCACATAGCGAGGCGGAGAGTACCTCGACCACGGTAGCCAGGTCATAGCCCTTGTACCCGGCCAGCAGCTCTCCCGCACCACCGAGCGGCAGGAGGGCCGCCGTCGCCGCCCCCAGGTCTTTGAGAATCCTGTCTGCATCGGTCATGGGGTTCCCCTCGGCATCAATCACCCAGCCTTCGGGCACGGGCTTTTCGGCCCAGGCCAGCACTTCGATCTTGCCCCGCTGCGTGATGGAGGTGGCGCCGTCGAAGCAGAAGGGGTAATCCATATCGGACGGCGCGGCGAAGGCGATGGGATTCGTGCCCAGCATCGGCTCGGTGCTGAAGGTGGGGGCGATGGACGGACGGGTGTTGGTCACTGCAAGCCCCATCATCCCCTCTCTAACGGCCATCAGTGCGTAGTAACCGGCGATGCCGAAGTGCGTGCCGTTGCGCACCGCCACCGCGCCCAGGCCGTACTTCCTGGCCTTGTCCATCGCGATCCGCATGGAGCGGTAGGCGATCACGTGCCCCATGCCGTGATGTCCATCCACCAGAGCAGTGGTCTCCGTCTCTTTGACGGTCTCCATCTCGGTCCTGGTGAACTGGACGCCGGCCTTGATGTGATCGTAGTAGTACTTGAGGCGGGCAACGCCGTGCGATTCGATGCCTCGCAGGTCGGAGGCGATGAGCACGTCGGTACAGATCCTCGCCTCCTCCTGAGGCACGCCGAGCCCCTGGAACACGTCCATCATAAAGCTTTCAACGACGTCAACAGGAATATACGTCCTCTCTGTCATATCTGTCTCCTCCGTAAGTGTTGTAAGTTACTGCACCCATCCCCGAGCTCGTTCCACCACCCGCTTCCAGCCGGCGTACCCTTCCTCGCGCCGGACCTCATCCCACCGGGGTTTGAAGATGCGGTCTATGCCCCAGTTATCCTGCAGGTCGTCCAGGCTCCCCCAGAAGCCTGTGGCCAGCCCGGCGGCGTAGGCAGCGCCCAGGGCCGTGGTTTCGTCAATAGTAGGGCGAATCACCTCCACGCCCAGGATGTCGGCCTGCAGTTACATCAGGTAGTTGTTCTTCACCGCCTCACCGTCCACCTTGAGGGCCGCGAGCTCCACGCCGGAGTCTTTCTGCATCGCCTCCAGGACGTCCTTGGTCTGATAGCAGATGGACTCCAGGGTAGCGTGCACCAGGTGCTCCCTGCGGACATAGCGGGTCAGGCCGACGATGACGCCGCGAGCGTATATGTCCCAGTAGGGGGCGAAAAGCCCGGAGAAGGCAGGCACGAAGTAGATGCCGCCGGAGTCGCCAACCTCCCTGGCGATTTCCTCCGTCTCCGCGGCGTTCTCGATGATCTTCAGGTTGTCCCGCAGCCACTGGACGGCCGCCCCGGTGATGGCGATGGAACCTTCCAGAGCGTAGGTGGCCTAGCCCTCTTCCACACCATAGGCCACAGTGGTCAGCAGCCCACTCGGCGAGGGGACGATCTCGCGGCCAGTGTTCAGCAGCATGAAGCAGCCGGTGCCGTAAGTGTTCTTGGCCTCGCCTACGCTGTAGCAGGTCTGGCCCACCAGCGCCGCTTACTGATCGCCCAGGTCGCCGCACACAGGCACCTCCCCGCACACGGGCACCTCCCCGCACACAGTCACCTCCCCGCACACGGGCACCTCCCCGC
>JBAWAP010000380.1:0-20625 GCA_049589355.1 Anaerolineae bacterium
CGGCTGGAGTTGCAGCGGCTGGCGCGGTTTCTGGCACGGGCTGTTGAACAGGTCTACGGCACCATCTCAGTTATCTATGCCATGGCCCAGCCGATCAATCCTTAAAATGTCCATCTACTGAGTCTGGCAAGTTCCGGGTTGCCCCCAACTCTCCAATTTGCAATTTTGAATCGAGGAGGAATGTGAAATGGTGAGCCAAGACCTATTAGATATCCTGCGTTGCCCCGCCTGCGTGCGGAACGGCCCTGACGCTGGCCTCCTTGACTTTATCAGGGAGCAATGGCTTGTCTGCCGGGATTGTGACCGCAAGTACCCTGTCCGCGATGATATTCCGGTGATGCTCATTGACGAAGGGGACAAGTATCGAGATGTGCCTGTGGAGGAGTTAGGGGAGCCATAGTCGGGGTCTGAAGACTTCGGCGAGCTCAGTCGAGCCGCTCAGTCTGAGTCGGCTTCCAAGAAACGGACGATGCCATTGGCGATGCCCTGGGCCACTTTGTCTTGCTGCTCCAAGAGGATCTGCCGGTCAGCGGCCATGAAGCCAGTCTCGATAATCGCCCCCGGGGTCTGAGAATCTATCTCGTAGAAAGCATGGTACTCAGTCATGTCGTAGGTTATGCTGTGCTGGTGGAACGAGAGGCCTGTGGCTGCTTGATACTCCTCTCGCAGGCATTTCACCAGGAAATCCTCTTCCTCGGGTAAGGCGCTATGCAGTACACTGGCTACTTTAAACCCGCTGACCCTGGGTACGTCGCAAGAATCCGCGTGGATGGAGACCAAGGCATCAGCCTGGTAGCCATCTAACGCCGCATCGAACTCCTCCAGGAGGTCTACTGCGTAGCCCTGGTCTTCCAGCAGGGCCTTCACCAACTGGGTGATGGCCAAATTGATTTCCACCTCTGTCAGGCCATCGGGACAGACAGCACCTGGATCGTATCTCCGGGGGTCAGCGCTCCAGTGTCCGGCGACTAATCCGATCTTCTTGGGAGGTTTGGTAGGAGTCGGTGAGGGAGGGATCTTGGTGGCAGTGGGAATTCTTGTCGGGGTGAGTGTGGCAGTGACCGGCGTAGACCTGGCGTACTGAGGCTCAGGCGACCACAATGTACGCAGGATCAGATAGGCGATGGCCAAAGCGATGGCGACCATCACTGCTATCAGTATCCTTTGGGCTACTTCCAGTGCTTCTCTCCTTATCAACCGCCTGAGTCCTCCCGGAGGTGCGCGTCTTCCAAGCAGCAGGCTTTGTTCAATCATACCCCTGATTTCCAATTTAGTCAACTTCTGTCTGGCTGGCGTGTCCCTATTTGTGCCCATCAGGCTTTTGTGGTAAACTTGTCTGTGTTCGCAATGGAGGTTACAGGAGCAATGATCGTGTTGTTGCATTACCGCCGCATCTGAGGGGTGGCTTGGGGCACCGGTTGGCGTCCACAGGCCAGCCTGCATACGCCAGGGGCTTCGGCCAGGCTCAGCCGAACGGGCGGTGATGTGACCGCGCCCTGAGCCTGGACGTGGTGTCCCTCCTGGGGCAACTACCGCCGCTGGCGTGTGCCGGCGGCGGTTTTTGTTTTGCCCACACTGTGTCCTGAGCCTGTCGAAGGACGTGTGGAGATCACACTTTTCAGGAGGTACACACCATGTCCGAAAAGCTTACCCGTTTCTTTGCCTCGCGCTGGGGCATCGTTCTGGCCGGAGCCGTCATCGGCGTCCTGGCCCCGCTCTTGCAAAAGGCCGGCAACCCGCCCAATATGGGCATTTGCGTGGCCTGCTTCGAGCGGGACATCGCCGGGGCGCTGGGACTTCACCGCGCCGCTGTCGTCCAGTACATCCGGCCGGAGATCATCGCCTTCGTGCTGGGCGCGACTATTGCGGCGCTCCTCTTCCGCGAGTTCAAGCCCCGCTCCGGCTCCACCCCCATCGTCCGCTTCGTCCTGGGCGTGTTCGCCATGATTGGCTCGCTGGCTTTTCTGGGCTGCCCCTGGCGCACGCTCCTGCGGCTGGCCGGCGGTGACCTGAACGCCATCCTGGGCCTGGCTGGGCTGGCCACCGGCGTCACCATCGGCGTCCAGTTCCTCAAGGCCGGCTACAACCTGGGCCGCTCCTACAAGACGTATCCCGCCGTCGGGTGGATCATGCCGGTCATTATGATCGGCCTGTTGCTGCTGCGCATCTTCCGGCCGCAGTTCAGCGAGGGCGGCCCCATCTTCTTCAGTGAGGAAGGCCCTGGATCAATGCACGCCCATCTGCTCATCTCCCTGGGCGTGGGGCTGGTGATTGGCTTCCTGGCCCAGCGCACCCGTTTTTGCACCATGGGCTCCATCCGAGACGTCGTCCTGATGGGCGACACCCATCTCATCAGCGGCCTCGGTGCGCTGCTGGTGGTGGCTTTCATCGCAAACCTGATCCTGGGGCAGGTGAATTTCGGCTTCTTTGGCCAGCCTGTGGCCCACAGCAGCCATCTGTGGAACTTCTTGGGGATGGTGTTGGCCGGGCTCGCCTTCGCCCTGGCTGGCGGCTGCCCAGGCCGACAACTATTCCTCTCCGGCGAAGGAGACGGCGACGCGGGTGTCTTCGTCCTGGGAATGATCACCGGCGCGGCCTTCGCCCACAACTTCGCGCTGGCCGGCAAGCCCGATAGTGTCGCCAGCGGCACAGTGGGCGGCATCTCGCCCTACGGGATGGCTGCCGTGATCCTGGGACTGGTGGTTTGCCTGGTCATCGGCTTGACCATGCGCGAGAAGTAAAAACTGGAGGTTTGACAATGACTAAAATGGTAGATGCTCGTGGCCTCTCCTGCCCTCAGCCGGTCATCCTGACCAGGAGGGCCATCCAGGAGGGTCAATTCCCCATTGAGGTGCTGGTCGAGACCGTGACCTCGCGCGAGAACGTGCGGCGTGCGGCCGAGAAACTCGGCTGCCAGGTCGAGGTCGAGGAGATGGGGGGTGAGTTCAAGTTGACCATCACGAAGTGATAGCCGCAGGTGACGGGCACTTACCAAGTGCCCGTCACCTCTGGAGGTAAAGATGATTTACCTTGATAATCCGGCCACTTCGTGGCCCAAGCCGCCGGGCGTGGCCGAGGCTATGGTTCACTTCTTGAATGACGTGGGTGCCAATCCGGGCCGCTCTGCCCATCGCCTGGCAGTGGAGGCGGGACGCATCGTCTACAACGCCCGTGATGCGGTGGCTGAACTGTTCAACGCGCCGGATCCGCTGCGGGTGGTTTTCGGCCACAACGTGACCGAGGCGATCAACCTGGCCCTGCGGGGACTCCTGCGTCCTGGCGACCACGTCATCACCAGCAGCATGGAGCACAACTCGGTGATGCGTCCGCTGCGTGCTCTTGAGCGGCAAGGTATCGAGGTGACGGTAGTGCGGTGCTCGACTGAAGGCTTCCTCGACCCCGCCGATGTGGAGGCGGCGGTGTGCCCCAACACGGCGATGATCGCTCTCAACCACGCCTCCAATGTGGTGGGCACATTGCTCCCGGTGGCCGAGGTGGGGCGCATCGCCCGCTGTCACGGCTTGCTCCTCCTGGTGGACGCGGCGCAGACTGGCGGGGCCTACCCGATGGATGTGCAGGCCGATGCTGTAGACCTCCTGGGCTTCACCGGCCACAAGTCGCTCTATGGGCCGATGGGCACGGGGGGACTGATCATCGGCGAGCGGGTTGAAGTGACCCGATTGGAGCCGCTCAAACGGGGTGGCACCGGCAGCCGTTCAGAGTGGGAGGAGCAGCCCGATTTCCTGCCCGACCTATATGAGAGCGGCACATCCAACGCGGTGGGCCTGGCGGGGCTGGAGGCCGGCGTGTGCTGGGTGCTGGAGCGAGGTGTGGACGCCATCCGCTCCCACGAGGTGGAACTGACCCGGCGGCTGATCGATGGGTTAAGGGACATTCCAGGCGTGACCCTCTACGGTGGGCTAGACGCCAGCCGGCAGACGGCCACCGTCTCTTTCAATATCAATGGGATGGAGTCTTCAGAAGTGGGGCTGCTTTTAGACGAAGAATATGGTATAATGTGCCGTGTTGGTCTGCACTGCGCACCCGCGGCCCATAAGACCATCGGCACCTTCCCGGTGGGCACGGTGCGCTTTGGGCTGGGGATCTTTAACACGCGGGAGGAAGTGGATGCTGCTGTGGCTGCTGTGGGCGAACTTGCCCAGGAGACACGATGAACAGTAATCAGTACGCCGTTGTCCTGGTCTACTCCACAAGCTACGCCCTGCGGGTGGAGAAGGTGCTGGCCGAGTTTGGGATTTCTTGCAAGTTGATCCCCGTCCCCCGCCACCTCAGCTCCGACTGTGGGGTGTGCGTCCGAATCAAACGGGCCGACCAGGAGGCGGTACTGCAGACGCTGGAAGCGGCTCGGGTTGAGATAGAGGGGATTCACGAAATCTAACCCCACCTCGATTGTCAGAAGGTGGGGTACAAGGAGGTGAAAAGCATGCCCTGTGAGCAGATTCGTCTGACCGCACTCACCAGCGCAGCCGGTTGAGCGGCCAAGAGGGGCCCTGAGGCCCTGGCGCAGGTTCTGCGCCCATTGCGCGAGATGTTTCGCGCTGAAGAATATCCTAACCTGCTCGTCGGGCTGGAGGTGAGCGACGATGCCGCTGTCTATAAAATCAACGACGAGGTGGCGGTAATCCAAACCCTCGACTTCTTCCCGCCCATCGTTGATGATCCCTACGACTACGGGGCCATTGCCGCAGCCAACGCCATGAGCGACGTCTATGCTATGGGCGGCGAGGTTGTGCTGGCGCTCAACATTTGCGGTTTCCCCCCCGACCTCCCGTCGGAGATTGTCGCTGAGATCCTGCGCGGCGGCGCGGAGAAGGTGGCCGAGGCGGGGGGCATCCTGGCCGGCGGCCACACCATTGATGCCAAGGAACCCACTTATGGCCTGTCGGTGATGGGTTTCGTCCACCCCAATCGTGTGGCGACCAAGGCAGGGGCCAAGCCTGGCGATGTCCTCATCCTGACCAAACCCCTGGGGGTTGGGATCATTACCACCGCCCTCAAGGGACAGGTGGCCGATCCAAGCCACGTGGAAGCGGCGGTGGAAAGTATGAAGAAGCTCAACTGCGAGGCAGCCCGGCTGATGCAAAGCGTGGGGGTAAACGCCTGTACCGACATCACCGGCTTCGCCCTGCTGGGCCATGCCCAGGAGATGGCCGAAAAGAGCGGGGTGGGGATACGATTCCATTTGGAGAAACTACCCTTCTTGGAAGGGGCAAGGGGGTACGCTGAGGATTGGCTTTTCCCTGGAGGCGCTTGCCGAAATCAGGAGCACTATGCGGCTCAAGTACGTTTTGCCCCGGGCATTCCAGAAGAGATGCAGATGCTTCTATATACCCCCGAAACGTCAGGCGGGCTACTAATCGCTGTCCCATCGAGGAAGCTGGCGGAGCTGGCCGCCCTCTTCAGCACTGAGGGCCAGGAGCATTGGACGATTGGCGAAGTGGTGGAGGGAGAGGGGATCGAGGTGATTTAAGATAAGGTGGGTGGTGACCCTTCTCAGTGACGAGACGGCCCAGCCCCAACCCGGCGGTTAACGCCGCTGGGCTGGGGCTTTTCTTTTTCCCGGCCTGTACAGCGTGAGAGAGCGTCTGTGATAGGCTGGTGTCACGGCAGTGTTTTCTTTATTATGGCGAACCTTAAAATCTTGCATTTTTTGCCCAGAGCACTTGACATTGGTGAGCCAAAGGTGTATAATTAGGTATACCTTAAGATATTATCGGGGTGTACCCATTATTCTAAGGAGGAGCCAATGGTGACTGAGAGTATTGAGGAGTATCTGGAGGCGATCTACAAACTCAGGGAAGAAGGGCAGCCGGTCGCTCTCTCCACCCTGGCCGAATGCTTGAAGATATCGCCAGTGTCGGCCAATGAGATGGTCAGGAAGCTGGTTGAGCAGAAGCTGGTCCTCTATGAGCCATACAAGGGGGTATCGCTGACGCCAGCGGGCCAGGCCCAGGCTCTGGCGGTGATCCGCCGCCATCGCTTGTGGGAGCGCTTTCTGACAGACGTGCTGGGTCTCTCCTGGGACCAAGTGCACGAGGAAGCCTGTCGGCTGGAGCACGCCACCTCGCCTCTGGTGGAGGAACGGCTGGCCCAGCTTCTCGGCGAGCCGGGGACGTGCCCTCACGGCCACCCAATGCCGACAGCCGAGGGAGAGATGGCCGTCGAGGCCGGGTGTCCTCTGGCCGAACTAACGGCAGGACAAAAGGCGAGGATACTGCGCGTGCCGGAGGGGGACGTCACCCTGTTGCAGTATCTGGCTACTCTGGGGTTGGAACCCCAAGCCACGGTGCAGGTCGAGGCAGTAGCTCCTTTCCAGGGCCCACTGACGGTGCAGGTCGGAGAAGCGCGACACGTCTTGGGGCGAGAGCTGGCCTCACAGATCGTAGTGCGGCCACTGTGACTGCTTTTGTAACGTTTGGCAAAGCAGGAGGGTCTTAATGAGCCAAGAGCGGATACCGCTGAGCATTCTGGCCCCCGGTCGGGTGGGGGTGTTGCGCCAGTTAGCCGGAGGGCGGGGATTCGTGAGCCGCCTGGCCGCGCTGGGCTTCACTCCAGGGGCCGAGGTGACCATGATGCAAAACTTCGGCCACGGCCCCGTCATCGTCCTGGTGCGGGACACCCGGGTGGCTTTAGGCCGAGGTGAGGCGATGAAGGTGCTGGTGGAGATAGCGACCAATGGCCAGTGATCAAATCCGCAATCCGAAATCCGAAATCCGAAATCAAATCACCGTGGCGTTGGCCGGGCAACCCAACGTGGGCAAATCCACCGTCTTCAACCTGTTAACCGGCCTCGGCCAGCACGTGGGTAACTGGCCGGGCAAGACTATCGAGCAGAAGATTGGCACCTATCATCACAACGGCACCGAGGTGCGCATTGTGGACCTGCCCGGCACCTACAGCCTTACCGCCAACTCCCTTGAGGAGCGAATTGCCCGCGACTACATCATCAAGGAACGGCCCGACGTGGTGGTGGCCATCGTGGATGCGGCGGCTTTGGAACGGAATCTGTACCTGGTGGCGGAGCTCCTGTCCCTGCCAGCGCCGGTGGTGTTGGGCCTGAACATGGTAGATGTGGCCGAGCAGCAGGGGATGCACATTGAGCCCCACGTGCTGGAGGCAGCACTGGGCCTGCCGGTGGTGCCTATGGTAGCGACTAAGAACCAGGGTGTGCGGGAGTTGATGGAGGCGGTGGATCGGGTGTTCCAGGATACGACTGCTTACGCTCCCATTCGCCCAGAGATTCGTGCGGATCACCAGGCAGTGTTGTCTCAGATACAGCAGCTTATTGCTGGGGCCGTGCCGGAGCCCTACCTGAAGGACTGGGTAGCTCTTAAGCTCCTAGAGGGTGACGAGGAGATCACCTCCATGATGCGAGAGCGGTTGGACGAGGCTCGCTGGGGGGAGGTGCACAACATCCTGATGCAGCACGAGGACGCCATCCTGGCCGTGGCCGGTGGCCGCTACGAATGGATCGGGCGGATGGTTCGCGCCGCCGTGGTCCGCCCCCGGATCGGCCAGGTCACTCTGACCGACCGGGTGGACCGCATCGCCACTCACCCCTTCTGGGGGCTGTTGGTCCTGGTGGGGATATTGGGCCTGGTCTTCTGGCTGACCTACACCGTGGGCGCGCCGTTGCAGGAGTTGCTGGACACCTACCTGGTGCAGGCCGGAGCGGAATGGGTGCGCTCGGCTCTAAGTGGTGCACCCGTCTGGTTAGTGGGGCTTCTGGCCGACGGGGTGATCGGTGGGGCAGGGATGGTGATCACCTTTCTGCCCATTTTGGTTATCTTCTTTGCTGCTCTGGGACTGCTGGAGGACGTAGGGTACATGGCTCGAGCGGCCTACGTCATGGACCGCTTCATGCACCTGATGGGATTGCACGGCAAAAGCTTTCTGCCACTGTTCCTGGGATTCGGCTGCAACGTGCCAGCGGTGATGGGGACACGGGTGATAGAGGGGCAGCGGGCCAGGCTTCTGACCATCCTGGTAGCCCCCTTGGTGCCCTGTACGGCCCGCATGGCCGTGGTAGCCGTGTTGGCCCCCGTTTTCTTCGGCCCCCATGCCGCATTGGTCTCCTGGGGCCTGGTAGGGCTCAGCTTAGTGATGCTGGCCATCGTAGGCGTTGCCCTCCACGAGATGGTGCTGGGGGGCGAGCACATGGCCTTCATCATGGAGTTGCCCTTATATCACCTGCCCAACGCTCGCACCATCGGCCTTTTGGTGTGGCAGCGGTCGGTGGCCTTCCTGAAGAAGGCAGGCAGCATCATCCTGGTCGTCTCCGTGGTGGTCTGGGCGCTGTCGGTCTTGCCCGGTGGGGAGATCGAGTCCAGCTACCTGGCAGCCATTGGCCGGCTGCTGGCGCCGTTGGGAGCACTGATGGGCCTGGGCTGGCGAATGATGGTGGCGCTGTTGACCAGCTTCGTAGCCAAGGAGAACACCATCGCTACTCTGGGCGTTCTCTATGGCGCGGGTGAGGAAGGGGTACGTCTGGGCGAGGTACTGTCTGGGGTGCTGACATCAGCAGCGGCGCTGGCCTTCCTAGCGGTGCAGATTTTGTTCATTCCCTGCGTGGCCACGGTGGCTACCATCCGGCAGGAGACGGGATCATGGAAATGGACCGCTTTCAGCATCGCGCTGTCGCTGGTCCTATCCTTCGGCGTGGGCATCGCCATCTATCAAGTAGCTATGCTGGTAGGATGGGGGGTGTAGGATTTTCGATTGCCGATTGCCAATTTTCGATTGTTGATTTGGGGGATGTTAGATGTTGGAGGAGTTGCTGCGGCGGATAGCCGAGGGGGGAACGTACAACCTGTCTGAGCTGGCTCGGGAACTGGGGGTGAGCGAGGAGCTATTGAGGCAGATGATCGAGGATCTGGTGCAGAGGGGATACCTGCGACCAGTGGCTGGCGATTGCCAAGGCCGGTGTGCTGCCTGTCCTCTGGCCGAGACCTGTGCCATCGGCGGCCCAACGCGGGTGTGGGCGCTGACGGAGAAAGGACGATTAAGGGATGCCAGGACGTGATTTGCGTAACCGTCAGCGTAAAGAGCAAGAGCACGAGGACATGATCGCCATGTGCCTGTGGGACGGCCCCAGGACACCGCCTGAGATTGAGGAGCAGTTCATGGCCTTCGGTCGGCGCTTCGGCTTCTTCGCAGCCCAGCTCCACGCTCGCGAACCCGCTCATCGTGCCGATTTGGTGCAAGACCTAGCACAGGATTTAGAGGGGATGACGGAGATGGGCTGGGTTGTGCGTCAGGGCGAGCGGTACGCGCTGACCGCGCTAGGGCGTGAGAGAGCAGGTGAGCGCCTAGCCCGGATGCGCCGTTTTGGGGCGCAGGTGCGCAAATTGCTGCAACCCCAGACTGTCTCCAAGGTCTCGCTGGGCGTGCACCTGGGGCTGGCCGCGCTCAAGCTGCCGGCGGGGCTGCTTTCGGGCAGTGTGGGTTTGATCAACGACGCCACTGACACCCTCCTCGATGGCTTCTCCAGCTTGCTGGTGTATGCTGGGCTGCGCTTCGACAAGGAGCGCGTCATCAACGTCGTGCTGGTGCTGCTGATGCTGGTCACCGGCGGCCTCACGTTCTATGAAGCGGTACGGCGCTTCTTCGTCCCATCTGAGCCCGACGTGGATTGGTTCACCTTCCTGGCGGCAATCCTCTCTGCGCTGGTCTGCTTGCTGCTGTGGGCCTACCAGCGTTACGTGGGGTTGAGCAGTGGCAGCCTGGCGCTTATCACCCAGTCGGTGGATTCGCGCAACCACGTCATCGTCGCCGCCAGCGTCACGACCGGGCTGGTGGCCTCATTGCTTCGTTTCCCATTGCTGGATACGCTGGTTGGGCTGACAGTGGCCCTTTTGATCCTCAAGAGTGCGGTCGAGTTGGCGATTGAACTCGTTCGTTCCCTGGGCGAGGAGGAGGCAGACCTCTCCCACTACAAGTTTGGGCTCGTCGAGCGGTACGAGCGATTCCGGCAGACACAGTTGCGCGATTGGATGCTCTATCTGGTCGAGAAACAAGGGGTGCTGACGCGCGCAGAGATGGTCGCGCGGGTGCACCAGGCCCTCGACTTCAGCAGTAATCCAGTACTGCGAGAGCTGGAGTTGGCCGACCAGCTACAGGCCAGCGAGATGATTGACCAGAGCATAACAGAGTTGTTCGAGCGCGGCTGGCTGGTGGGGGAGGAGCAGTTGAGCATCACCGACCCGGGAAGAGAGCACCTGCGCCGACAGATGCGGGAGGGAGAGCGCGAGCACGGCTGGGGGCACTCAGGGTAGTGACCCTCGCGGACCTCGTGGGGCCGGTTCAGTCAGGAGTGGATGCCACCCGCTCTATCGCCTGGCGCAGCGGTTCGCTGTCAAAAGCATCGGCCAGCCCGGTCAGGCGATCGAGGAAGTGGTCGTCTTCAAGGATAATGATATGGCGCTTCTGGATCTCGTGCAGAAAATGATTGAAGGAGACCCCGGCCATCACAGCCCCGCCGCGCAGGTCGGTCTCCCGTTCCATATAGGCCCGGATGGCTCGTTCCAATTTCTGGCTTTGGATGCCTTCCAGGATCCATTTTTTCATCAGGGCGGACTCGCTGGCGGCCGCCCGGCGGGCCACTTCGGTAAGTTCTTCCGCTTCCGCACGAGTGAGGCGGATGGATTTAGTAATAGTTGATACACTCATAGTTCATCTCTTTCCCTGGCAATTTCGTCAGCCACTCGCTCTGCCATTCGGATCAAGGCCGGGCTCGTTGTAGACGCCAGCCTCCGCAAGTGTCCAAGGACGCTCAGGTTCGGCATGGTGCAGGCGGCCGTCTTCTTGCATGACCTTGAACAACATGGCCTGCGGGTAGATCAGCGGCGTTTCGTCTGGGTCCGTGGTGACAATTTCGTCCTCGACAGCCCGGCAGTAGTGGATGCGGAAGTAGGTAAACAGGTAGGGTGCGACGCCGACCTGAGCCGCTATATTCCAGAAAGAGGTATCGAGAGAAGCATTTAGCATCTTTACGCCTCTATTGTATTCATTTTGTCGCCGATGTCAAGTGCGCTGTAAGAAGGATGTAGAAAGATGACCCTTTCTGTGCAGTCACTGCCCCTACTGGGCTGAGGATACGCGTATTCTGCACTGCCTGGCCAATTACGGGGTGATCAAGATCTGGCGCTACCACCCGGAGACGATGAGCACCTCGGAGAAGGTGCAGTTCTTGGTGGGGGCCGGGCTGATTGCATTCTACCCATTCCCATTCCTGATCATCGGCAAGGAGTACATCCTGGCGGTGCTCGCACTGGCCGGGGTGGTTAGCTTCATATTTAGCCTGAGGAAGCACGTCTGCACGCGTTGCGTGAACTTCTCCTGCCCGGCCAACGGCGTCCCCAAAGAGGTCGTTGACGCTTACCTGAGGCGCAACCCCGTAATGCGCCGGGCCTGGGAGGAAAGCGGCTACCGGCTGGAATGATGGCTATCACCTGACGCAGGAGGTTTTTGTCATGAAAGGTCAATTGTCGCTCAAGCGAGTACTCGTAGATGGCATGATCTTGAACGTGCTGCTCACGATCATCATTTACGGGTCTCTTTACGTGAATCCGACGATGTGGGTCCACGACTACCCGCCGGATATCCAGGCTGCGGTCGGAGACGTTACCATTCCACCTGCTCAGACGATCATCGTCGGCGTGCTGTTTTTCGGCGTCACCATCGGCGTGGTACTCTACTCAAACGCCAGGCTGCGGCAGCAGAACGGCGGCAAACTGTCGTTTCTGGCCGCGTTTGCCAACAGTGCGATGATCCTGTTCTACTTTGCTGTGTGGGATCTCCTGATCCTTGATTGGCTCATCTTCGTCACCATTCAGCCCGACTTCATCGTGATCCCAGGGACGGAAGGCCTGGCGGGCTACAAGGATTACTGGTTCCATTTTCAGGTGAGTTTCCTGGGCCTGACGCAGTGGGTCTCCGTTCTGGTCGGTGGCTTGGTGCTGGCAGGTTTGTCAATGATCAAGTTGGATGGGGCAAGGGCCGGCAAGGCGAGCTTTGACGAGATCTACAAAGATGTGTCCGATGAGCAGAGGCGGCTCCTGCAAGAGTTTCGTGCCAACCATCCCTATCGGGAGTTGGATGTTGACGGTACGCTCTGGCGGTATATTGCCTCCGGGCAAGGGGACAGGGCCTTGCTCTTTTTGCCCGGTGGATTCTTGGCAGCCGACATGTATTTCCACGCCGCCCTGGCTCTTGAGCAAACGCACTGCATCATTGTGCCCGATTCATACACGCTACAAGGCACGTTCAGCATGGACGACGTGTACCGTGCCATCGTCCATATCCTCGACGCCGAAGGGGTAGAGAAGGCAACTGTGATTGGGCTTTCTGCCGGCGGGGGAGTGGCGCAGTACTTCATCCAGGAGTGCCCGGAGCGGGTGGAGCGCCTGGTGTTGTCTCACTGCGGCATCCTCGAAAGGGACGCGGAAGCGGCAAACAAGCTGAAGAAGATGCTCTCGCTGGTCAAGATACTACCCCTCTTTGTCACGCGGCGGATAGTGATGAAGATGACGACGGGCAATGTTCCGCCCTCCAGCAAGTGGATCGAGTTTCACAACGCGTATTTCCGCGAAGCCAGCTCGCGCATCACCAAGACCATGTTTGTGCGGTTTCTGGAGGGTGCCGTGGAAACCCGGCGCAGCTTCGTGTCCAAGCCAGAGGTGCTCAAATCCTGGGCTGGAGAAACCCTCATCCTTGCGTCGAAGGATGACAAGGCGGCATCTGCCAGTTTGGGAAAGCTACAAGCGCGTTACCCCAAAGCGCAGACGCACTTGTTTGAGGAGGGCGGGCATCACACGTTTATGTTTTTCCCTGAGGCCTATACTGCTGTCCTGAAGGAGTTTTTGGATACGGGTCATTAACTGAGTGAGCGAAGGGAGTGTGAACTTCCCGATAGCTGTGATAGTCAGAGGAGAATAGATAGAATGAATTCCACAGTCGGCTTCGCATTGCTGCTCTCGGCTCTGGCCGGGCTGTCCACGACGCTGGGCAGCCTACTGGGCGTCTTTGTCCGCAAGCCCGGCCCGCGCTTCATGACCCTCACGTTAGGCTTCTCGGGCGGGGTGATGATCCTGGTCTCCTTCGTCGAGTTGTTGCAAGGTGGGATTGACGCCATCGGTTTCGGCCCGGCCCACCTGGCCTTCTTTGGCGGGATGTTTGCGATGTTCCTGATTGACGCCCTCATCCCCCACGACTACATGGCGGAGCACTACCATACCGAAGAAGAGACGCGCCAGGGCCAATTGCTCAAGACGGGACTGTTTGTCGCCCTGGGCATCGGGATCCACAACTTCCCCGAGGGGATGGCCTCCTTCGCGGGCGCACTGGAGGACCCAGCTCTGGGCATCGCCATCGCCGTCGCCATCGCCATCCACAACATCCCGGAGGGGTTGGCCGTGTCGGCGCCAGTTTACGCGGCCACCGGCAGCCGGGGTAAGGCATTTCTGTGGTCGTTTCTTTCAGGCGTGGCCGAGCCCATTGGGGCTGGACTGGCGGCGCTAGTTCTGATGCCGTTCCTGAGCGAAATGGTGCTGGGCTTCGTGTTGGCAGTGGTGGCAGGCATCATGGTCTTCATCTCGCTGGACGAATTGGTGCCCGTGGCGCGCTCCTTCGGTGAGGAACACCTCTCCATCGTGGGTGTCGTCATGGGCATGATCGCCATGGCGCTCAGCCTGTGGATGTTGCAGTAGCGACGAGGAGGATTGGCGAGAACTGATCGGAGAGGAGATTGTGGTGGAATGAAGGCCATGATCAAGGCATCGGGGATTGTGTTGGCTGTTATTGGCGGCTTGTTGTTCTTCTGGCTGTTCCCGCTCAAGTTGATTTCCAGACTGGCGCATCGGTTTGGCCACTCGGCGCCCTGTCCAGCGTCGTTGAACTGGCTGGTGGATAACCCCATCCGCCGCCACTACTTACGGCTCGTCCTCGACCTGGTGGGCATCCATCCCGGCGAGCATGTTTTGGAACTTGGCCCTGGGCCAGGTGTCTTCACCGTGGAGGCGGCGCGGCGCGTGGGGGCGGAGGGGCGGCTCATCGCCGTGGACATCCAGCCGGAGATGATTGCCCAGGTGGAGGAGCGGGTCCGGGAAGCCGGGTTGACCAACGTCGAGACCCACGTCGCCGACGCCTACCACCTGCCGCTGGAAGACGCCAGCGTGGACCGTGCCTTCCTGGTCACGGTGCTGCCCGAGATCCCCAACCAGGCCCGCGCGCTGGCCGAACTGTGCCGGGTGCTCAGGCCCGGCGGGCCACTCTCCATCACCGAGGAGTTCACCGACCCCGACTATCCGTTCGCCTTCGAGACCATCCGGCGCGTGGAGGCGGCAGGGTTCAGCCTGGAGCGGCACTTTGGCAATTTCTGGCTCTACACGGTCAACTTTAGAAAAAATGCTGAAGTGGCAAACAATGGAACACGAGGAAAGAATGCAACTCGCGCAAGACCTCTGCGCCCGCATGGTTGACAAGCACCCCGGCGACATCATAGTAGGTGGTGTCTACGGTTCCACAGCGCGGGGTATGGATACGCGCTGGTCGGACCTTGAGATGTTGTTCGTTGTTCGCGATGGCGGCAAGGTTGGGGGAAAGGAGTTCCTCTATCGTGGTACGGCCATTGGGTATCAGATCATTGAACAGCGAAAGCTTGAGGAGCTGCTGACCAACCCATCTCTCAAATGGCCATTTTGGATGGGTGTGCTGAGTGTACTGAAGGTGCTACATGGTGACCCGGAACAGGTCCGAGCCTGGCTGCTGTTGGGACAGTCCGTGCCTGCGGAGAGGTTTCGAGAAGCTCTGGAGGCAAGCCTGCCCGGCCTTGTGGTTGAGTCATACGGTCGTATCCTCTCGTGTCACGAGCGGGGTAACACACAGGATATTGGCTGTGCGGTGATCGAGGTTCTTTTCGAGATGAATCAGGCCCTCTGCCTCTTGAACCAGCGTTGGGTCACACATGACTACTATCAGGGGCTCCTGGACGCCTTCAGCTTTCCAAAGTTGCCCAAAGGATACCAAGACCTCGTTTCCGCCCTATGGTCCGCCCGCGATGTTGATGAGATTGTGCCGCTGGCGGAGACGTTGGTCCGCAACTTCTGGCAATTGCTTGCTGATGAAAGTATCGAAGTGAAAAACTATCAGGCTGTGGAAGACATGCCGTTGTGAAGTGGGAGGAGGTTCTGTAGTGCCAAGGCTAGTCAAAGGCGGGAAGTGGGCCTACGGTTGGGTGGTCATCGGGCCAGAAGGAGAGATAACCATCCCACCGGAGGCGTGGCGTGAATTCGGTTTCCAGGCTGGAGATGAGGCGATTTTCAAACCAGGCAGCCGTCGCTCTGGCGGGTTCGCCATCAGCACACCGGAACTGATGACAGAAGTCTCCGAACGCCTGGAGGGTGCTACCATCCGCGTGCTGGCCCGAGAACGGTTCGCTGAGGGCGGACAGGTGACGGTGCCGCCAGAGGTGGGAGTAAAGCCAGGCGACAGGCTGCTGGCGGTACGCGGAAGCCGCTACGGGCTGGGCTTCGTGGCACGGGGGCCGATCTGCGAGGAGGCACTGAAGCATCCCGAACTGGAGGTATTTTAGGATAGGGCAACATGAGAATAGGACAATGGCTGAGGCAAATCGGCTCAGAGGGAATCGAGGGCTATTTCGCCCGCAAATACGACGAGTTCGCCCGCAGTCCGGTTTCAATGGCCCACTACCGGTGGGTCGCAGCAGAGGTCGCTCGGCGTGTGCGATCGGGGAAGATCCTGGAAATCGGCCCGGGGCCGGGCTACATTGCCATTGAGATCGCCAAACTGCTTCCCAAGGCTGAGATCGTCGGCCTCGACGTCTCCCGCACCATGGTGGAGATCGCCACCCGCAATGCAGAGGAGGCCGGGGTGGCCGACAGGGTCAGCTTTCGGCTGGGGAACGCCGCCCAGATGCCCTTTCCCGCTGAAAGCTTCGATTTCGTGGTCAGCAGCGGCTCGCTGCACCACTGGAAGGAGCCGATTAGGATCTTCAACGAGGTCTACCGCGTGCTGAAGGGTGGAGGCGAAGCCCTCATCGGTGACCTGCGCCGCGACGCACCCAGGAAGTTGAAGGACGAACTGGCAGCGGGGATTGACTCCTGGCTGATGCGCTGGGGACTCAGGCACTCCTTCAGCGAGGCGCACACCAAGGACGAACTTCTGGAAATGCTGGCCCAGACGAGTTTCTCAGATTACGAGATTGCTGAGGATGGGGCCGGCCTGACGATCACCTTGAGGAAACCTTCCCGCCAATCGGAGTGAGGGGATATGACCTACGACCAGCTTTTCCTGGCTGCCGCTTTGGTCGTCTTCCTTGTCACCTTCGTCGCCACGATGTTGTACGTGCGGCGGCGGGGATACGACCCGAAGGGGGGAGCGAACGGGAACGCGGGGGCGGCGGTGGTCACCACCGTCGCCACATTGCTCTGGCTGGCGGTGACGCTGTTCTACATCTTCGACGCCCGCAGCGTGATCTGGTTCGGGCGTATCGCCTTCTTGGACAACGACGTCGCCAAGGGATTGGGCATCGCAGTGTGCACCATCGGCGTGCTGGTGGGCGTCGCCGGCGAGGTGGCGCTGGGGGAACAGTTCCGCGTGGCTCTGCCCAGAGGCAAGACCAAACTGGTCACCACGGGCATCTACCGCTACATCCGTAACCCATGCGCCCTGGGGGCAGACCTCTTCGTGCTAGGCACTTTCCTCATCGCCCCCAGCCTGCTGGCGCTGCTGGCAGTGGTGCTCAACCTCATCGGCTACTATCTGAAGGTGCAGGCTGAGGAGGAGTACCTGCGGCGAACGCACGGGGCGGAGTATGAGGCGTATTGCGCGCGGACGGGGCGATACTTACCCCTTTTGCTGGGCTTCTCTTCTTTGGAGAAAGAGGAACACGTGGGGGACAATAAAGTGACAGGAGATAAACGGGCTGCAGGAATATCAATCGTAAAAGCGGATATAGCCGATGCTCCCGCTATCTACGAACTCGCCTCGCGCTACAGCGGTGCGACTAAGGTGTGGGCACAGGAGAGAATCAACGATCTCATCAGCGATAGTCGAGGCCATTACGTATTGGTGGCCAAGCAACTCGGTTCCACAGTGGGCTATGCGATCGCACGGTTTGCATGGGGCAAGATGCACATATGGGACATCGCCGTGAGGGAGGATATGCGGAGACGTGGGATAGGAAAGAAAATGATGTCGCAACTGATAGACCATGCAAAGTCGAGGAAGCTCTCCGAGGTTTATCTTGAGGTGCGCGCAAGCAATACGCCTGCCGTGAGAATGTACCAGAGCCTTTCTTTCAAGATCAGATTTCGGATGCCTGGGATGTACGAGGGCGAAGACGGGCTTGCTATGTACCTTCCTTTGATGTAAGGGGAACCAGACGATGAAGCTGCACTGGCTGGAAAAGTGGTTGATGAACACGGCATTCCCCCCTAACGTGGTCATCTACGAGCATGAGTTCAAGCGGGTCTTCGAGGATACCGGTTTTGTGTTCGACACCTATCGCCCCTGGGCCGGGCTGCCGGTGAGCTGCTTCGCCATAGCGAGAAAGGGATTGAGGAGGTGAAGGCATGATCATCGCCGTGATTGACGGGATGGGGGGTGGCATCGGTGCCCAGGTCGTGACCCAACTGCGCCAGGAGTTGCCGCTGGAGGTGGAGATCCTGGCCCTGGGAGCCAATGCCATCGCCACCGACAGGATGATGCGGGCCAAAGCCAGCCGGGGGGCCAGCGGGGAGAACGCTATCCGGGTCTCCATCAACCTGGCCGATTTCATCATCGCCCCCATCGGGGTGGTGATCCCCAATTCCATGATGGGCGAGATTACCCCGGCCATCGCTGAGGCCGTAGCCGGAGCCCGGGGCTACAAGCTCCTCCTCCCCATCAACCAGCCCCATTTCGAGATCGTGGGCATCGAGTGGAAGGCCCTGACCAAGCAGATCAGCCAGGCCATCGCCGTGGTGCGGGAGCGGGCCGGCTTGCCGGCACCGGGGGCTCATAGAGAAGGGAAGGAAATGGGTGGGGACCTGGAACTGGCCAGGACTGTCCTGCAAGCCCAGGGCAAGGCCTTGGTCCTGGTGAAGGAGGGGAGGGTGTTGGGAACGGGCGAGCGCAAAGGCGTGGCCGATTTGCTGGCCCTGGCGGAGCAATTGGGCAAAGAGGCCCAGGGGGCGGCTTTGGCCGACCGGGTGGTAGGCAAGGCAGCAGCGATGGTAGCGCGGTCTATGGGGGTGGCCTCGGTCTACGCCTTGCTGGTGAGCGAACCGGCCAGGGAGGTGCTGCTGAGGGGTGGTGTTCCCTTGGAGTATGAACAACTCGTGCCCACGATCCTGAACGAGAAGGGCGATGGGCCCTGCCCGCTGGAGAGGCTCGTGGCTGCCATTGAGGACCCCGAGGAAGCGGTGAGGGTGCTGCGGAGCTTCCTGCGGTGACTTGCCAAAACGGGCCTTTTGTGGTACAATTTTTTCAGTCGGCATGAAGCCGATTCTGTCGAGTCACTGCCTATCCAGCGACGATCATGAAGATCACCCCAGCCGGCCTGAAGGTCCGGCGACGGGTGATCTTTTGTTTGGAGGAGGTGAACGTCATGTGCGAAGCCACGGTCTATGTGAAAACCGACGGCCAGGAGAGGGAGATCATGCGGGACGTGACCCGTATGGAACCTGAAGGTGACACTCTGGTTCTATCCTCGCTCCTGGGGGAGCAGAAACTGGTGCGCGGCCGCATCGTCCGCCTCGATTTCCTGAAGCACACCGTGCTGATCGAGGAAACGAGGGGATGAGCGAATCGGCGAATCGGCGAATTGCCGATCGCAATTGAGGATGTCAGTGGGCTGAAGCCCACTGACGAAAAATGCCCTGAAGGGCCACCTTGCCTGCAACGATTTGAGGTGTCAAACAATCAGAGAAAGGAGTTTTGCGATGAAGAAACTTTACCTTATCAGCGTGGGTTTGCTGATCCTCAGCCTGGTGGCCCTGCTGGCGCTCTCCGCCTGCAGGCCGGCGCCCGCTCCCAAGCTGGGGGTGGTCACCACCACCTCGCTCTTGGGCTCCATCGTGGAGAGGGTGGGGAAGGAGAAGGTTGAGGTGACCGTCATCACCGCCCCGGCCACCTGTCCGGGGGAGTACGACGTGAAGCCAAGCCAGATCGAGGCCACGGCGAAGGCCAAACTCTTCTTCATGCACGGCTGGCCGGGCGAGGCCTTCGTGGAGGGGCTGCTGGAGGCAGCCAAAAACCCGGACCTGAGGGTGGAGACCATCGAGCTGGAGGGCAACTGGATGACACCTCCCATCCAAGCCCAGGGGGTGGAGAGGGTGACCGCCGTCCTGAGCGATGCCGATCCCGCCAACAAGGACTTCTATCAGGCCAACGCCAAAGCCCTGCTGGAGGTCATCCAGAGCAAGGGAGGGGAGTTGAAGGCCAAGCTCGAGGCCGCGAAGACGGGCGAGGTCAACGTCATCTCCATGATGCACCAGGCCGACTTCCTCAAGTGGGCGGGCTTCAACGTGGTCGCCACCTACCCCGAGCCTGCGGACCTCACCCCGGAGAAGGTGAAGGAGCTGGTGGACAAGGGGAGGGAGGCAGAGGTGGCCCTGGTCGTGGACAATCTCCAGAGCGGCCCTGAGGCAGGTGTTCAGATAGCCGAGGAGATCGGCGCCGTCCACGTGACCCTCTCCAACTTTCCCGGCGGCTTCGAGGGCACCGAGACCTGGGAGAGGGCCATCGAGAAGAACGTCGAGCTGCTCTTGGAAGCGCTGGGCAAGTAGCGGGTGGCAAGGCGATGGACGACGAGGTCGTGGTGGAGATCGAGAACGCCGTCGTCTCCTACCGGGAGGATGTGGCCCTGCGCGGGGTTTCGCTGAGGGTGAGGAGGGGGGAGTTCGTGGGCATCATCGGCCCCAACGGGGCGGGGAAGACCACCCTCCTCACCCTGATCAACGGCCTGGGCAGGCTGCTCCAGGGCCGCGTTCGAGTGCTGGGGCACCTTCTCGGCCGGGATAACGTCCGCCAGGTCAGGACGAGGGTGGGCTACGTCGCACAGGTGCAGAATATTGACCCCCGCATGCCCATCGTCGTGCGCGAGGTGGTGATGATCGGGCGCTGCGGGCGGCTGGGGCTCTTGCGAAGGCCGAGCGGAGCCGATTGGGAGATCGTGGAGCGGATGATCGAGCTGGTGGGGATGAGCCACCTGGCCCATCGCCCCATCGGCCACCTCTCAGGGGGCGAGCAACAGCGCGTCGCCATCGCCCGCGCCCTGGTCCAGGAGCCCGATATCTTCCTGCTGGACGAGCCCACTGCCAACCTCGACTGGCGGGCCCAGAGGGAGATCCTGGAGCTGGTCAAGCGCATCCACACGACTCGTAAGCTCACTACCCTCTTCGTCACCCACGACCTCAACACCTTACCCCGGGCATGCGATCGGGTGGTCTTGATGAAGGATGGCCTTATCCGGGGGAAAGGCCGCCCCGAGGAGATGCTGCGGGAGGATGTGTTAAGCGAATTGTACGATACGCCCATCCGCATCATCGAGTACGATGGAAGGCGGGTGGTGCTGTCGTGAAGCCCTCACCCCCACCCCCCATC
>JBAWAP010000381.1:0-3595 GCA_049589355.1 Anaerolineae bacterium
CGCGATCTCAGCCCACAGGTCGTCGGGAACACGCCAGATGGTCGGTGCTGGTTTCTTCTTGGAAGCTGTTTCATCGCTCATGCCACCATTCTACCACAGAATCGACTTTTAGGATAGGCTCTAAATATGTTGCCTAATTTAGGGTTAACCTTAAGTGAGTTTGATACTCTCTCGACATCAGTGCGTGAATATCTATCTAGTAAGTATCCGTTTCTACGGAACACAGAGTTTGGAGTCCGCTACGAGAAGGTAGATACCCCAGTTGAGGGTGTACCTGCGGGGTCTTTGGTGATAGATGCTTATGCAAATTTCAGGACACCACCTGTGGTCATAAGAGTTGCTTCCTATGGCGGGGAAGCCCGCATTATATCAGAAGAAGTTTTAGAAGAAGACGGCCGTATTAGAACATTGGATTTGAATAGGACAATAGAGGTAGTTCTACAACCTCAACAGCAGGAAGAGCATCGCAATGTAGAAATTGATGGCGATCCGAATCCTGAGTTTATCATCCATTGGAGATACGGAGACTTCCCCAATAATGCAGGAGCGGATGAAGTTGTGGATCTAGTTGAAGCGGCAGCTCGCACGTCATGGAATACAATTTGTGGCGATGCTGCAGAGCAGTGGGATTTTGATGAGCCACCCGACGATGATGGAGGGGTAGACATATATGTCAACGATAACGAGCGTGAATGGGGACCATATGCACCGTATGGGGATGCAATTGGGACATTTAGATGGAAATCAGACACCGACCAGATTATTTATATACAACATAACTTAGTCGAATACTTTGGCTCCCACAAAGACATATATTATCCCGCCGAAAGCGACCTCTTCCTAGTAGCACTTTCGCATGAGTTTTTTCATTGTGTACAGGATGCCTACAGTGTTATTGATGTTGCCCCCTGGATTTATGAAGGTACTGCAAGATTCGAACAAAGTGTCATTAATCCTAACGGAGAATTTTGGCAAAACAGCACTTTAGAAGGCTTGCCAGGAGGGCCATATACTCAGGACGAGAACCATAGATCCATGTACATCTATCAGGCCAGCAGATATTTGCTATCACCAGAGCTAACGCTGAATACACGAGATCCTCGCATTGAAAGGTGCTACGATGCATGTATATATTGGAGGTATATCTATGAGCACTTAGGAGGAATGGATATAATCAAGGACATCTTTAGCCTGATTAATACTGATAATCCTACCACTTTCGAGGCTGAACTTGATTCCATAAACACAGCGCTTCAGCCTTCTACAACGGTTGAAGACAGTTTCACTGATTTCGCTCACGCAAACTACCTAGAGTTTTCTTCGAATCCATTTGCAAGGGATAATGATTTCTACGAACACAGCGTCTGTTATTATGAAGATGTGGCGCTCGTTCATGACAAAACATATGAGTACAAAGGCAAAACTCTGAGAACGGATAATTGGTGGCAACTCTCTGACGATACAAGGACAGAAAGTTATGCTGCGAATTATGTGGAGTTTGTATCGAGGCAAAAAGAAAATGATGATGTGCAGATCTTATTTAGTGGGAACCCATCAACTACTTTTACGCATACCCTGACACTCCACGGTACTGCTTACCCTCAAGGAGAAGTGGTCCCCTTCGTAGATGATAGCATCATAGTACCCTACCCCAATGATTATGATAAGATCATCATTGCGGTGATAAACATAGGGCATGAAGGAGATGGAAACTACCATGTAGTCTTACGCCCTGTAAGGGATGCCGATGCGGTTTTGGACATAGACCACTCAGGGTCAATGGGGTGGGATAACAAGATGCAATCGGCCAAGGATGGGGCCAAGGCCTTTATCGACCTTCTTGAGAAGCCCAGCGGCTGGTGGATATTTAAAACAGACAGGGATAGGGTAGGGTTAGTTTCCTTCGCAACTAGCGCTTCCCTGGATCTCCACCTGACCTCGAACTTTGAGCAGGCAAAACAAGTAATAGACGGCTATGTTGCCAGTGGCGATACCAATATGGGAGATGCGTTGAGCAAATCCATTGACGAACTTAAAACCCGCGGCCGAGATAACACAGTCCACAGTATTATTTACCTCACTGATGGTCAAACGAACACGGGTCTCAGGCGAGACGAGATTTTGGACCAATTAGTGCCTGAGGCAGTGGATGAGGGAATAAGCATTTACACCTTCGGCTATGGAGGTGATGTTGATGCTTCGTTCCTTCAGACGCTGGCTAGCCGGGCCAATGGTAAATACTACTTTGCTCCCGATGCTGATACGCTTCGGCGGGTGTATATAGAGCTTTCTCATGCCATCAAAGGGTGGAGCAAGACCGAAGAGTATAGCGGCTATCTGGCCGCTGGAGAAACCGAGACCGTTGGGACGTTAGATATTCCAGCAGGACTGTCCCTTGTCAAGGTTGTTCTAACTTGGCCGGGTAGTGATCTCGATTTGATCCTGCTTGATCCGGATGGTAATACGGTTGATCCAGGCACTACGGGGATTCTCTACTCAGGAGACGATGTTCTTCCTGAGTACTACGAACTCTATGACCCGCAGGCTGGCACTTGGACTATCCAGGTTTACGGTAAAGACATCCCAGAAGCTACGGAAGAATATGAAGTTTTCGTCTTTCAGCCAGGGGCACTCATGCAGGTCAGCCCCACAAGTTGGAACATTGAATATCCCACAAGCAGGGTGATCACTTTCACTGTCAACGAAGTGGGCGCCAGTGTCGATCTTACAAACGTAACCTTCACGGCTTCTGATCTTACCAAAGTTGACCTGACGGCTACTAGAGAGCAGACGCCAGTTGAAACGGAGCTTGAAGGCCGAGAAGAACTAGTGCCTCCCTCTTCGCCTCAATATCTTGCTGAAGAAGCCAAGATTCCGGCTAGTAGCTTCTCATTTAGCCCTAATAACTTTACTGTATCTGCTGGAGGCTCCCAGGATGTTCTAGCCACCTTTACTCTCACCTCCAGTGTACCTGCGGGGGACTACTCTGGAGTCATCACGGTAACAAGCAACGGAGGAACCACCACCATAGGTGTGGTAGCCACAATCCCTCCCGCCTTAGTTCTGGAACTAGACCAAGACTGGAATCTCACTTCCTTCAACAGAGAGCCTGCCGATACCAGTATCTCCTCGGTCCTCGCTCCCATCGCCGGCCTCTATTCGGTTGTCCTGGGCTACGATCAGGGTGGCCTCTCCTACTATCCCAACATCCCAGAGTACCTCAACACCTTAAGAAACATGGATCCCTATCATGGCTACTGGATCAAGACCACGACCGCTACAACGCTGCCCATCTCTGGGACCAAAGTGGCTGTGGATACACCTCTTTCTTTGGATGCATGGTGGAACCTGGTCAGCTACTTGCCGGATAGCCCCCAAGCTCTGACTACCGCTTTAGCCTCCATCGAGGGTCAATACGAAGCAGTCTTGGGATATGATCAGGGAGCGCTGTCCTATTATCCTCATCTTCCAGACTCAGTAGATGGACATTTTAAGGATTGATCGGCTGGGCCATGGCATAGATAACTGAGATGGTGCCGTAGACCTGTTCAACAGCCCGTGCCAGAAACCGCGCCAGCCGCTGCAACTCCAGCCG
>JBAWAP010000382.1:0-35227 GCA_049589355.1 Anaerolineae bacterium
CCCTAGTCCAGCGGCCCTGGCAGTCCGTTGTGACCTTGGTCAAGTGCGTATTTCGCAGTTTTCAGTGCCGGTCGTCGCCGTTGGAGCAGCGGACTAGGGTCCGCTGCGAGCAAAGCTGAGTAGATACCTATCTTTGATGATACAGCATCTTCGCCAGAATTGTCAAATGATGGAAATATGACAACGAATTCAGGGATTCATCGAATAGAATCACACCCTCAATCCACACATTTCAATGTGTGGTGTCCGCATGAACCGCAGCCCCTCTTGCTTTTGGGGCACTACACTTTGAAAAGTGTAGTTTGCAAATGCCTCTCCTGTCAGGAGACGCCTGGGGAAGAGTGAGTCTGCAAAAGGGAGCTTCGTTTAATCCCCTCAATTCGCTGTCATATCTTCAAGCACTCCGCACTGACAAAGACGGCCAATACGATTGGCCTGTTACCCTTTCGGACCGAAAGCCAGACGGCCAATGTGATTGGCCTGCTACCCCTTCTGAACAACCCAAGGAAAAGAGCCCTCCCAAAGGTTTGAGGGCTCTTTTGGTATGTGCCGTTATGGGTATTAAGCGTGCTAGGAGCTTGCCCAGGCCAACGCCCAGTCAGGCACCCACAGTCTGGAGCCGCCCAGGAGCGAGAAAATCACCGAGACGATGAGGAGCAACACTGCAAATGCCATCAGCACGTAGTCACGCCGCTGGTAGCGCAACTGCTCCAGCCACGTGCGTCGGCCGATGCCAAACGCGCGCAAGTCCATCGCGTCTATGATGTCCTCGCTGCCGGCGATGGCATGGATTGTAACCGGCACAATCAAAGGGGCCAGTTTGCGCACTTGCGTGATTAATCCACCTCGCAGCTTGTCAATCTCGTATCCGCGGGCACGCTGCGCGTCCAGAGTCAACTGGAAATCGCGTCCTAAGGTGGGGATGAAGCGCATCGTTAGTTCCATTGCATAAGCAATCTTGTCCGGCAACCCCAACCCGTGGAAGGTGACGCCGTAGTGCGCTGGGTTCAAAGAGTAGGGGATCAGGATTGTCATGCTGGCGAGGCTGAACACCCGCACGAGTTGACTGAGCGCGTAGAAGGTACGCTCGACTGTAATGTTGAGCGTTGGCCGCCAATTGAAGATGGTGAAGGGCGCGCTTAGGCTGGTGATTAGATGTTCCTCGGTGTAAAGCTCCACCCCGCCACGGCCGGTTATGAACGTCAGCAAGGAGAAGAAGACGATGAACCCGCCGATAAACAGCCAGGCGCGGTACATCTCGTGCCACTTGACCCCTGACGTGAAGACCACCACCAGGGCGATGACGAGAAGGGGGATCAGAAAGCGCAGATCCCAGAAGAAGATAGAGGCGACCATAAAGCAGCCGTAGAAGATTATCCACGCGCGTGGGTCAAAGCTCTGGATGAGTGACTTTCGCTTGCGATAGCGCCACGTTACCAGCATTGCTCCACCTGATAGTTATAGAAACCGGGTTTTTGGGGAAAACCCGGTTTCTGGCTTTTACCGTCCAGCCTGCCGCTGGACGGCTGCGTAGGCCGCCACGAGGATAGGCACCAGGATGGCGGCGAAGATAAGGTTGGGCCCGGCTGCTGGCAAGAACTCACCGACGATGGCCACGGCTGGAGAATAGCCGTTGATCCAGATATCGGATATGGCGGCGGAGCCAATGCCAATGAAGTTGCCCAACATGCTCCAGGTCACCGCAGCCGCCACGTCAATGTTCTGGCCGAAGGCGAAGCGGACGATGAGCACCAGCACAAAGCCGATCACCACTGAAAGACCGGCGAACCAGGTTATGGTTGCGTCACCGAAGATGCCCGCATCCGGGTCGAAGAACATCATATTGGCCAAGCTGGGGTTCAGGAGCCAGAATACGGTCGCTATGGCGGCCAGCACGATGCTGATGATAAGCACCGTGTTAAGGCCCTTCTTCTTGTCGGCGAAGAGGAGCGCCATGCCGGCGATCATGCCGACCAACCCGTTGCCCACGCTCCACTGAGGTGAAAGGCCGAAGCCGGTCAGCGCGTCGCCAAACATGTTGCCCACCGCGCCAGTGAACAAACCCACCGTCGGCCCAAAGGCATAGCCGAAGAACATCGGGATAGCGATGGCTGGCCGGAGCGCGACCTGGCTGACTGAGGGTACGGCGAAGACAGTGCCATTAAAGAGGTAGGAGAACACGGCGTACAGTGCCGCACCGATGGCCATGTACACTACCTGGCGCGTGCCCACGTCCCACGCCCCGCTGCTGCGTGTGAGCAAGTAGACGACGAAGACGATGACGAGGCCGATGCCCACGAATACGAAGCGCAGCAAGGCTGTTTCGTCCAATTTGAGGTTCTCGTTTATCGCCCCCCCGATCCACACGACGAGCAAGAAGATGATCAGGACGGCGACGAGTGCGACGATCACTGAAAGCAATCTGCGGTCCATTTGATTCCTCCTTTAGTTATGGTCTTACAGTTGTAACCGTTCAAGAGAGTGGCGAGACTCCTCCCCATCGCAGGGGGAGGCCGGGTGGGGCTGGATCCTGCGATACAGAAGGCCCACCCTCCCCTAGCCCCTCCCTCCGAGGGAGGGGAAATGCGCTACTCGCTGGACGCTTACTTTAGTTTTCTGGCCGTTAGGATAAAAGTCGTCCCGATTTACTTCATAGGCACCTCCTTTCTGTCACACGTGCGCCAACAGCTCAGCCCGCATGAAGCGCCCTGTCTGGGGCAGGAATTCCAGGTTGGCCGCCAGGAGAGAAGTGGGCACAATGTGGCAGCGTTCCAACAGGTCGTACTGGGCCAGCACCTCCTGGGGCGGCCCGTCGGCGGCGATGCACCCCTCGTGGACCAGTATCACGCGGTTGGCGTAGCAGACCGCCAAATCTATGTCGTGGGTGATGAACAGAATGGCCTCGAAGTTCGGTAACTGCAAGATGGCGTCTATGAAAGCCATGTAGTTCTTGTAGTCCTGGCCTGCTGTAGGCTCATCCATCACCAGGACACGCGAGCGCATGGACATGATGGCCGCAATGCTGACCCGCTTCTGCTGGCCGAAGCTGAGGGCCAGGGGTGGGTACTCTTCCAGCCCGCTGAGGTTTAGGATTCGCACGGCTTCGGCCACCCCCTGGTCAATGGTGGCCTTGTCGTAGCCCAGGTTCTTAGGCCCGAAGGCCAGCTCCGCCCGCACCGTGGGGGCGAAGAGCATGTGGCTGGGGCTCTGAAAGACGTAGCCCAGGGTCTTGGCGATCTCGGCCACGCTCAGCTCGTGCGTGTCCACCCCTTTCACCAGCACGCGCCCCTCCTTGGGCTTCAGCAGGCCGATGGCATGTTTGACTAAGGTGGTCTTGCCTGCCCCGTTAGGACCCAGGACGGCGATGATGTCGCCGCGGTTGATGGTCAGGTTGATGTCGTGGAGGACTAGTGGCCCATCCTCATAGGCAAAGCTCACCTCCTCGAACCCCACCAAAGGTGCGCCGGCCTCCTTCGTTTGGGTTAAAAGAGATGGCACATAGGCAGGAGCCGGATCGTGGCGGGCCTTGACGATGATCATCGGTGCTGGCAGCTTGACCTCGCGATAGTCTACCGCCTGTTCGAGGCCGGCCGTCGGCCCAAGGTAGTGCATTTGACCATCCACCAGAAACAGGGCCTTTTCTGGCCTAATCTTCAGTATATCTTCGACCCGGTGCTCGACGATGAATATGGCCCTGCCCTCGTCGGCCAGGCGGCGGATGAGACGCAGGGCCTCTTGGGCGCTGGCGGGGTCGAGGCTGGCCAAGGGCTCATCCAGGAGGAGGATGGAGGGTTGCATGGCCAGTATGCCGGCCAGGGCCACCTTCTGTTTCTCGCCGCCAGAGAGGTAAAAAGTCTCGCGACGCCGCAGATGGTTGATGCCCAGGTAGTCGAGGGTTTCATCAACCCGAGCGGTGATTTTCGCCGGCGGCAAGCCCAGGTTCTCCAGCCCAAAGGCCACCTCGTTGACGACGCGGCTGCCCAGGATCTGGCGCTCAGGGTCCTGCAACACCGTGCCCACGATTTGGGAGATGGCCGCCAGAGGCTGATCGCTCGTCTCTTCCCCGTGGAGCAAGACCCGCCCCTCCAATTTCCCCTTGTAGCTGTGGGGGATGAGGCCGTTGATGCAGCGAATCAGGGTAGTCTTGCCGCAGCCACTGGCTCCGGCCACCAGCATGATCTGCCCTGCCTCCAGTTCAAAGGAGATGTCGCGCAGGGCATAATCAGGCCGATCGCGATATTTGAAAGATAGCTGCTCCACGATTAGAGCAGGAGCGCTTTTTTCGCCCAAGTGTCACCTTTCCCCAAATAGATAACCCTGTGGGAGGATGGAAGTTGCGTGTGCTTTCCCTTTTGAAAGTAAGTTTATCACGGCAAGGGCCACATGTCAAAACCACTGTGGTGAACCACGAGCTAGGAAGGTTTATTCGCCTGACCTACATTGTTGTCCTCAAGCCTTTCCCTTTTACCCAGCCTGTAGTATAATATGCTGGCACAGAGGAGGTAGCCATGAACATCGAAACCGGCGCCTATGGAAAAGTGACTTGGACCAACATCGAAAGGCCAACGCCAGAGGATATTGAGGTGCTGCACCGCAGCTACAATTTCCACCCTTTGGATCTGGAGGGCTGCCTGAGCAAGATTGAGCGGCCCAAGATTAACGAGTATGAGGACTACTTATTTATTGTTATAAATTTTCCGGTTTATGACCCCGACCAACGCATAAGCCGATCCAGCCAAGTTCATTTCTTTATCGGGTCTGGTTACCTAGTCACGGTTCACGATGGCATCCTGAACCCGATCCATCAATTGTTTGACGACTGTCAGCGCCATGAGCATCGGGGCTGGTTGTAGTCTTGTCTTAACCCTCCTACTTTTCAAAGCCGATGAACTTGTTGTCTGAGAGCGCCCGCCATTTGGGCTTAAAGCTGAACGAAGAGCACTTCAGGGCGTTCGAAATCTACTATAGGGAACTGGTGGCCTGGAACGAGAAGTTCAACCTGACCGCTATCACCGACTACGATCAGGTTCAGATCAAACACTTCCTCGATTCCCTCACTTGCCTGTTGGCCGACGAGGGCTTGACCAGGGCCATTTGTCAACAGCCGGGGGTGAAGACCATTGACGTGGGAGCTGGGGCAGGTTTTCCTGGTCTACCTCTCAAGATCGTTTGTCCTGGCTTGCAGTTGACACTGTTAGAGGCTACCGGCAAGAAGGTCGGCTTTTTGGAGCACATCGTAAGCCGCTTAGAGCTAGCGGGCGTAAAGGTCATCAAGGGGCGAGCGGAGGAGTGGGGTCGGGACGCAGGCCACCGCGAAGGCTACGACCTGGCCCTGGCCAGAGCGGTGGCCGAACTGCCGGTCCTGGTGGAATACGCCTTGCCCTTCTGCCGACTAGGCGGCCTTTTCGTGGCCCAGAAGGGGGCCGAGGGTGATGCTGAGGCGAGGGCAGCCGAAGGGGCCATAGCCACGCTTGGAGGCACCTTGCGCCGCATTGTGTCCTTGGAACTGCCAGGTCTGGCCGAGCCCCGTTCTCTGGTAGTCATCGAAAAGATAGCCCCCACGCCCGAGAAATACCCCCGTCGCCCAGGCATCCCCAGCAAGCGCCCCCTCAAGTCGCAAAGGAACAAAGTCGCAAGGTCGCAGAGTAACAGGGCAGATCAATAGCAAACAATCGGCACTTTGCTCCCCTACCCTGCTCCCTTGCTCCCCTGCTCCTCTGCTCCCTTGGCTATTTCCTCAATTCTCCCCTCTTGTACCCTCAGTAGAGTGGCTTGATCCAGAAAGTCGGGGCTGTAAGCGTTCCAATGGGTGGTGGTAAGGATGGCCTGTTGGCTACAATTTATCGCCCTCATCAAATAGTGGCGTCGAGCCTCATCTAACTCCGACATGACTTCGTCTAAGAGCATTATGGGCTGTTCACCCGTCTCCTCAGCTAGTAGCTTCGCCTCAGCCAGTTTCAGAGCCAAGACGACAGTGCGCTGTTGACCACGGGAGCCGTAGATTCTCATATCTACGCCACCGGCTAAAAAGCGCAGATCGTCGCGGTGGGGGCCGATCAGTGACATGCCCCGCTGAATCTCTTCGCCGGTTATCTCTCGCAACTGCTCTAGGAAAGACTCCGTGAGACTGGATACCGAATACCGAATACCGGATCTCATCTCCGAGTCAAGCCCCAAGGGTATTTGGTAGAGTGTTTCGGGCATCCTGATGCTCGGCTCGTAGCGCAGAGATAGATGCTCGTCTTGGCCTGTTAGCTCCAGGTGGATGGCCTTGGCCAGCTCCTCCAGCTCAGCTATCACCTCCTGTCGGCGGGCGACCAGGTAGGCCCCGTCTTCGGCTAGCTTCTGATCCCAGAAACGGAGTTGATCGAGGTTGCCTCGGCGCTCTTGCAACTGGCGCAGGAGGTGGTTGCGTTGAGTCAAGACGCGACCATATCGTCGGAGGGTGCGACAGTAAAGAGAATCGAACTGGCAGATGGTAGTGTCAAGATAACGTCGTCGCCCGCTGGGTGATCCGGCAACCAAGTCAATATCCTGGGGCAGAAAGAGGACCACGTTGAGGTGGCCGATGAGGTCCAGGACACGCTTGGGTACGCCGTTGATGCGAATATGCTTCTTGAGGCCGTAGCCGTCAGCCTCGGAAGCCAGCTCCTTGAGCAAGGTGATCTCAAGGCGCTGCAAGGCTACGTCCTTCTGCATCTGGCCTACCAGGCGAGCGAAGGGTAATTCCTCTTCCTCAGTTAGCCAGTTGATGAGCTCTCGGTCGGCCGTCGCGTAAGGCGAGTGCGCTGTGGCCAGGTAGTAGATAGCTTCAAGGAGGTTGGTCTTTCCCTGGGCGTTCTCACCCTGGACGAGGGTGATGCCAGGGGAGAGATCTAGCTCCAGGCGAACGTAGTTCCTGAAATTGGCGAGGGAGAGATGCTTGAGATACACTTCGTGCTCCACCGCAAAGGTGATGAAACGCCCTCGGAGCTTGGTCAGCGCGAGGGCGTTTGACTTCATAATACTCGCTTTATTTGACACAGCCAGCTATTCAGTCACGCGGTTCAATGAGTAGCCGGATGCCATCCAGGATTTGACGAACACGCTGACGAGAGAGTGTGCCAATCTTCTCAACCAGGTCTCGTTTGTCCACGGTGAATATCTGGGAGACATTCACCACACTCTGTTTAGGTAGATCTGCCTCCCCCTTTTCTAACAGCACATTCCCTGGAGCCCGAGCGCGTTTGAGATTGGAGGTAAGCGCGCACACCACTACAGTATTGATGCGACTACGATTGAAGACATTGTTTTGGATGACAACATGAGGATGCCGATAGCCCGGTTCTGACCCAGATGGCTCGCCCAAATCAACCCAGAATACATCTCCTTGGTTGATTACCATTGCCCCTCCACCAACTGTCTGTGCCGCTGGCGCATTCTGCCACGCAGGGCTTGCTCGTCCGAATCCGGCACATCATCGTAAGCCTCGTTGAGAGCTTCAAGCAGCCTGCGATTCTCGTGACGCTGGATGAATTCCTCAATGGCCAGCACAAACAAGCGGCTCCGGGAGACCTGCAATTCTTGAGCCAAGTTGTTAACTTGTTCAAAGAGAGACTCTTGCAGGGAAATGGCGGTCTTCACATTGGCCATAGGTTATACCTCCATTTTTGCCTCTAGTATAACCCAATAGTTGCCACTTGTCAATACCAGTGTGACAGCCTGCTTGACGTGCGCTGAATGCCACCACATTGCACGTTTAGCCACTATATATTGTGGTCAATCGCAAATCAATATCCAATATCTAGTATCTAATTGCGAAGCAATTTTCGGTTCTGGGGCCGCAATCGATATTGGGTATTAATCTGACCGCACATGCATGGGCATGATCACGTGAATGAAATCCACGTCTCCAACGGGCTTGATGACGCCGGGGCTAGAGGAAGTGGAGGTCTCCAAGGCTACCTGGGCGGCATCCATCACCGAGAGGACGTCAATAAGGTATTTGACGTTGAAGGCGATCTCGATTTCGTCTCCCTCGGTTGAAGCGTCTATCTCGCCCACGTTATCGCCCGATTCGGCACTGGTGGCGGCGATGGTCATGTGGCCCGGCGCCAGCTCTCCGCCGGGGGCGATTTGGAGGCGCACGATATTGGCCGCATCACGGGCAAAGATATTGGCTGTCTTGCAAGCCCTCAAGAAGCTGTTGGTGTTCAGCACCGTGCGAGTGGAATAGCTCTTAGGGATGATCTGATGATAGTCAGGGAAATTGCCCTCGATGAGTTGGGAGACCAGGTCCACATTTGGCGTGTGGAAAAGCACCTGGTTACGGGCAGGGGTGATGATCAGGGTTATAGACTCCTCATCGGTGCTTATGCGCGCTAGCTCTGCCAAGGCCCGGGCGGGGATGATGACGCTGACCGGCTCGGTTTCCACAGGAAGCTCAGCAATGCGCACTGAAAGGCGGAAGCCATCGGCAGCGGCCAAAGTGAGTTGGTTTCCCTCGAACTTAGCCAGCACTCCGGTCAGAATTGGCCTGCTCTCGTCGGCGGCAGCGGCGAGGACAACCTGCTCGATCGTCCTCCTAAAGGCAGCAGGCTCCAAGGTGATCTGGCCTCCCCCCTCCTCGATGGAGGGAATGAGCGGAAACTCCTGGGCGTCTATGCCCTTGATGTTGGCCTCGTAGCGAGCGCACTTCAGGTTGAGGGTTTGGGTGCGCACGATAAGCTCCATGTCTATGCGCTCAGGCGGCAGGGAGTTGACCAGGTCTATGAAAAGGCGGGCTGGAACCGTTGTAGCTCCGTCTTCCTCCACTTTGGCCCCGACCCAGCAGTTGATGCCGATCTCCAAGTCGGTGGCCGAAAGCTTCAGGCGGCCATTGTCGGTGGAGAGCATAACATTTGCAAGCACCGGCAAAGTGCTGCGGGTGGCCACCGCTCGCCCCACCACGCTCAGGCCCTTAGCCAAATTCTCTTGTAAGCAAGAAACTCTCATGAATGTGACCTCCTTTGATAGAAATATGCCATTCCTTTGGGTCTGGTGAACTCCAACAGGAACTCACTTCGGCGGCTCGATGGTGATGGGCGTATTGATGTCGTAGACATCGCCCTCCACCTCGGTGACCATCTGACCCACCTCCAGCCGGGCCAGACCACGGATGACAACCGGTGGCAGATCGCTCTGGTCGGCCACCCACAGCTCTTTATGCATCATCTCCCCAAGGTCATAAACGTAATGTTTACAGTGGATGCCATTCACCGTCTCCTCGCCTACCAGAACCATGTCACTCTCCGGCGTTACGATGTTATCCAGTTGCTCAAAGGCATCTTCTGTATCCTCTTCCGTTGCCTGCATCCAGGTGTCGCCCAACTTGGCCCAGATGGCATCACCAATCATGATGTACTCTCCGACCAGCATGCCCCCTTCGGATCCCATGATCAAGCGCCTGGAAGGGGGATCTTTGACCCATTCCAAGGTGTAGGTTTGCTCCATCCCGCCGCCCGCGGCCATCTCTATCTGGACTGACCAATCGAGACGATAGCTGTCGAGGCTGTCCAGGCTGACGACTTTTACGGGGGCACCGGGCTGTTCGGCCAGTGGGGTGGGCTGCTCACCCGAAGACGGGGTGGGCAGGCTGGGCATCTCCATCGCTTCCTCTGGCGGTTCGATGGTGATGGGCTCGTTGATGTCATAGAGGTCGCGCGCCTCCTCATACACCATCGTTTCATCGTCACGCGAAGCATACTTGACGGTTATTTCCTGCGTCGTCTGCGACCGGACGATGACCGGCGGCACGCCCTGCTGGTCGGCTACGCAGATTTCTCCTTTGACATGGCCTACCATCTCCGTGGGCATAAGCTGTCGGGCTTCTTCGGGTACGTCCTCAGGTATCGGAAACGCCATGGAAAACTCAGTGTCCACGGTGTAACGTTGGCAACGAACGCCGTTCACCGTGTCTTCGCCTGCCGGCTTCATGGCGCTTTCCATGTCTTGCAGGATGTCCTCCAGGCTTACCTTCAAGTTTTCCTGCGCAGCGGAAGAGCTCACTTCCTCGGCACTCTGCTCGCCTTCACTTTTTATCCAAGTATCGCCCACCTTCACCCAGGTGCTGTCGCCGATGGTGATGATCTCCATCGCCATGCCTCCTGATGAGCCGTACATGACGGTGTGACTGGATGGTGGCTCCCTGACCCATGCCTGCTCCGTATTGAACTCCTCCCCTAACAAGCCCTCCCCCTCCAACAGCCGCATCGTTGTACGCATTCGATAGCTGTCCAGGGTGTCCTCCGGGCTGGCAACGAGCATTGATGGCTTCGCCTCGGCTACCGGCGTCGGCGAGGGTGGGACAGGCGTTGCAGTCGGTTCTGCAGGTTTCGCCGTCGGCTTGGCTTCTTTGGGCGTTGGGGTGGCCGGCTTGGGCGGAGATGTTGGCTGTTCGGCCGGCGGTTGGGTGGCCTGAGCAACGGGTGGCTTCGTCGGCTCTGCTTTCTCACCGCTGCTGCAAGCCGCCAGACTGCACAGCAGACCGACCACCGTAAAGATGGCCAGGATGGCCAAGAAGGTTTTGCGTTTCATATAGGTTCTCCTCTCTACAGTTGATTTGAAGTTGCGGTTTTCGGTGGGCATCTCTCTCGTGTGTTGTTGGCCCACCGGTCTTTATCTGTGGTACTCTGCTTGACCGTCTTGAGGCCAATGATCTTAGTAGAAATATGCCATTCCTTTGGGTCTGGTGAACTCCAATTTACCTGTTGTTGGATCCAATTTCAGCCCTATGGATTCCAGTGTTTCTACCCCGATAACGGTTTGGGCTCCATCGAAGGTGATGCTTATAGAAGGTGCCTCGACCTCTTCAATCGTGATCGCCACCCCATACGCCTTGGCTTTCACTTTTTGCCCATTCCCCAATTCTACTTCGACCTCTGCCGGAATTCTACCAGCACCCACTTCCTCCAAAACCTCCTCTGGCAAAACCGTGTAAGTAGCACCTGTATCAATCAGCACGTTCTTCAACTCCACAGCAGCCTTGCTGCCTCTGACCGTCATATCTGTGTGTAGATGGCCCATTCTCAATACCGCCTTTCTCAAACCAGCACTATATGATCATCGGCAAATACGCGAAGTTCTTTGCTGAATTGGTTGCTCATCAGGGAACCTCCTTGTCCAGACTTCGTCCTCCTCGTTATCCCGTAGTTTTGCGAAGACGACTTCTGCAGCTTGCTTGCCTTTGTCAGCCGAAGTTGTCACTTGTCGCCTGACGGCTAGGCGTAGGCTTTCGCTGGCATCTCAATGTAGCGGTCTGGTTCTTCAGCCTTGCGCCGAATGGCAAAGAATCGCCGTTCGATTTCTTTCAGGACCGCGGCATCGTAGTAAACCATGCCGCAGTCGAGACAAACCTCAACCGGGGTGTTGGGCACCAACAAGTATTCACCCTTGTAGCTATAAAGGTATTCAATTCGACGTTCTTCATAGCGGTCACTGCCGCAGAAATTGCACCGAACTTTCCGCATCGCTCTTATCTCCTCGTGTCCAGGGGTCAATAAACTTCGGTGGACGTGGAATGTAGACCGTGATGAGCGCCACTTTCTCTCCACGCCAACCGCAGACAGCGTGAATGGGCACATCCTTGGCAAAGCCCACAATCAGACAACTTTCACCACGGCCGGTGTCAGGATACTGCTCAAGTATCTCCCCGTTCAGCAGGGCTTCTTCAACCTGAGCAAAGGTCAACTCATCCGCCCCGCGCTCAATCTCCGCATGATGGGTATAGACATACTCGTTGGCACGAACTTTGGCTTTGATCTCTTCAATGTCCATACTTCAACAGTGCGGCGACTGCGTTATCCCAAAGCTTTGCGAAGACGACTTCTGCAGCGCTCCGAAGCTGGCTGCGCAATTCCCTATCATCTCAATGGCACTAAGATTTTACGCTACATCGCCCCTTTGTTAACACTCCTAGGACAAGTGGCGGCTAACGAGATGCGGCTAAAAGGAGTTGCTGAAGGCAACTTGGGCAGGTCTTTTAGCTACTGTTAGGCAATGCGGCGGCTTGCTTTTTCCGCGTTGTGCCTTCATACTTTGCTTTTGACTCCATCACAAACAAGGCAAGCTGCTTCACCTGGTCAACATGGACTTTAGGAGCCGCGGCACTCTCCTCCACGTTAGCCACTAAGTCTGCCATTTCTTGCAGAGCCCCTGCCAATGTCACTCCTTCTTTCCTCCTGGCAAGTGCCTTGGTGTAGTGTTCCATCGTCTTACCCATCACGATAGAAAACACGTCCACTTCATTGATCAACATTCCTGACTCAAGCGTGCGTCGTGCCCAAAAGACGGCATCGTTCAGAATCGAGTCTTTTGCAGATGACCAGTCGCACTCGGGGAAAGGACTCGGCCTTTTACGGCACGCTAGAACGCAGTCGTAGCGTATATTGCCCTTGCTGCTATGTACTTCGCCCCTGCCTTCGGAACGCACAATTGGCGCGGCAGAAATATAAAAGCCCGCGTCCAGTAGAAGTTGGGCAATTCCTTCCCACGCCCATATCTTGTTGTGGTGAAACGTGAACACGAGCAGGCCATCATCTTTTAGAACGCGGTGGCACTCCATAAACACGCGCCGCAGACCCTCAGTAAAGAAGTCGGTTGTTTTTCCTAGCTTGTCGTTCTTCACGATTTCATCGGGATGACTGGACGATTCAGGCTCAAACCATGGGTAGGGGTCCTTCAACGCAAGCCGTAGCCAGACGTAGAAAAAATCGGCAAGCTCGGAATATTGCACGTTGTCGAAGTAAGGCGGATCTGTGATGACGGCGTCAACCGATTTGTCAGGGATGAAGGACAACTCTTCAGAGCTCTGACAGCGCAACAGCGCAGCATGGTCGGTGCGTCTCAAATCGTCAAAATCTCTTATCAGCCGCCCTTCAATTCGCTCATTGCCTGTGCGCTTGCTATAGCGTTGACCGCGCAGGTCCACCAGCCGCTCGTATGGATTCTGGCAGTAGGCCTTCGCTCTGCGCACCTTCTCAAAACACTTGACAAACGTGCCACGCCCGAACTCTGTACCCCACACATTATTCTCGGCCGGCCGCTCGATGGGATGGTAAGCGTGTAGTGAAAAGAAAAGCGAAATCTTATGCCATTCAACCTCGTACTTGCAAAACATATTGTTGGTATTGAGGCAGTCGGAAAATGCCGTCAGCATCAACTCACGGACATTCTGCTCTGGTATCTTAAGAATTTGCTCAAGCAGGATGGATAAACAAATCAACTGACGCTCATTGAACATCTGCCAGAAATGTGTGTAGCCATGGTTGACGGGGCGTGGGTCGCTACGTCCCTCCGTCGGGATTGCTTGAGGTGGAAACAACAGGTTCCCTTTGCATCGCCCGAACTCTGCTTTCGCTTGCTCCCACCGTCGTAAGTCGTCATCATCTATACGCTTGAAGAACCGGCCGCACGTTTCGCAATATCCTTCCAAAGCATGCAACTCCATATCAAGCGCTGCACCTTTGCGCTTAACAGCATCCAACAGTTTTTGCTTCTCACCACATTCTGAGCACCGAAAAACCCCGCGTCCTGACACACCCTTACGTGGGTCGAAAACTGTTCCACATTCATGACACTTGGTGTTTGATTGATGTCCCACCGTCTCAATGATTTGCAGGCAATGTGGACACAGGCAAACGTTGATATGGTCTCGTCGTGACAGTTCATAATTAGGAAATAGCCTCACCTTAGCGCCGCACTGAACACAGTCGGCAACCTTCACCCAGAAGTAATACATTACTTCGGCATTGTGGCCATTGGGGCAAATCGTGCGGTAGTAGTCTTTTATTCGTTTGCCCACTGTTTGCTCCAACTCACGGAATGCGGCATCTAACACGTCAAGGTCAACGGGTTCCACTTCCTTCTTGGTAACAAACCACGCAACGGGATTGATGTCCACACCAATGACCTTACAGCCAAGCCGCAATGCCTCGACTATCGTTGTACCACCACCCATGAATGGATCAAGAACGATCTTGCCCTGTAGGTCAGTGCCGTTACAAAACTTGCGCCAGATGCTTGCCTCTGGCTCCTCGTAGTGGCTGAATACGGAAATGATAATCGTCCGAAAGACGCTGCCCAGTCGCCGTGCCCACCACTTGTGCATCCGGTAGACAGGCTTTTTCGAGTTGCCTTCGCCCAATGCTACAGGATTCAAATTTTCAACCGGGAAATGCCGCTCAATAAAGGTCATAACCTTACCTCATGAATTCTCGTTCAGAAGATTCTTCCACATTATGCTGCCGCTCTTGCTGTACAGCTTCTCAAACTGCCTCTGCAGTTCTTCGATTTTCGCGTCAAGGATTTCGGAAAGAGTTTGGCCTTGAGCGTCTCTGAATTCTTCGCCCACCGTGGCAGCAATTTCGTAGATTTCATCAATGCAGTCCGGGTCATCAGAGATAAACTCCCAAAATTGCCGACCGATAAGCCAATCCACACTGCTGTATTTCTTGACAGTGCTCATCACTTGCTCAGGGGTGCCGTAGCACATTCCCAAAAGAGCAACAGAGCCACGATTCCGCCGCAGCACAGATAAAAGAAGCTGGGACATATGCTCGACTGCAGCCTTATCCATTGTGGAGGGACCACTTTTTACCTGAATGTGATGGCGGCGACCGCTTTTGGTCTTCTGAATGTCCGCTCCTTCAACACCGGTGCCTTCTGAAAACAACTTGGCTATGTCTTGAAGGCAAAAGCCAAAAGATGTATTGGCCCCAGTCATGGAACGCTGCATTACCAACCACCGAATGATGGAATTCGCATCATCAAGGCCCATCTCCTTTGCCAGAATTCGAATCAGGAAAGGGTTGATGTTCAAGTCCTCAATCTTCAAGCGGCGAATCGTGCGCGCCCTATTGCGTAAGAATTGTTCGAAAACCTGCTTTATCTGGTTTCGTCTTGCTGTATCGAGTGGCATCTAATTTCCTTGTACCGATGTCCTTAAAGCCGTTGTCTCGCCAACGTCCCATACCCGAACCGATGCTTCGGATATTTTACGAAACCGAGGCCCATTGCAGAAGGTGGTTTCCGCCTTCTGGCCCCTCTCGCTGCCTATAGATACTCATTCCAGACTTTGTCCTCCTCGTTATCCCAAAGCTTTGCGAAGACGGCTTCTGCAGCGCTCCAAAGCTGACTGCGCAATTCCTTCTCATCTTCTTGTTCTGGAATTACGACCAGCACCGCTATGTCTTTGGGAAGGTCAATGTCCTCGAACAACTCGACAACCCGCTCGCCTTGTATATTGCAGAGAGTGTTTTCATCAGAATCTTCCTCCCTCCGGTCTCTTATTTCGGCTAACGTTCCCGGCATACACGCAGTGCCCTACCGAGGGAAGGCATTGAGCGTTAGCGTCGTATACTGCCGTCGCTGCGTTTGACGTTTCCTCAACAACCCACTACCGGACCGGCATCCTGCAAGGCACTCCAAAGGCGGTTTCGAACATCAGACCGCTTCTCCTTTTTCAGTAATATCCACGCGACTAAGCCAAAGAATGTCACCAGACCTGAGCAAGACACGATGGTGAGGCAGTGGAGTAGGTTTAGAGGCGCGGCTGGCCGAAGGCTTTGAGCGAGCAGGCTCGCTTGCCTGGAAGATTACATCCTCAAGCGCCAGTTCGATAACATTGGCCTCATCGGCGGACAGGCGCAACTCTACCAAGTCGCCCTCAAAACGCTCGCCGCTGCGCAACCAGGCAACCACGTGCGGTGTCATTATCCCACGTCGCAACGGTTCCTCAACCAGTGTGCTGTACCACAGTAGCACTCGTTCCGGCGGGTCACCGCCGGCCAGGAACCGATACCAACGGGGCGCGCGTTCCGGGAGCAAGTGACCCAACCAGGCACCGGCACGGCGGGCCAGGATCAGACTGGCGGTGATGTACATCGCGGCGAAAAGGGAATAAGTCGCCACAACTGAAACAGGAGCCTCCGCGGCAGTGGTTGGGATGTAGAAGATTTCCCGAACAAGCGGAGCACGTCTCGTCCAAGCGGTGTAGACCAAGACACCGAGAGCTAGGCTGCCGATCAGGCCAGCGTGGATCAGAGTGCTTCCAACCACAGCCAGCACGGTTTGCTGGAAGAGATCCGGCGCTCTCTGGTAGCGAGGTCTGGCAGCTAGATAGGCGCGTGAATAGAGAAAACCGGGAGCGATAAAGAGCAGTAGGACAACCAGTCCTTGTAGGTCAATGCTCATGATTTGCTCTTCCTGGCCCTGTTACTTGCCATATGTTTCCGGCTTCTCCCGCAGCGCCCGTTCGAGGCGATCTTGAGGGAGTCTAACGATCTCACCCCTCAGGAACTTGGCCCGGAGTTCGCTTAACTCCTTCTCCATTTCCTCCGCTTTACGGAAAGCCTCCCTTACTACTTGCCGCAACTTCTCCAGCCCGAGATCTTTCTTCTCCAGAAAGTCCAGTGTGCCGTAGTCGCGGAAAGCACGCCGGGCAAGTTCAGCCGTACCATAGCCGGTCACGACAATAGCCGGGATCTTGAGCGCTGCCAGATCCCCCAACAGGATCATACCATCCCGGTTGTTCTCGTCGGCCGAGCTCAAGCGCAAGTCAACGATGACCAGTTGATATTCGTTCCGGCGTAATTCACCCAGCGCCTCGCCGTAGTTGGCGACGGTCGTGACCGTGTAACCGTCACGCTGAAGAGTGCTGGCGAGTTGGTCGCGCCAGTCGCGTATATCCTCTACAATCAAAATGTTTCTGGCTGTCATTTTCACACCTCCTGCCGTTTTACCTCAGAGGGGAACGCTGCCGGCTCGACCTGGCGCACCGGCAGGCGAATTGTAAACGTCGTGCCTCGCCCAACCTCGCTCTTCACTCCGATGATACCACCTTGCTGGAGCAGGAAAGTCTTCACCCACCACAATCCAAATCCCAGGCTGTCCTCATGGGTGGTAAAGAAGAGATCGAACACTTTCTCCCGATGCGCGTTTGGGATGCCCACCCCTGTGTCAGAGAACCATATCTCCACCTGATCCTCTGGTCCCAACCGACTGCCGATCTCCAGCCGACCACCATGAGGCATGGCCTTGACCGCGTTAGAGATCAGTTCGACGAACACGTCAACGAGCAAGGGACTAGTGAAGATATGGGGTAGATCAGGGCTCAGGCTTACATCCACGTTGACAGTGTCAGGAATGGCCGATAGGGCTACGGCCTCTTTTAACAGTACATTGACATCTAATCGCTGAGCAGGACCCGCTTTAAACGGCTTGAGCAAGAGATCGGCCATCTCCAACGTGAATTGCGCATTGCGTTCAATTCGACTGAGGTCGTCGTCAACCTGCACCCCTAGCACATCCGGAAGTTGAGCTAGGAGTTCTTTCAGGTCTTGAACGACTACCGGAATCAGTGCCACCGTATTGTTGATGCGGTGCATCAGGTTAGGTACCAGCTTGCCTAGAATAGCCCACCGCTCAGCAGCCAGCCGTTGCTCCTGAGCTTCCTGCAATGCCCGAATCTGCCTGGCATTCTGAATGGCTACAGCCGCCTGGTTACCCAGGATCTGGATCACGTTGCGCTCATCTCTGTCAAAGAAATGAGGTTGCCTGTAGTTGATATACAACACCCCGACTTCTGACCCGCCTGCCACTAGCGACACGCCCATAAAGGCTCTGATCTTTTCCCGGGCAATAAAGGAGCTTCTGAGCATGGCCGGGTCTTCGAGATCAATGTCATTGATCACAACCTTCCCCTCGCGTCGAACAAGGGCAGCCATTCCCCCTTCGAGTCGAGGCTTGTCGCTCAATTTGAACGGCTCATACAGCACACCATAAGATGCCACACTGTTGATGTCGTAAAATGTCTGACGCGAGGGATCATATGGATACAGCACAGCACAATCAGCGCCCGTGATTTCACATACGCCCTGCACAATAGCTAATAGGACTGCCCTCAGCCCTTCTCCGACGGCCTCGCGGATGATGCGGGCACCAACTTCAATCAGACGATACAGTGTCTTCTCACGTTGCCGTCTCTCCTCAAACAGCCGGGCATTGGCGATAGCAATGGCCGCTTGATTGGCAAAAAGCCGCATAGCCTGGAGACGTTCTGGGGTGATCTGACCTGGTATATAATAGTTAAAGTAGAGTACTCCTACGGTCTCGTCGCCTTTGACAAGTGGAATACCGGCAACAGAGTCTACACGCTCATTTTGCGTGAACGGGCTGTCTTTGAAGACCGGGGCTTGCCTGGCATTATTGGACCAGATGGGGTCTCTCTCGCGGGCGATGAGATAGGTTTGACCCCCTGGTCGTGGTGGTGCGTACTGGTCGGACGGCTTGCTGGCACCGATAGTAACCACTCGCTTGAATGGGTCTAGTCCCAGCCTGTCAAGCTCAGCGGAGTACGTGTGTACGGTGGCAATATCGGCATCCACCACACTCACGGCACTTTCCAGCACTCGCAAGAGCACTTGCGACAGGTCGAGGTCAGAAGTCAGTGCCAATCCAATGTCGTACAGACGACCCGCCACATCTCTATCAACACCTACATTGTTAGTGGCTTCCCCCCGCGCTTGAGACGCTTTGGTCATTCTAGCAACTCCCATCCAAAGCAGCGATGGCAGCTAACGCTCCATATCCGAACCAAGTTTCAGATATTCTCATTCCAGAGGAGTCTCTGGACGCAACGTAAGTATACTACGGTTGGCGGTTTCATGCAAGAGAACTCAAGCGGCGGGTTCTTTGAAGTCGTAGATGCCGTTGTCTATGGCCCACCTTCGGCCACAACCCTGACAGGTCAATACGTCCTCTGCCTCGATCAGGTCGGTTTTGTGACAGCTTGGGCAGCGGAAGAAGCCTCGACTTTCGGCTTGGGCATCCTCCTTTTCCGCCCTGGCCCGAAGGAAGACGCTGGGAGCAAGCTTTAACGAGGCTGTGGGCCCTTGCAGCAGCCCATCCAAAGCGGCCAGGGGGCGGGGGGAGATGAGGCGCTTGAGGAGGGGGAGGCGGAAGGAGGATACCGCTAGCTCCCGCCCAATGGCAAAACCAGCCTCCTCCAGGCGAGCCTTCATCCAGGCCGGATGGAAGTCGTAGCTGAGCTCGACGAGCTCGTAGGGCTCAGGAGCAAAGGGGCTCCAGCTTTGGCGGCCCAGCAAGTAGCGCAGGATGGCCTTGAGGTGGCGTTTGTTGGCGTACTCCAACACGTAGACCCCGCCTGGCTTGAGCACCCGCTGAATCTCCTGGAAAGCGGCGGGGACGTTCTGCACATGGTGCAGCACCCGCACCGTCACCGTGGTGTCGAACAGAGAATCAACGAAGGGCATACCATACAGGTCGGCGACAACGTAGATATACCTCCCGCATCGCCCCAATCGCTCCTGGGCCTGACGCAGCATGGATTTGGAGTAATCCAGCAGGACAACTTGCCGGTAGCCGTCGTAAAGGTCCACCAGGCGGCCAAAGCCAGCCCCAATGTCCAGAAGCCGAGCGCCAGCAGGAGGCAGGAGCTTGCGGAGGGCAATTCGTTCTGCCAGATCCTCGTATTCCCGCCCCTGGCTCTCCCAAAAGTCAGTGCGGTACAAACTGCCTTCGTAGTCGCAGATCTTAACCATCGTTTTTGGAATGTTTCACGTGAAACGATTTTGCTCGCTTTCTATTATATCACACTCCTTCTAAAGCTCAAATCGTGAGGGCCAAGGCGGTGCAATTGGCCGGGGTGATCGCGCCAGATGATACCTGGCGAGGCCGAGGCTACTGTTTGCTTGAGTTTGCAAAGTCGTCAATTTGTGGTATACTGAACATCAGCATGGGCAAGACCATTCTGTTGACCGGCCGGCCTCGAGTAGGCAAAACGACCATCATCAAGGACGTGGTGAGGAGGCTGCCTGGCCAGGCAGGCGGCTTCTATACCGACGAGATGAGGGAACGAGGCCAGCGACAAGGGTTCAAAATCGTGACCCTGGACGGGCAGGAGGGCATTTTGGCCCACGTGGGCATCAAGAGCCGGATGAGGGTTAGCAAATACGGGGTCAACCTGGCAGACCTGGAGGATATCGGCGTGGCCGCCATCCGAGACGCCATTGCCCACAAGGACTACGTGGTCATTGACGAGATCGGTAAAATGGAGCTTTTCTCCAAAGCTTTCAGGGATGCGGTGTGGGCAGCCATCCACAGCGATAGGCCCGTCCTGGGGACTATCACCCTGCGGCCTCACCCCTGGGCCGACAGCGTCAAGGCTTTGCCCCAAGTAACTATTATCGAGGTCACCGAAGCCAATCGCGACAAAATCGCCCGACAGATCTCGGATTTGTTCAAACAGTAGGCCACCTCGCCGGGGTGGTTACCGACTACTCTGCAGATCGCAAACTCATTAAGGAGGTGGTGATCAATCAAACTGAAGGTTAAAAATCGCCGTGAGCATCTTATCAGGAGGAAGGACAGAAGATGTTTCCAAAAATGTGGTGCTCCGGCCCTGGTCCGAGACGACGGCGCCATTGATTTCTATTGGGGCTTTGGCCCCCCTAGTGATAATCGAGGAGCGAACGACGACTTCTCGGTGCGCTGGACCAGGAGCGTGAACTTTGAAGGGGGAACCTACAAGTTCTACGCTGTCACCGATGATGGGGTCAGGCTCTGGGTAGCCGGACCCCAATCGAAAGGAAAGCTGCTTTGGACGACCGTTCGATCATCGCTATCGTCGTTGCCATCGTGCTCTCTCTCTGCTGCTGTCTGACCCTGCTATTCTTGGGAGCAGGAGTGCTCATAGCACCCCAGATAGAGGGCTTCCTGGTCACCTCTACGCCAACCCCCGTGCCCGTCGTCATCCGCACGCCTGTGGCCTCAGCGGAGCGGCCCACCGAAGAGCTTCTTGCCGAAACCTCGATCCCCGAACGGGACCTAATAGCACTCACCACTCGCCTCAAGAAGGTGGATCAGCCCATCCCCCTGGTGGTAAACGACACGCCACCTCACTATGCCGTGGGCGACAAAGAGGTCTTCTGGGTATCAGACATAGATGCCAAGGCTAATTATACTACCACGGCTACCCTTAGCTACCTGACGCCTCACCTCTACCTGTGGGTGGAGGAAGGTTCCAGTTTCGATCAAGACGCCCTGGAAAGATCAGCCGAGCGTTTCGAAAGCCAAACCTACCCTACCAACCGGGAGTTTTTTGGAAGCGAGTGGACGCCGGGCGTAGACAATGATCCCCACATTCACATACTCCAGGCCAGTGGACTCGGTTCCTCAGTAGCTGGCTACTACTCAGTCGCCGATGAGTACTCCAAATTGGTTAACCCCTACTCCAATGAGCGGGAGATGTTCTACATCAGCTCGGACAAATTACAGCCGGGCACAGAGTCGTACGATAGCGTCCTGGCCCATGAGTTCCAGCACATGATCCATTGGGCGGTTGATCGCGACGAGGACACCTGGGTAAATGAGGGTTTCTCGGAGTTGGCCTCTTACCTCAACGGCTATGATGTGGATGTAGCTGGTTACGCTTTCAGCCGCACTCCCGATACGCAACTCACGTCTTGGCCTGACGGTCCTGGCAAGGCAGCGGCTAACTATGGAGCCAGCTTCCTTTTCGCAGTCTATTTCTTGGAGCGCTTCGGCGATCAAGCCCTGCGCAGAGTGGTTTCGCACCAGGCCAATGGCACAACCAGCTTCGAAGCCATCCTTACTGAGCATGGACTAACCTTCGAGGACGTCTTCGCCGACTGGCTGATCGCCAACTATCTCGACCATACCGAGCTAGCAGATGGTCGCTACGGTTATCGAGACCTGACCGTCGGCCCCGCTCATCTCGACCAAACCCACACTGACTACCCTGTCCAGCGCTCCACCACCGTCCACCAGTATGGGGCCGACTACATCGAGTTGCAGGGGCAGGGAAACTTGGCTCTGGCCTTCGTCGGCTCAACACAGGTGAAGCTGGTTCCCAACGATCCTCATAGTGGAAAGTATCTCTGGTGGTCTAATCGCGGCGACAGTAGCGACATGACCCTGACCCGAGCCTTTGACTTGACAGGGCTATCGCAGGCCACTCTGAAGGTGTGGCTTTGGTATGACATTGAGGAGGACTGGGACTACGCCTACATCGAAGCTTCGACCGATGGCGGCCAGACTTGGGATATACTGAAAGGCCAGTATGCCACAGACTTCAATCCCAACGGCAACAGCTTTGGCCACGCCTACACGGGGAAATCGGGGCCCGCTGCTGACGAGACTCCCAATTGGGTTGAGGAGGAGATAGACTTGACTGCCTACGTTGGCCAGGAGATTCTGCTGCGATTCGAATATATCACTGACGATGCTGTGAATCACGTTGGCTTCTGCGTGGATGACATTGCTATCCCCGAACTGGGCTATTTCCACGACGCCGAAAGCAACGAGCAGTGGATAGCCGAGGGGTTCATCCGCACTGACAACATCCTGCCTCAGCGATTCCTGGTGCAGCTCATCGAACTCGGCCCAGACGTGAAGGTGCGGCGCATGGAGCTGGACGAGGCTCGGACCGGGCGTTTAGTGGTAGAGGGTCTAGGGAAGGAAGTGGAGCGAGCCATCCTTGTTCTCTCGGGTCTGGCCCCAGTCACCACTGAGTTGGCTAGCTACGAATACTCCATCGAGCTCGATCAAGGAGAGTGATCGAGCTGATAGCCTTTTCGATACGCTCGCGGATGAACCGCCGCTACGCGCTTTGCAGCTCCCAATGTATCCCCCTAAGCTGGTGAACCTCAGCCCCTCTCCTACCCATCCCCATCCCTTGAGCAAGTCCTAACTCATATCCCCACTCTGGTGCCTGCGGCCCCTCAGAATCTTTGTACAAGCCCCCGTCATAGCGATTTGACATAGAACGCATGTTCGTGTATAATTGGGTTGATGTAGACTTCAGGAGGTGGACCATGGCTTTGTCGGAGCGTCAGGAGAAGATTCTCAGCTTTGTGGAGGCTTTCACCCGCGAGAACGAGTATCCCCCTACCATCCGGGAGATAGGCGGGGCGGTTGGCATCTCTTCGACGTCGGTTGTTAACTACAATCTGAAGGTCCTGGAGAGGGAGGGCCATATCGCGCGGGATAAGACTGTCTCGCGAGGACTGAAGCTGATGGATAGATCGGGATCGGGCGTTCCCAGACCCAAGGGTGACATCATCAGCATTCCCCTTCTGGGTCGGATTGCGGCCGGTGAACCTATTCCCATCCCGGACAGTGATGTCCCGCCCTTTGGCTATGAGACCATCGAGCTGACCCGCAGCATTATCGAGAAAGAGGAGGGCATCTATGCCTTGCAGGTGCGAGGGAACTCAATGATTGATGCTCTGATCCACGACGGGGACATCGTGATCATGAAACACCAGGAGGAGGCAGAGAACGGGGAGCTGGTGGCTGTGTGGCTGAAGGACGAGAAAGAGACCACGCTGAAGCGCTTCTACCTAGAGGCGGGACAGGTGCGCCTGCAGCCGGCAAACCCGACCATGGAACCCATCTACGTTCACCCAGGCAATGTAGAGATTCAGGGAAAGGTGATTCTGGTAATCCGCCAACTGGACTGAGGCCAAACCTTAAAATATTCGCGAAACGTGCTTTTCCCTCTTGACATAGAACGCATGTTCTGGTATAATATAGTAGAACATGCGTTCTATTTTTGTTGGAAAGGAGCTGTGTCCGATGGAAAGCTTAAGCCAACGTCAGAGGGAAGTGCATAGATTCATCTCTGAGTACATTGGCAGGAAGGGGTACCCTCCCACCTTCGAGGAGATCCGTAGGGGCTTGGAGATGAGCACCAAATCTCTAGTTAACCACCACCTCAAGGCTCTGGAAAGCAAGGGATTAATCAGACGAGAGCCTGACACTCCGCGCGGGATCAAGCTCCTTGATGTCCTCAAGAGCTTCAAGGTACCCTTGTTGGGACAGATCGCTGCCAGCGCCGAGCCCATCTCGTTCTCGGATAACGACTATGAGGAGATCGAGCTGACTCCGGACATCGTCAAGGAGCAAGAGGGCTTGTATGCCCTCCGCGTGCAGGGTGACTCGATGATTGATGCTTTGATCAACGATGGTGACATCGTGGTGATGAGGCATCAGGCAACGGCTGAGGCTGGCGAGATGGTGGCCGTGAGACTGAGGGATAGGAACGAGACGACTTTGAAGAGATTCTATCCGGAAGGCAAGCGGGTGCGCCTGCAGCCGGCTAATCCGAAAGTGAAGCCGATCTTCGTTCATCCCACCAACGTGGAGATTCAGGGCAGGGTCATGGCAGTGATCCGTCAGGTGGCATGAGTCAAGAAAGGGTTGTGAGCATGGGCAAATTGACGAGCAGGATGTGCGCGCATCGCAGCGTGGACCGCGATGGCCGAATCATCTGCAAGAAGATCGTGGAGGGGGACAACGAGATCTCGCCCAACGTCTGTCGGGACTGCCCCGCCAAGCAGGTTACCTGTGACAAGCTGCGCTTTTCATTGCAGAAGCTCTCTTCCTCCCCCATCGTGGTCCGCTACGGGAATGGCCACTCTGAGGTCTGGGGCGATGAGCCAGCCAAGATAAGCTTCCTGAGGGCGGCTTGCGTGGCGAAAGTTGTTCCCATCAGCGACCCCCGCCAGTGTGCAGCCTGCGCGCTGCGAGGTGTTGGCGAGCCGGTCATGGAGGAGATTTCCTTGCCCAAAGTTGCCAGCGGCAAGGTGATAGCCTTTCCTCAGCGCGCGGCTGTGGCCGCCAGTTGAGTGGAAACGATGGGCCTGAGGAGAAGGTGGCGCCACGTTGTTCCTCTGGCACCCAGGGATTTGGATAGGCCATGCAACGTTTGTTAGAATACCAGGCTGAGCGAATTGAGATGGTCCTGGCGAGCCACAAGGTGCCCTCCCATGTCTGCGGGGGCACGGTCACCCCTCGCTTTGTGCGCTTCGAGCTGGTGCCTATGGTAGGCACCAAGGTCAGTCGCATCAAGGGCCTCGCCGAGGAGATCGCTCTCTCGTTAGGCATTGCTTCCTGTCGAGTGTTCCGTCAAAACGGGAAGATCAACGTGGAGATCCCTCGGGAGACACCACAGACCGTTGCGCTCTTGACCCTGTGTCGGCGGCTGGCCGAGATACCTCCGTGCACCGCCGTCCTGGGCTTGGATGAGGAGGGGACTCCCCTTCTCTTGCGCCTTCCCAGCGCCGATGTGGCCCACGTGCTCATTGCCGGCAGGACGGGATCAGGCAAGACCGAGCTGGCGCGCGCCATGATCGCTAGCCTGGCGATGTACAATCGCCTGGGGGAAGTACAACTGGTCTTGATTGACCCCAAGGGAAGGGGCTTCACGCCCTTCGCTTGTCTCCCCCACCTCTTGTACTCCATGGTAGAGGACGTGGACGGGGCCTTGGAAGTGCTGAGGCGCTTGGTGGAGGAAATGGAAAAGCGGGACCATCTGAAAGTGACCCAACCGCAGGTGGTGGTTTTTATTGATGAGCTGGCTGATCTGATGCTGATGGGAGGCAAGGAGATGGAGCACCTCTTGACACGTCTCCTGCAGCGGGGAAGGGGGTCAGGGATCCACCTTGTGGCCTGCGTGCAGAAGCCCACGGTGGCTGTCATTGGCTCGCTGGTCAAGTCCAACTTCCCGGTGCGCATCGTGGGCAGCGTCGTCAGCCCAGAGGATGCGAAGGTGGCCTCAGGTCTGGCAGGGACGGGCGCTGAGAGACTCCTGGGGCGAGGAGACTTCCTGGTGGTAGCCAATGGGCAGGTGATGCGCCTGCAGGCAGCCTACGTATCCGGTCACGAAATCCGCGACCTGACCTCCCGTCTCAGGGAGGGAGGCCGCAAGAGCAGACGGTGGGTGGACGAGGCCACCGGGACAGACGGGAGGATCCCCCTTAGGCGCTTGGCCGCGAAGTTGAGACTGGTGAAATGAAGACGAAAGGATTCCGATGAAGAAGGTAACAATCGTAGCGTTCCTTGCCTTTGTCATTACGCTGGCCATCATCATTGGCAAGCGCATGTCCACCGATGCCATGGCGGTGGTGATCGGGGTGGGCTGTGGAGTGCTGGCCTCTGTACCTACTAGCCTGCTGATCCTGGCTGTGACCAACAAGCGCGATGAGCGACAGGTGCATAGGCAACCGGACTACCCGCCGGTCGTAATCGTCAACCCAGGAAACAACCAGCCTCGCTACTTGCAGCCGCCCTTTCCTACTCCGTTGATTCAAGGACAGGAGCGTCAGTTCAGGGTCATCGGCGATGAGGATTTGGTGCCCGACGAGGGGCGATACTTCTGAGCTTGCACTGAGCTGAATCGAAGTGGAGGCATCATGAAGGTAGGTTTGTTGTGGTTTGATGATGATCGCCAGTGGGGTATCGAGGAGAAGGTTCATCGAGCGGCCAAACGGTATCGGGAGAAGTTCGGGCGAGCAGCCAACACCGGTGTGGGTAGTGCAGGACCCACAGAAAGGTGAGTCGTGTGCACGGTTGCGCTGCTCACTTCGAGTGTAAGGATCTGATCGCTGCGAAGGGTCGTGACGGTCCGCAGAAAAGGGAAGACAGGAAAGTACTGTTGCACCACTCCTGTCACATACAGAATAGCCAGGCTGAAGACACCTAAGATCGCTATTCTTCCCAAGCAACCCAAGAACACCTGAAAGGGACTCTTTGCCGTTTTGTGCGCCACAGTCTGCGGCCTGAAGAACGCCCGTATGGGGCCCAGCCCCCCGGCCCACAACATACGGCTCATCACAAAACCAACTATGCCCGCCAGAAGAAAACCCACGAGTATTCCCTTCCAAGTAATGTCGCTGTCACCGGGCACTCTTGTGTCTCCTTCTTGCACTGTTTGGTTCTGATTGAGAAGGCCACGACACGCTGTCGCCGGCTGGTTGCTGTAATGCGCTCCCAAGGAGGCCAAGTGTGGCTTTGCTACAGTTCGTGACCTGCTTCGACTGGATTAGTCCCTGCATCGCCATTTTTCAGAGTATCGCCAACGGCGATCCCCTCGGCACCGGGTCGTGGACATTCTACGTACCTTTGGACTGCTCTTGGAGCGGAGCGCAGATTGAGAAACTCCTCAAACGCAACGGCGTGAAGATCTGGGCTCGCATGATTCACGGCCACGACCTTTTCTTCAGAGTCCATAAGAAGCAAGCAGAGTGGGCTGAGTATGTCCTCCTCCGCGCAGGTGTCCCCCTTAAGTACCGACTCTATAGTGAACGCAATTCGCACTACCGTGATGCGCAGCCCGCTAAAAGGCAAGCCGTCGAGCATCCCCTTCTTGCCATGCTCAATGATCTGCTGAGACTGCTCTGAATTCGTATCCCAGAACACCTGGTGCAAACTGTACCTGAAGAATCTTCAGCCGCTTTCCCATATCTTCATTCCTTGGTTCCTACCAAGTACACATCTTGCCAGGGCTGATACCGACTGAAGAACTTGTCCCTGGAAATCACCTGGTCGCCTTCTTTGACGATACGGTAGATGGTGACGTCAACTCCATCGCGGGCCCATTCGACTTGTTTGGTCGTCCCCTTGGGCAGCGTGGGATCGTCTTCGTGTATGGGTGGCCCATGCGGTACCACGTTTTCCTCGACAGGCCCTTCCATCTCCACGGTGCGCCCGGTCTTGGTACTGTAGAAGCGGAAGCTCAGCACCCCTGTTTGCAGATCGGTCTCGGTTTCGATGAGAAGATGGTAAGGGGTATCGTTCAGAAACTTGAGATCAACTGCTGGCGCATAGACGGTGGCGTCTAGCCCCACGGGCGGCTCGTACCAATGCACCCGGAAGCCGTGGGCCGTCCGCTCGAGGATGGGGAAACCACCCCAGAAGGCAGCGCGGAAGGCAGTGGTGGACACCTGGCAGATGCCACCGCCAATTCCTTCCGTGGTGCGATTGCCTGAGATAATCAACGATTCCTCGTATCCGGTCTCGGCGCTAACCTGGCCCAGGTGTTCATTGAAAGAGAAAATCTGCTCTGGGGGGATGACCAAGCCGTGGAACTTAGAAGCGGCTATTTGGATGTTTTGTGCCCGGCCCGCTGATGAACCTTTGAAAGAGGTGGTACCCTCGCTGACCAGCTCCACGATTCCCAGGTTAGGCCCGTCGTCATCAGCCACCGGCGGCCTGACTGCCAAGATGGGCAGGGTAATCTCTCGGTTAGTGCTATCCACCTGGGCGTTGATAAGTCGCATCGTCTCAGCGACATCTAAGGCCCGCCCCTCTCGGCTGTGAACGATAGGAGTCAGGCTGTTGGTCGAATCATCGAAGTCGAAGCGGGCATTCTCAGGAGATTGCTCAATCCGACGAGCAAGGCCTCCAACGTATGCGCCAAGCTTCTTCTGGTCCAGTTCAACCTCCAACTTTGCCTTGCCATCGTCTTCTTTGACCTGGCGGATGATCAACATGTCGGCAATACTCTCGTGGCTCAAAGTCCAGGGCTGAAGGTCCCCCACTAGCTCACCTTGCGCTTCGAAGTTGGGGCTGAGAGACAAAGGACTGCTTAGCATCGTCTCTACCAGGGCCTGGGTCTCGCTGACGTCGGCGATGAGAGGTGATTCTTCTCGTACAACCAACCCTATCTCACCTCCTGAGAAGCTGGCGATGCGTTGGTAAAGAAGCTGGTAGGTGGCTGCCAGGTCCACATCCAGCCCCACCTGGCTGGATGTGACCTCGACCTGAAGGCCCTGCACGGTAAGATTGGCATTGCGGACTGGGCGATTCACCTCCTGGGCTAACTGGCTTAGGAAGACTGCAGCCACACCTGTATCGAACTTGAGGATGGGCTCGACCACGTGGCCATGCCTCAGTGCCTGAGCTTGCACTTGTAAGTTATCCCAGAGTCCAGCTCCGCGCCCCACGGCGTATGCTGGTACCGTGGTGGCCACGGCATCAAGGCTCACACCAAGATCCGAAGGCGTGACCGGCCACAATTGCTCGCCATAACGCAAGGTCAATTGCTCGCCCTGATAAGGATTCAGACGGTAATCTAGGATAGCCACGGCCGCCTCGAATTCCAGTTCACCCAAATCGAGGTCTAAGACAGTGACCCCAGGATAGATACGATCTTTGTGCCGCCACTCGAAAATGAGCACGGCCAGGGATATGACCAAGACAGTGATGGCTACAACATAGGCCATAAAAACGATCAATTGAGTGATCCAGTAAAAGGTTCGTCTCCAGAACATAGGTGTTAAGTCCCCGTTAGTAGATTCAGCATTGCCTTGTGGATCGGGCCGTTACTGGCCAGACAGCCCTTGGAATTGGGGTGCCAGGGTAAGCCAGCCATGTCACTGATGGCGCCTCCAGCCTCCTGGATTATCACGCTGGCGGCTGCCGCGTCCCAAGGTTTCAGCGAGAGATGAAAATAGGCGTCTGTCCAGCCTGCAGCCACGGAGCACAAACCCAAGGCTGCTGACCCCGTATTGCGCAGAGTCCCGACTTTAGGAGCGACTTCAGTCACCAACCGGGCCATTTTGGAACGCAACTCTTGCTTGTGAGCCCAATCAAGGCCGACCAAGGCATCTATTAACCTGTCAACAGCGCTGACACGGATCTTCTCATCGTTGAGGTAAGCACTCTGACCGCGTTGAGCTCGGAACAATTGATCACGGATCGGATCATAAACGACTCCCAGGATCACCTCTCCCCGATAGCTCAGAGCAATCGAGACAGAAAAGCACGGATACCCACGGGAGTAATTGGTGGTGCCGTCCAGGGGATCCACGATCCAACAATAATCGGACGCGCCGCCAGGCGTCTGGCCCAATTCTTCGCCCAAAATATCATGGTCGGGATACCGAGACCGAATGACCTCGACTGCCTTGGCCTGAGCCGCAAGGTCGGCCTCAGTCACGATGTCTCGCAATCCTTTGAACCTGATCTCCTGAGACCTTCCGAACTCTGCCAGGAGTACTTGACCAGTCTGACGGGCCACCTCGATAGCGACCTCCAACACTGCTAAACCTCCTAAGTCAGGGGCTATTCTTCAACAATCTCGATCTGGGTCAGCTCCTCGATAATGATCTCCGGCGCACCCTCGTATTCTTTGACCAGTCCGGTGACCCGAACCAACTTATCGAGAAAGAGCTTCTCTGGCGGCTCAGGAAACCTGTCCCAGTCATCGGGGAAGATGACCGCTTTGAAATGCTGGCGATAATCCTCGTGGAAATTCAAAAAGACCACCTTGCCGGAGTTGTAAGTCTCGACTACCCTACCTTCTACAGTCACGCTCTGGCCGTAGTACTGGGCGGCGTCTTGCCAGGAAACCACGGTCTCTGGCGGGGCAGGTGTGGCCTGGGCAGCCGATGAGGTGGGCGTGGCTGATGGTTGGACGGGGGTGGCTGCGGGCTGGGTGGGCGTGGCTGACCCGTCAGCCGGGGCTGACGCTTGGGTGGGAATGGCTGAAGGTTGGGCCTGAGCGACCGACGGTTGGGTGGGGACAGTAGTTGGGCAGGGTGGACAGGGTGCGCAAGAGGTATCCACTGCTATTTCGATCTGAGTGGGTTCTCTGACGATGATCTCAGGAGCTCCCTCGTACTCCTGAATCACCCCCGTTACACGCACCATCCGTCCCCGGAACAGCCTCTCCGGTGGTTCGGGAAACTCGCCCCAGTCGTCGGGGAAGATGACCACCTTGAAGTAATCCTTAAAGTCCTCGTGAAAATTCAAGAAGACGGCTCCGCCGGAGTTGTAGGTTTTGACCACAGCCCCTTCCACCGTCATGGTCCGCCCGTAGTACTGGTCAGCGTCTTGCCATGAGATCAGATTATCCTTCCAGCCGCTGGGCCAAATGAGCCCGCTTGAGGAGGTGGGTGGTGTGCAGGTAGGATAGGGAGTGTAAGTAGGGTAAGGGGTGTAGGTAGGATAGGCGGCAGAGCCAGCCGACGATCCGCAGCCGGTTAACCCCCACGCGGCGATCAAAGCAATTGCGACGATGGAGAAAGGAACTTTCCGCATTTTCTCTCTACAATAGCTCCAGGAACTCCTCGACGTCCAGGCGAGCCTGCTTCAAGATATGGGACAGGGTGGACCGTTTGACAGGGCGATGAGCAGGAACAGTCAGCTTCAACACTTCATCCCCTGCTCGCTTTTGCAACCTGATATGACTACCCCGCTGTCGTACTACCATCCAACCATCTCTCTGCAATGCGCGGATGATCTTGGTATAGGGCAAGCTCGGAACCTTGCTCACAGTACCAACTCCTGCACTAACACTTCCTCCTCGACAATCCAGTCATCCTCCACTGGCTCCAGGTAGAGCTCTATAGCCTCCTGGATGTTAGCCAGGGCATCTTCAACAGTGTCTCCTTCGCTAATACAGCCAGGAAGCGAAGGCACATAGACGGTGTATCCACCCTCCTCACTGGGTTCAAGTACCACCTGAAATATCATCTTCCCTTCTCCTTGCGCTGGTGTTAAATAACTAGAGGTTGCCGCCATTATAGCAGAAAAGGCCAACTCGGTCAAGAACCGAAAAAAAACGAAGGCCACGAAAGCATTTCGCGCCTCCCTTCCTCTCCCCAACGACTTCGCCTCCTCAAGCCGAGCCGATGGTCGCACGTGGAAAGCGTAAAGCGTTCAGGATCTCCACGCCGAGCAGTTGTCCCTCTTCATCGATAACTCCACATTGACCCCTTCTTCGGCCACCCCCACAAATCTCTCTTCCTCTCCATCCCGCATCAGGAAATAGAATATATCGCTTTGGTAAGGAGAGCCATTTATGTACAGAGAGATTGTCTGCTTTTCCATTGGTCAATCCCTTTCTTGCCCAACGATCTTGGAATAATCCGAAAGAGTTACTTGACAACCTAGATAAAACATGTTATACTATAGACGAAAATGATGAGATTGGAGTGTTTTTAGTTTATATGCTGTCTTGAGGAGGGGCAGCAAAGAAGCTGATTTTTAAATAAATAAGATTTCTGCTTAGAGCCTACGAGTTTTTGTTCAGTGGGTAAAGTTACCCAGTTGAGTTTGGGGAATAGAACGCGCCCCTGTTAAGTTTTTGCTTGTTGATTTGCAAAATCGCTGGTAACATCGTTGTCTTTACTACTGAGAAAAGCTAGTAGGTTTTTTATTGGTGAGCTGTAGTTGGGATAGAGTAGTTGCAGTTGAATTGCGAAAAGAGGGCGCGGTGATATATCGGTAGTGGACCAGGAATGTAGTTGACTATCGTCTAGGCACTTTAACAATCCACGATAACTGAAAGGAGGACAGCACAATGCATCAGTATGCATATGTGTGTTGCCTCTCCCATCGGTTTGTTAAGGAGTAAGCCGATGAAGAGGCGACACACTTTTCTCAAGATCAACGTTAAGTACAGTTTGCAGGTTTGTGTTGTTTTTGATTTTGAAAAGTGCGTCGCCGCTGTTAGAAAGTGGTTTGCAACTAAGCTAACAGCAATTAAAAGCGGCACAGTGAATAGCATAAGAAGAATCTTCTCCGCCGCAAGCTTGCGATGGACAGTTGATAAACTCAAGAAACTAATTGCCAACGTGGCGATGAACCTCCTGGCGAACCTCCTTTGTTACTATGTTTTGCAAAAAGCGGGGGTTTTGAAGTAGCTCACCCGTAAAACCCAAGCCCACTGGATCTTATCCAGTGGGCTTTTTTATGTTTCATTGCCTAATTCTGATGATTTGTCCATTATTGTCCCACTCTTCAGATAAGCCACCGCATAACGGACCGGGCCTCCGCCGCCTTGCGGGTCTTGCAACGTCAGCCACAATAAAAGACAACCAAAAAAACGGCCAGCCGTCCCTCTGATTTAAGGTATCACAACCGCTGGTTCTCTGGGCAAGTACGGACCAGACTCGAATCGGTATGTTGGCATTCCCACTGGCATGAAACGTGAAAGGCGACGGGGGATTTTCAAGTGAGACGCCATCTTGCCCTAGATTTGAAGGTGCACCAGCGCCTACCGACGAGCATGAAAAAGGGGTTTCACAATGAGGGGGAGATAAGTCGTGTGCCAGCCGAGCTCTTGAAATACACTCACTCCGCCTCCCCAGGTGGCGAACCACTTGTTATTCCTGGCATCTATCGCGACGGCGTATACTCGATTATCGGCCAGACCATCAGCTGTAGTATACGTAGTCCATCCTTCGCGACCCAATTTGCTTACCCCTCCGTCAGTACCGAACCACTTGTCCCCTCTTCTGTCAATTGAGATAGCATTCACCCAGTTATGGGCTAGACCCGAGTTTGCCGAGTTATAGGTATTCCAAGTGCTGCCATCAAATTTGCACACCCCCCCACCCCATGTTCCGAACCACTTGTTGCCGTCTTGGTCAATGGTTATAGACGCAACAGTATTATGTGATAGACCCGAATTTGATGTGGTATAGGTGGTCCAGCTATTGCCGTCAAATTTGCTCACCCCGCTCAAAGTGCCGAACCACTTGTTACCCTCCTCATCAATTACAATGGCAAAAACGCAGTCATCCGCCAGCCCATCAGCAGTGATGTAGGTAAGCCAGGTGTTACCATCAAACTTGCTTACCCCACCCAAAGTGCCGAACCACTTGTTACCCTCTTTATCTATGGCAATGGCACGGACATCATTATCCACCAAGCCTGAGTTTGTTGTGGTGTAGGTAGTCCAGGTACTGCCGTCAAATTCGCTCACCCCACCCAAGGTGCCAAACCACTTGTTATTTGCCTCATCAACAGCAATGGTAGAGACATGGTTATCTGCCAAGCCGTTAGCAGTGGTATAAGTGGTCCAGGTATTGCCGTTGAATTTACTTGCCCCGCTTGGGGTACCGAACCATTTATTGCCTACCCTATCGTTAGCGACAGCCAAGATGTAATTATCCGCCAAACCGTCATCGGTAGTGTAGGTAGTCCAGGCACTATTACTTGATCTGGATGGCCTGCGGTCAAAGCCGAACAGTTTGCTGTCCACTGCATCAATTGCGTGGGCGTTGTTGAAGTCCGAAGACAATGAATATGAAAGTAGCAATGTGAAGACCATTATAACAGCGATTGTTGTCGTCTTAAGGTTCTTCATGTTATCGCAAGCCTAAGGAATACTAATGACGCTTGGGGATACTGATGCCTCGCAGGTCTGGGTTCCATTTTCAGCAAGGGTTTGACAGAACCTCCACGCTAGTAACGTGAAGTAATTCGCCGCCTTCTAAACACTGGTCCATGTAGCCGGTGACACGTACATATTGTCCCTCATACTGGGCTAAGTCAATAGAAGAACTACCAATCGCCACTGTGATCGTACCTTCACAGTCTAATAGCCCATAATAGCCACAAAAGAAACTGAAAATAGGAGCCACAGTACCTGTAGCCGTGGTCTCATCGCACTCACAAGGTGAGGAGGGATTAACAACAGTAACGGAGTCTGGCACGAGTACTGGGCAACCGCTTCGAGTTGTCTCTTCGCCTTGTACACTTACCCAGGCATAGACAAGGTCCCTGTCTACCTCCCCACAGTATGGTATACTATCCATCTCCGGAATCCACTCCACAGCAGTGATCAGGTTGTAATTACAATCCAGTAAGCCCCAACCTGTTGTGCGTCCCGCGCAGCCCTGCAGCGTGTCCGCTAAGAAACCCTCGACGCCAGTTGGTGTCCGAGTGGGCGTTCGGGTTGGTGTGCGGGTTGGCGTTTTAGTCGGTGTCCCAGTGAGTACGGGAGTCCTAGTGGGTGTCTGGGTTGGTGTACGAGTAGGTGTGATTGTGGGTGTTCTAGTTGGAGTGCGGGTTGGCGTTTTAGTCGGTGTCCCAGTCAGTATCGACGTGCTAGTAGGTGTCTTGGTCGGTGTCCCAGTGAGTACCGGTGTCCTAGTAGGCGTCTTGGTCGGTGTGTGAGTCGGCGTTCTGGTCGGTGTGGGAGTAGGTGTGGCCGTGGGCGATGATTCCCACCACAGCTTAGCCGCAGCCCAGCCGTCAATCTCATACATCTCCAGCTTGATGCTGTGCTGACCAGCGCCTAGATCGACATCGGCTGTGTGAGTCTCCCGACCCTGATGCCATTCATTGAGCACCATACCTCCATCGATCCACAGCCTGGCTCCATCGTCGTGGAAAACATGGAACCGATAGCGGCCACTGGAGAAGTACAGCGTTCTAGTCCAGCGAGCAGAGAAGTGGTTGGGTTGGATAGCAGGATCCGGCGAACCATCAAGCCATTCAAAGTCAATGTTAACGTCATTCCTGACAAGAGCAGGGGGGCCACTGAGGGTCTCGTTATTGTAGTACTCGCCTTTCCAGTCGGTGATCATCGGGGTCCTTGTTGGCGTAGGTGTTTGTGTGGGTGTACTTGTGGGTGTGTTAGTTGGAGTAGGAG
>JBAWAP010000383.1:0-1834 GCA_049589355.1 Anaerolineae bacterium
GTGCACCACTTCCCATGGGTCTCGTCTCAGATTACTTTACCCTTACCTTCCATTCAAACTCACTATTCAAACCCCTCGTACAAGGTTGTAGAGTGCTTTGTGTAACTTTCACTTCCCTAATTTTTTAAAACGGTGTATATTAGAATTGTAAATTGATAATGGGGATACACACCAGGCTGATCTGATAATTCATTTTGAGATTATCTCGATTCTATATAATATTGCTCAAAACGATCTTTTCTGGAAGAGGTAACACGAAATTTGATCCTTTTTGAGCAGAAGAGAGCCTTTAGCGGTTTAAAAATTTAGGAAAATATGGAAGAAGCATAAAAAATAACGTTAGGCGATGATCACGTAGATGAAAGGAGAACAAAATGGCTACTTCAGATTTGGGCGTAAGTTACGCAGTCCATGAAGGGAATGAACGTACGGCATCTCACATAAAACACCTGTCGTATTTCGGTGCCGCTTTTGCGGTGTTTGCTTGTGCTACCTTGTTGGCGGCGCAATCCGCTCTGGCGCTGGATATTTCCTTTCGCAGTTTCAGTGACTGGGCGGCAATCGGCCCTCCGGCAGATCAATATTCTGCCAAGCTACTGAGCATTTCGACGACCGCTCTCGGTAAAGCCGGACAGGTCAATTTCACCAAGTACGCGCCGACCCCGGCGATTCCCAAAGCGTTCAAAGATATTGTGGCCGCGGTCGGCGCAGGGGGACCCTTGGCAGGGGGAACAGGTTTCGATGCCGCCTATATTTCCGGGTCTGACCTCAACCCGGCATGGGGGTTTATTTACAATTCGGGAGTTCCCTTTGGCCCCAACTTCGATGAGTTCATGGGCTTTCTCTATGGCAAGTCGATCGAAGGCACGGAAAGCGGCCTCGACTTGCTCCAGCAACTACTTGATAAAAGCGGCAAGAACGTTGTGGCGGTTCCCATTGTCGCAAGCAGTCAACAGGGCTCCGGCTACTTCATGCTGCCGGTCGGCAATGCCGGATCGATGGCCGGCATCGGCTTGGCCGGGTTATGTCAGCAGAACTGGACGTTCCGCTACCTCCCGCCAGCCCAGTTCGTCCTCGATCGCTCGTGCGACAACCTGGTAGCGGGCGGCGTGATCCCGAAAAAGAACATCAAGTTTATCACGGCCATCGCCGGAGGCGGATCCCTGGTCAAGGCCGTGACCGACGGCCAGGTGCAGGCGTACGAATTACATACTCCCCTCGCCGACTTCTCCCAGCTTTTTGGACTTCCCGAGGGAAATCCCGGCACTGTGGGGACTCGGTACATGCACTTCCCCGGCTGGCACCAGCAGTTCCTGATCACCTGGATGATCATCAATAAGAACGTGTGGAACAAGTTGAGCCCGGGCCAGCAGGCGCTTGTCATGAGCGTTGCTCGCGACCACGTCGTATCGTCGTATGGCGAAAACCTTAGGCAGCAAGGCGCCATGCTGAAGCAGATCCTGACGGCCAATGATGCTGACAAGAATCCCGATAACGACCTGGTGCTCGTGCAGTGGCCTCAGAGCGATCTGGCGCTACTCAGGGATGCAACGATTCAGTTCCTGAACGCTCGGGCCTCTGATGCAAGACTTAGCGAACAAGACCGGAAGGACTACGGTCAGATCCTCGAATCGCTACGGCAGTATGTGAGCAGCAACAACGGTTACTGGAAGGTGCGTGAAGTACCCAGCGCCCTTCGTTTCCAAGGCTGGTACGATCCTGATGGCAAGAAGAGCTGGGATCAGACCCTGAAGTAGACCCTGTCCGCGGCGGTCGTCGGCGAGACGGCCGCCTGCCCAAAAAGAAATCTATCCTCATCTGGACAATGGTGAGC
>JBAWAP010000384.1:0-81715 GCA_049589355.1 Anaerolineae bacterium
CATCCGTAGGGGGCAGAAACTTGGGCGAGGTTCGTAGTAACAGCTTTAGCTGTCGTTTGGCAGCAAAGGCGACTAAAGTCGCCACTACGAACCAAGTTTCTGAGTAGCGAAGCGAAGCAATCCCCAAGCCGCAAGGAGGAGATTGCTTCGTCGCAAAAAACGCTCCTCGCAAGGACACGGGCTGAGCAGTTACCTTTGTGGTTAGATTCTTGCCATTTGTGCAATCAACTGATAATGTTGAGGGCGGCCAGCCAGAAGAGGAGCTGGACAGCGATGGCGCCCCCCAAAAGCAGGTAGGCGCCCACCCTCTGCCGGCTGTGGATGATAATACCCAAGCTGGAATTGGCTATCTGGGCTATCAGGCCGATGGCTGGCAACTTGAATACCTCGGTCCGGGAAGAGTAGCGCCAACAGAGATAGGCGAAGAGGACGAGGTTAGCCCCTATGCCAAGCGCGAGGAGCAGATGGGCCAGCCGATCCCTCCAGATAGGCCAACTCAGGAAGCCAGACTGACGGTGCTCGTGGGGCAAAAGCCGGATGGGGCCCATGTGCTGCCGGATCTCAAAGGCGTCTAGGAACCCATCAGGGTCGGCTGGCGAGATGCCGTAGGCCAGGGTGGGAGTGACCACCAGGAGCTGCCTGGCAAGGGGCTCGGTGGCGTAGAAAAGGGTGGGCCCAATTCCCTCGATCTGGCCACGCCCCACTAAGTAGCCCGGCCAACTCACCCCTCTCACCTTTATTTCTTCTCCCCAATCCTCGTCCCGCACCACTTCCCGGATGCTGCCCATGGGGATGATCTGCTGCGTCGCCCCCCAGACGATGGTCAAGGCATCGCGATGCAACTGATAGCGCAGATTGAACAAGCCGTACACCAAATAGCCTAAAAGGGCCAGCAAGGGAAGGCTGAGGACAACTAATAGGGCGCAGATAAAGAAAATAGAGCTGATCTGGCTCCGCCTGAGGTAAGAAAGCAGCAGCCCATCGAGAGCCAATAAAGATAAGGTAATAGCGACGCCCACCAGGACGCCGATAGACCGTCGAGGTTTGAATATCATAGAATCTCTGCCCACTGCTTACGTGAAGCATCCTGAGCCTGTCGAAGGATAGGGATCCTGCAAAGTCGCACCCTTCGACCAACTCAGGATGCTCTGGTGGTCCCACTTATCAGTGACCAGTGACCAATGACCACTGTTTACTGATTACTGGATACTGATCACTGGTTTGAGTACACGGGGGTGCACCAGTGCCGGTACTCTTCGACTTTACCCTTCACAATGTCGAAGTAGAGGTCGCGAATACTCTTGACGATGGGGCCTAGCTTGCCTGTGCCTACGGGGCGGTGATCTATGGTGGCGATGGCTACCACCTGCACACCGGTGCCGCAGAAGAAGGCCTCGTCGGCCACGTAAAGCTCGGTGCGGTCTATCTTACGCTCCACTGTCTCCAGGCCCAATTTCTCGCAGGCGATTTGCATGATGGTAGCCCGGGTAATCCCCACTAAGATGTCCTCTGTCACAGGCGAGGTAATCAAGACGCCGTCCCTCACGATGAACAGGTTCTCGGCGCTACCCTCTGAGACGTGGTCATCGCTGGTGAGAACAATGGCCTCGTCAAAACCATTGAGAATGGCCTCGGTCTTGGAGAAGGCGGAGTTGATGTAAGAACCGGTGATCTTAGCCCGCGCTGGCACAGCGTTGTCGCTGATCCTACGCCAGGAGGAGACGCAGACTTTGGCCCCTTCCTCCTTCTCTATGTACTTCCCAAAGGGCACGGTGAAGAGGGCAAATGCATCCTCCAGGTCGTGCAATCGCACACCGATGCCCTCCGTAGCTTTGTAAGCCAGAGGGCGGATGTAGGTGCCTGTGCGTGCATCCTCCTTACGCAGAATCTCTACCGTGATCTCTCCCAATTGCTCCACACTGTAGGGCAATTCGATGAGAAGGATGCGACAGGAACGGTGGAGGCGCTCGTAGTGCTCTCTCATCTTGAAGACGAAAAGCTGCTCCTCTTCCTCGTTCCAGTAGGCGCGGATGCCCTCGAAGCAACCGGTGCCGTAGTTGAAGGCGTGGGTCATGATGCTGACCTTGGCCTGCTCAATGGGCACGAACTCGCCTCCGAAAAACGCATACTTAGTCACTTCATTACCTCCTTCGGTATTTTAACGCCGCGACTTCCTCGGCGCTGGCGTTCGACTGAGCCTTCAGCCCGAGCGTTCGACCGAGCTCATGCCGAGGGTTCACACCGGAATCGTTTGAATTATACCCAGGCTCCCCCTTCCTGTCAAGGAACAGTTGTAGTGGAAATGAGTAACGAGGCAACGAGTAACGCGTTAACGAGTCACCCGTTACCTCATTCACCGAAGGTGACGACATCTTCCAGACTTCGGCGTGAAGTTCGGTGAGGGTGAGCGGTGGGATAGCCAATAGGGACAATAGCCACAGGACGCAGGCTAGCTGGCAGGCCGAGGGCTTTGGAGGCTGCCCTTTCGTCGAATGCACCTACCCAACAAGCGCCCAAACCCAGGGCTGTGGCAGCCAGCAGGATGTGCTCGGTAGCAGCAGCAGTGTCTTGCAGACAATACAACTGCACCCCTCGGCTTCCGTAGCGCGAGGCTGAACGAACGGGGTCAGCGCAAACGACGATGACTACGGGCGCATCGGCGATAAACCATTGGCCGTAAGCGGCCTCGGCGAGCAGGCCCTTGGTCTGTTCGCTGCGGACGACCACGAAGTGCCAGGGCTGGCAGTTGCCGGCTGAGGGAGCTCGAATAGCTGCCTCCAGGATTCTCCGCACCATTTCGGGCGGGACCTCGCGCCCGGCATCGAAATCCCGCACGCTATGCCTTTCCTCGATCACTTGCCAAAAATCCATAGGGCTCAAACTCCTTGATCCAGGTATATCACGCTTCCAATCCCCATTGCCTCAGTTCCTCCATCATCTGGTATTGAGTCATATCGAGATGGAGGGGAGTAATGGAGACATAGTTGTTAGCCAGAGCCCAGATGTCCGTGCCCTCCTCATCCACGCCGCGCGGCGGTTGGCCCCCGATCCAATAGTAGCTGCGGCCCCTGGGGTCCCGGCGCTCCACCAGGGCATCTCTGTAAACGCGCCTGCCCAAACAGGTAATTCTGATGCCTGCTATCTCATCTTGAGGCACAGCAGGCACGTTGACATTGAGGAAGGCAGTAGGGGGTAAGCCGCGCTCCAGGACGAGTGTAACCAGCCGGGCGGCAAATCGGGCAGCGTAGGCGAAATCCTCACTCTCGTACGAATCCAAGGAGACGGCGATGGCAGGCATGCCAAAGATGACTGCCTCCATGGCTGCGGCTACAGTACCCGAGTAGGTAATGTCCTGGCCCAGGTTGGCCCCCTGGTTGATCCCGGAGACCACCAGGTCCGGCTTTCGGGGTAGGATGCCGAGCACGGCCAGGGCCACGCAATCTGACGGAGCCCCGTTGGAGGTATAGGCCATCGTCCCATCGGGCAGGGTCGTTTGGTTCACCCGTAGAGGCTTGTGCATGGTTTTTGTGTGGCCAGCAGCCGACCAATTGTGATCGGGGGTGAAAACCGTGACCTCGCCGACCTCTTGGAGGGCCTTCTGAAGGATAAACAGCCCCGACGCATCAACGCCATCGTCGTTGGTGATTAAGATGTGCAAACTGCAATTACCTCACTTTTGTAGGGATGCCCCAAAAGATCCATTAAGCGATTATACCCCACTAGCTTGTAAAAGGCAAAAACCTATAGCTTGTGCGGCGATTCGACCTTGGTGGAGGTCCTACCTTTTTTCTGTTCGCGAAGGCGTCACTAGCGAACCCTTGAGGGACCAAACTTAGATCGGCACTTCACGGAGAATTCACGGAAGTTTCACGCCGTTTTCACCCACTGTTGGGTTTAGAGGTGTTATACTATTGGTGGTAGTGATTCTCTATTATCCCTGTAAATAGGGGACCGGTCTAGGGCTAGCAGTAAGTGAAATGCTCATCGAGGAACAAGAGGAGGAGATGAGAAACATGAGTGGCAAAGCTAGCATATTGATCGTGGACGACGACAAAGGCATGGGCGAGACCTTGCTTGATATCATGGAGGAGATAGGGTACGATGCCGATGTCGCCAGGGATGGATTCGAAGCTATTGAGAAAGCCAAGAATGGCACCTTCGATGTAGTCCTTATGGACATCAAGATGCCGGGGATGAACGGGGTGCAGACGTTCAAGGAGATAAGGAAGATCCTGCCAGAGGTAAACGTCGTCATGATGACAGCCTATGCTATGGAAGACTTGATCACCGAGGCCCTGCAAGAGGGAGCCTATGGTGTGCTCTACAAGCCGCTGGAAGTCGAGAAGGTACTGAACCTCGTTGAAAGTTTAAGCAGTCTAGGTCCTATCTTGGTGATAGATGACGACCCTGGTGTCTGTGAACAACTTAGGGACGTGTTGCAGCGCAAAGGTTATAATGTGCGCCTAGCCAGGAGCGGTGCCGAGGCCATAGATATTGTAAGGCAAATAGACACACAGATCGTATTTGTGGATGTCAAATTGCCGACTGCTACTGGTTTTGAGGTCTACAAAGCCATTAAAGAGATTAATCCCCAAGCGATGGCCATCATGATGACCGGCTATCATTACGAAGTTGTAGAGATGGCTGACGAAGCCCCAAGGGGTGGTGCCATTGCTTGTTTATACAAACCCTTTGATGTCACCGAGATAGTGAGACTCGTCGAGGGAATTTCCCAGGAAAAGCGTCAGGTAGTGCCAAATACCTGACAACTGAATTGCTTAGCGGTTCCGAACTAGCGTGGGCAAGAAATATGCAGGACAATCAGGCGCGCTTTTGGGGATATCACTACAAATGCCCGTCAAGGTCCAACTTGACAACATGGGCATCCTAACCTATAATTCCCCTTGGGAAACAAGCAATGTACCTGATGGGGAAGAGGTTAGCTGCTAAACACGATTCGTGGGCTTTGGACCCGTCGCTTTCGGTGGACCGGGTAAGTGTGCGGGCGTTGATTACGCTTAGAGCCTAATGCCTTCGGGCATTGGGCTCTTTTTGTTCTAGCTTGTGGCAAATGGCTGACGCTACACTTCTATGGAGGTTGCTATCATGAGTAAGGCTGAGAGACTTTATCGCTTGCAGACCATTGACCTGGAGGTCGAGGCGAGGAACTGCCGCCTGAGAGAAGTGAAAGCCACTTTGGAAGGAAATGAGGAATTGCAACGAGTGCGGCAGGCCCTGCAAGACGGAGAGAAGAAACTGAGCCGGCAGCGAACGAAGCTGCGCGACAGGGAACTGGAGATGCAAAGCCTGACCAACAAGATTGTTTCGGTGGAGGATATTCTCTACGGCGGCCGTATCAAAACCCCCAAGGAGCTAGCCAATCTTCAGGAAGAGGTTCAGTACCTGAAGCGCAGGAAGGGCGAACTCGAAGATCAGGTGTTGGAATCCATGATCGAGGTTGAGGAGAGCGAAGCCAGCGTGACGGAGCAGCGGGAGAGGCTGGCCCGCCTGGATGAGGAGTGGCAAGAGACCCAAGCCCGGCTCTCCGCCGAACAAAATGAGCTAATAAGCCGACTGAGCCAACTAAAGGCGGAACGGGCTGGACTACAGAGGGCAATTGAGGCAGGCGACCTGGCCTTATACGAGGATTTGCGACGCCGCAGGGGTGGGCGAGCGGTGGCTCTCCTGGAAGGCGAACTCTGTCAGGCCTGCAGGGTGACCCTGCCCACCAGCAAGGCGCAACAGGCCCGTCAAGGAGAGGCATTGACCCTCTGCAGTAGCTGCGAGCGCATCCTCTATGTGGAGCGATAGAGGCTTAACTATTCTAACAATCTTTCCTCCACTCTCTGAGCTGACAAACCAGATCAGAATCAGAAGCCCGGCTCTGTCGAAGCCTGGCTTTAACTGTCTTGCGTCTAGGACAGCTCGGTGTCAAGAATGCCTTGCTGCAGAGCTAGAGCTACCGCTTAGGTGCGGGCAGGCGCGTCAAGTCTCCACCTTGTCTACGAATGACTTTTCGATTACAATATGGGTGATCAAAGTGAGAAAATTTCATCTTGGACAAGGACAGGCTGGCGCGCTACGGGGAGAAGTGCTTCGAGATCACCTTGCGGGGCATCGCGCTGGAGACCGTCAGCGAGAAGAGGCTGTTCACCGCGCTGCGCCTGGCCCGCAAGCGGCGTCGGTAAAAGGATAGACATCACGGAACAGAGGGAAACTATTGAAGGAATGACGAACACGACTCCCACCATCGAGCATGTGCGCGCCACGATGCATGGTCCGCTGCCCGGCCTTGAGGCGCAGATCACCATGGCTCCGTGCCCACGCCCGTTCAGTCCACCTCCCGGCGTCGAGCCCCGCCAGGCCGGGGTCCTGCTGGTCCTGTACCCCATCCACGGCGTGCTCCACCTGATGTTGACTGTGCGCACGCCAGACCTAAATCACCACAGCGGTCAGGTCTCGCTGCCCGGAGGCGGGTGGGAGGAAGGGGATGCTTCGCTCCAGGAGACCGCGCTGCGTGAGGCTCAGGAGGAAATCGGGATCGTCAGTGACGAGTTGGAACTTCTTGGTTCCCTCACGCCGATCTATGTCCCGCCCAGCAACAACATCGTTCATCCTTTCGTCGCTTACGTACCCCAACGCCCCTCCTTTCACCCCGATCCCAAAGAAGTGGCCGAGTTGCTGGATGTCCCCCTGTATCTGCTTCTGGACCCGGCGACGCGGCGCGAGGAGGACTGGACTTGGCGTGGAGCACCCTTGCACGTTCCCTTCTACGCTGCGGGCGAGCATAAGGTCTGGGGCGCTACCGCTATCATACTGGCTGAGTTCATCGCGCTGCTCACCCAATTGCCAACCTGACTTGTCCCACTTGACCGAGCGACGAGCTCGATATGAGCAGGAACGCGTGGAGGAGCGATGACCAGTGGGCGCTAGGGAGATAAAAAAGCAGAGCCGGGGCCTGCTGCGCAGTAACGTGTAGCTCCAGCCACGGAGTGGATACCGTGAGGGCACTACACCACCCGGCTTCTGCTAATAGTATACCAGACTCTTGCCGGATTGTCAAGCTGAAGTTATAGGCGAAGTGCGCGGTACGAAGGAGAACGGGCGAAGGAGCGATGAAACATGAAGCGTAGAAAGTCAAACGTCAAACGAGAAACGTTAAATGGGAGAGGGAGCGATGCTATTACTGGAGGAAATCGCCCATCGGTTTGATGGGGCTGGCATTACCTGGGCGGTGTTTGCTGGAGCGGCTGCGGCCGTCTACGGTGCGACCTGCCCGGTGACCGACGTGGATATTCTGATTCCAGCCTCGGAGGGAGAGGGAGTGGCCGCCCTTTTCCCTGAGGCACACGTGACACGGCAGGAGGATGGCTCGGTTCGTGGAATCAAACTACCCGGCTTTGATATCCTGGCGGGGTTAACCAGCATGGATCTGGACGTCCAGATGGCAGCGCGGCTGACGCATCACGAGATTGCTGGCGTCACCGTGCCTGTGATCCCGCCCGAGGATAACATCCTTCTGAAGGCTATTTGGAGGCGTGGCCCAGAGGAGGGCAAGCACGATTGGGAGGACGTGCAGGCAATGATGGCCCACCTCCCAGCCCTCGACTGGGACTATCTGCACTGGCGGGCCAATGCATGTGGTCCCCAGCAACGTGTGCAACAGGCTCTAAACTGCCTGGAGGAGTTGTGGCGACGGCTAAACAAATCATGAGGAGGTTCGCCTTTGAAACTGGTTCGATTTCTGAAGAATGACCAACCATGCTACGGCCTGATCGAGGGGGAAGCCGTCTACGCAGTCGAGGGCTCTATCTTTGGCAAGTTCCGCCAGGGGGAGAAGGTGGCCACATTGACCGAGGTCAGCCTCCTGGCCCCCTGTCAGCCTACCAAAATTCTGGCCGTGGGTCTCAACTATCGCGCCCATGCTGCTGAGTCCGGCCACGACGTGCCGTCGGAACCTCTCTTTTTCTCTAAGCCTCCTTCCTCCGTCATCGGCCCCTTCGAACCCATCGTTCACCCCGTCCTATCACAACAGGTGGACTACGAGGGCGAGCTGGCCGTGATCATCGGACAACGGGTCAGAAATGTGCGACCGGAGAAAGCGCATGGCTTCATCCTCGGCTACACTTGCGGCAACGACGTCACGGCCCGCGACCTGCAGCGGCGGGATGACCAATGGACCCGGGCCAAGGGATTCGACACCTTTTGCCCCCTCGGACCCTACATCGTTACCGACCTGGACCCTGGGCATCTCACCATTCAGACACGGGTAAACGGCGAAATCCGCCAGAGCACGTCCACCGCCGACATGGTCTTCAGCGTGGCCGAGTTGATCGCCTACATCTCACAGGTTATGACCCTGGAGCCCGGCGACGTGATCCTCACCGGCACGCCGTCCGGCGTGGGGCCCTTGCAACCTGGCGATGTGGTGGAAGTGGAAATCGAAGGCATCGGAACCCTGCGCAACCCGGTGGTGAGCCAGGGCTCAGGATAGGAGCGTTTCACTCCCCAGACGGCTCCTTCACCGCCAAGACAACAGCCACCAGCGCGATAGCAACGCCCACCAGGTTGGCCAGGATGGGGGCCTGGAACCCGAATCGGTCGTAGAGTAGACCGCCAATGTAAGGCGCGGGGAAGCCAATCAGCCCCCGGAAGGCGGAAAGCCGCCCCATTGCCTCTCCTAATTGCTTCGTGGGTACACTGTTGGCCAGAAGCGCCCGTAGGGCCGGCGCCCAGGTGGCGGCCACCAGCCCAAAGAGAGCATGCAGAGCGGCGAAGGCCACGAAGCTGGTACTGAAGAGCCATCCGCCGACGACGAGGATGCCTATCACCTCCGATAGGGCCAGGAAAAGCTTGGAGCCATAACGGTCTATCAGCCTCCCAATGGGCAGTTGGGAGAGCGCCCAGACTAGCGAGAGAAGGCCGGACATCATCCCCAACTGGAAGGTAGTGAAGCCGTAGGTCTCGCTCAGCATCCCGAAGAGAAGGGTTCCCCCCAGTCCCCAGACGAAGATGTCCACGGCCATGGCCCAGTAGAAACCCCGCAGTTCCCTGGGAGGCACGACCATCCTGATCAGCACTCCCTTCAGTTCGCCCAGGGGAATGTCCCTGGTCGCCCTGGTCAAGGTTTCCTCCAGGAGCCAGAGGATGAGGAGCAGGCGCAGGGCCTCCAGTCCAAAGTGCAACAGAAAGACCGGGGCGAAACCCCAGCGGTCAGCGATGAATCCGCCCAGAGCCGGGGCGAAGACACCGGGCACAATCCAAGAGGTCAACTGGAGGCTGTAGGCCAGGCCACGCTGGCCGGTTTGTGCCGACTCGGCGACCAGCGAAATCTCGGCGGGACTGGAAGCTAAAGTCGCTCCTAATAAGATTACCCCCGCCAGCAGCCATCGCCAATCGCCGAGGATAGCTGCCAGCAGGTAGAACACCATGACCAGGAGGCCCAAGAGGCTGCCCAGAGCGAGAAGGGGCTTCCTCCCCAGGCGATCGGAGAGCCAGCCACCGATGGGCTGGATAAGGGCGGTTGTAAGTCCCCTCCTCCCACCCAGGCTCTCCAGGAGGCCAAGCGTGCTCATCGGCGCGCCCAGGCTGAGCACAAAGGGTTGCCACACGGCCTGCGTCATAGTGGAGAACAGGCCAGTCAGGAAAGAGGTGATGGCAATAACCCGCAGATTCTGGCTTATCCGGCCCCCTTTTATACTTTTGCCTCTCATCTTTTAGCAAGGGTGAAGGGGTTCTTCACGTAGGTTCCAGGGGGATATGGCTTCACCACGACCTCGACGTCTTCCCCGCTGAGGAAGCGGCCCAGCCGTTGGGCCTCGGTCATTAGGGCCTTGTTCTCGACATCCTGCCAGAGGAGCAATTCGATGGCAGCCTCTAGCTCCCGCCAGACGCCCACCGCCCTCCCATTGACCCAGACGGTGGCGAAGGCATTGCCTGCCCGGTCGAAGACCTTCTCGTAGTGCTCCGGCGCGAGAAAGCGGCGGCGATCCCGATACCCCATAAGGTAGGGATCGAGGCTGGGAAGCAAGTTGGCAGTCGGCTCTGGCCCAAGCTGGGTCTCCTGTAGCTGTTGATGATCCGTCGCCAGCATCAAATAGCCCCCGCCCAGGCCCTCAATCTCGGTCTCCACGATCTCGTCGTCCAAGGCGGACAGGGCCCTCCTTGTCTCCCCTTTGCTGAAGCCGCTCCACCAGGCGATGTCCTCCAGGGTGGCCGGGCCAAGGGCGGCGAGGTAACTTCGCACCAAGCGAGCCTGTGCCTCATCTGGTGTGAGGGATTCCAGATCTACATCGGGCAACCAGACAGCCAGGGAAGCGTACTCGTGCAGGGTGCTGCGCCAACTGCCGCGGGGTTTGGCCCTCACCAGAAGGCCCAGGATGCACATGCCTGGCACGATCCTCGAACCCAGGCTAAATTCACCCGCGTAGGGCTTGTCCACGTTGTACTTGACCTTGATATTGAGCTCCGGCACCAGTTCGCTCATCTCCGACACCGTGGATGGCCCTCTGTCTGCCAGAATCTCCGCGATCCGCTGATGCAGGCGGTCCAGCGCCTCCGCTTCTTCTCCCTCTTTGCACAGCCCGGCTTGCACCAGCAACCCGCGTGCCGCGCTCGGGAACCGCCTTTGCACTTGCTTCTTCGTGGCCTGGAAGAAGGCCGGTAGCTGGTCTGAGGGGACGATGTGCAGTGTCCTGCGCATGGATATTACCCTAACCAGCCTTCTGTTCTCGTACAGTGCCGCATCGAGTTGCTGACGACTAAACCCTTTCACTCTGCTCCAGAGGGAGAGATAGGGGGTGAGGGCTGACGTGGCGTGCAGGGCGCAGATGTCCTCGACGACCTGCACGACATCGTCCCCCCGCGTCTCCGGAGCAAGGTGCTGCTTGCTCAACAGAAACCAGTTGACTTGATCCGGAGTCACTGGCCTGATGCCCACGGTCACCCTCTGTAGACCTGTTCGTACTTGGCCCCGCACTCCCTGTGCAATTGCAGCCACCTGTCCCGCTGACGCTGGTCGGCCCAGTATGCCTCCTGCTCGTCCAGCCAGGCCTCCACGCCGATGCGCCGTATCCGCCTCAGGTTCTCCAGCACGGGCAGGTGGGTTCGCCAGATAGGGTCGTAGGCGAACTGGATGATGCGCGTGCAGGGGAAATCGTCACACTCAGCGCAGCTTTCGAGTCCCTTCTCGGTGATACAACGATAGATGTAGCAGGCACGGCGATGAGGCCCCGCCGCGCAGTGATCGCAGTCGCAGGCGCAGCCGTGACAGGTCCTATCCAGCAAAAACTCGCTGCAGTTGCCGCAGTAGAGACCGCATGGAGCAGCGAGCTTCTTTCGATCGCTCAACATTTTGCATCCTTTTTACTCGGGCCTTTTCCTCAGCTTCAGGTCAACGCCAGCTTGCGAGGCCAATGCTTGGATGGACGATTTCATGGCTTTGGCCTTGGCTTTCAAGTCCAAACCATCAATCTGCTCGCTGGCCAGCATCCCCTCTATCTTGCCTATCGCCTGGCGGATCAGATCGGGAGGCATCAGGGCGCAGGCCGCACAGTAGAAGCTCATCGAGCGGCCCTCGTTGTAGTTGGCCAGGAGGTGTTCCACCAAAAGCCGTCGTTTCCGCTGCTCCTCCAGGTAGGTTTCCAGCCCGACCTCCCTGATCCTGTCCAGATTGGGGATAGCGGGCTTGTGGCTCAAGAAGCTGTCCAGTCCCTCCTCCATGCCCAGCACCCTCAGCAGCCTTTCGCAAGGATACTCGGCGCAGTCAGCGCAGGTGAAAAGCTTCCGCTTGACGACACAGCAGCGGTAGACGCTACAGTAGGAATGTTGCTCGCCCAATTGGCAGCCGAGGCACCTGCTCTGGGCCTGGGACTGATAGCGGGGGCACAACCCGCAGTAGAGGCCGCAGACACTGGCCAGGTCTCTCTCTTCCACCAAGTTTACGATCTCTGCCTCCATATTCGCCAGCAAAAAGCGTCAGGGAGCTTTCCACGATGCACCCTTTGCGTTATCCCTCTGGTTTCTCGAACGCCCGATTCCGAACTGCCTCATCTACCTGGTAACGGATGTCGGCGTAGACGACGCCACGCCGTGCCCGTTCCTCCTGCTCGCTCAGCCATTGTTCCAACCCCACAGCCTGCAGGCGCCGGTTGTCGGCGATGAGCGTGGGGTAAATGGCGTTCAGAGCCTCAATGCGGGAGCATGGGAAATCGGGGCACTGGTTGCACAGTTCCAGGCCCCGTTGCTGGACGCAAACGCGGATCTGGCAATAGGGTGGACCGCCACCAGCACGACAGCCGGGACAACCACCATTGGCGTGCAAGCCATCCAAGAAGCGCCAGAACTCGGCAAAGCCGGAGATGCCGGCTCCCCAGTCAGCCCATCCTTCCTCGGCCATCGCCTTCTGTAACGCTGTAGCCCGTTCGGGGATGCGCGATCGGGCAGCACACAACCCACAGTGCAGGCCACAGTAAGTCACGAACTCCAATCTCTTGGTCATCTCAGCCTCCATAAATTCTTCTGGCCGCTCGCAGGAACATGTCGTAGCCGAATGCCCTTGGCATGCCTTTAGTCAGGGAGTTGGGAGCACCTCGGCCTGGATCGTGCCTTCTACAAGGGTCAATAATCCCACCGTCGGCGGCCCGGTCACCACTGTCGGCGATCGCTTCAGCCTGCCGCCGCGCCGCGTCATCTTTTAGCCTTCGCCCATCGATTTTTCCCCGCGGCGTAGGCGGCAGGCGCGTGTTCTCTGCTGTGCATCGTCGTTCGGTGCTATGTCGTTCGCGCCATCAATAGTTCATCGTAAAAGACACTGTCGTAGTAAAGGGCTTGTGGTTCGATTCCGTAAACCTGAAACCCACAGTGAGCATAGCAGCGAATCGCACGAGTATTCGTTGTGACCACCGCTAGTTTGACAATCTTTACATCCTGAGTTCGTGCCCAATCCGCGCAAGCAGTTACGAGTCCCTCGGCAATACGAAACCCGCGCCAATCGGGTCGGACGTACATTCCCACGATATTTGCGCTGTGCTGTATCTTGGGCGAGTTCGTGCGAGTAATGCCACACATGCCTATCACCTGTTGGTCGTGAACGGCAAAATAAATCATGACCGCGCTATCCGTGCTGTTAAACCGAAGTCTCTCTGTCCAGAAGGTCATCGGCTTGGCAAGGTTCGCCGCGTAATCCGAGGAAAATGCCTCAGGATGATTACGCAAAGCCTCTAAGCGCAAGTCGCGATAGGCTGGGGCATCCTCCTCTCTTGCTGAACGTATTGTTACTGTTCCACGCGGAGTAGTGATAGGTGTATCCATTGTCCTTTGCTGATTCAAGTTGGAATTGGACACCGACCATAGTGCGAGCGGCATGGCAGAGAACTCGCCGCACGACGCAGAAAGACGCGCCGGGTAAGTGGTGGGCTCTTGGACAACTGAGCTTGAGCGCGCTCTGGTGTGAGGTGATAGACCGCCCCTGGACTGAAAAGCAACACATCATCATGCCACGATAGGTATGGCCGGTGGAAATGTCCGAAAATGATGGCATCCACCTGGCTGAAGGCTCGCAACACCTGTCGCTGGAAGCCACCCCACCAGAAGCGGCGGCCAGTGAACAGTTCGTTGGAAAGCATGCTGGGCAACTCTCGCCACACTGATCGCCGACCGTGAACTAAACCAATCCGTGCCTTTCCTATCTCAATGACAGTCTTCACGGGCAGGTCGAGGGCGTCGTGATCACCCTTGACCGCCACCACCGGAGCAAGTAACCTCAACTCGTCCAACACCTCTGAGTTGGTAATGTCGCCAGCGTGCAAGATCAGATCCACATCCTGAAAGAGATGCACAATCCCCTTGGGCAGCGCAGGCAAAAACTCGGGTACGTGTGTGTCAGCAATCACTCCTATCCTGTAAGCGGCCATCGGTAACTCTTTATGCGCCACTGCCTCACGTCATCGTCCCCGCGCCCGGCCCATAAGGGCGATAGTTCCTGGGTAAACGCGCTCCTCGACCACGTCGAACCCCACACTCGCCAGCAACACCATCAACTCATCCCTGGTGTACTTTCGAGCCCGCTTGCTCCTGCTGGCCAGCACTTTGAGTTTCCAGAAGATGAGCCTGGGCAACGTCGTCTTCAGCTTCTTTTTCAGTGCTGCCGTCTGTGAACTATCCACGGCCATGACCAGGAATAGGCCATCGGGCTTCAGCACACGCCTGATCTCGCGCAGAAAGCGCGGCGGACTGGCAACACACTGGAGGGCATGTATGCAGATAACGTGGTCGAATGACTTGGCAGGGAAACGCAGATCGCGGTTAAAATCCGCTTGCTCAAACGTAACGGACGCCTGTGGAAGCCGCGCCGCTTTTGTGCTGGCTTTCTTCAGCATCCCCAGTGCGAAATCAATGCCCACGACGTCGAATCCGACCTCTGCCAGCGCCAGGGCATAGTTGCCGGTGCCACATCCAATATCGAGCACCCGTTCGTTGTCGCGCCGACGGTAGCTGGTCAACCAGGCAACCGTCGCTTGGATGTCTTCCCGAGTTTCGGGAAGCTGAAGATAGTCATCCCAGGTATAGCTGTGCAGACTCCAGAACACACGCTCAAGCCAGTAAAATGGGCGCCTGTTCTTCGGCATAGCTGTACTTGCTTTTGCCTCTCTCAAAAACTCACAGTTCGATATTTCGCCCGGCAGGGATGGCCTTCGGCGATTTCCAACTTTCGCTGGCCTGGACGTCCAACGACTGACTATAGCGTTCCGAACTTGCGCTCGGGGAAGTGGGCCCCGTGGGAGCAGACCAACTCCTGCTACTCCTTGTTGCCTGGCATCAATGCTCGGCGTCAACTGGAATGAGCTGCCGTGGCTTCCCATCGGGCCACAACATCACCCGGCCAGCTAGCGTATTGTCTCGGATGAACATGATGACCACCTCGGCGACCTCATCAGGCTGGATCAGAACAGGTGGAGGAGGAAAGTCAAGGGCTACGAGCTTATCTGGCGTCGTCGTAGCTAAGTAACGCTGCACCGCCGGCGTCTCGACCCAACCCGGGCAGATGCAGTTCACACGGATGCCGGCTTCTTTGAGGTAACCCAACGCGGCGGTGAGGCGCACTACGCTCGCCTTGCTGGCTGCGTACTCCGGGGCATCGTACGGTCGGTATCCGATCCCCGCCATTGAAGAGATATTGATAATCGCCCCGCCTCCACGCTTGCGCATGGCCTGCATGCCAAACTGGATGCCCAGCATGACGCCGCGCAAGTTGACGTCGAGCGTGCGGCTCCAGTGACCGGGTTCCGCTTCAGGAAAATATGGCTCAGGAGCGATGCCAGCGTTGTTCACGAGAATGTCCAGGCCCCCGAAGCGTTGCTCTACAAAGGCGATCATGGCCTGCACGTCTGCCTCGACCGCCACATCGGCCAGAACCAAGGCAGCGCGGCCACCATCTGCCTCAATTTGACGCACCGTCTCTGCGCCGCCATCTTGATCTATGTCGGCAACGACAACTGCTACGCCTTCGCGTGCTAGTCGGGTAGCTATCACACGGCCGATACCAGCAGCAGCTCCGGTAACGAGTGCAACTTTATCTTTCATATCAACTCCTATGGCCAAAAAACATCTCTTACAAAGTCAGGCCATGCTTCTCGGCGAGCATCCGCGCCCTGGCCATCAGCGCGTCGTGATAGGGCTTGCGGTTGGCGGCGATGTGGCGGTATCCCTCCACCAGGTCGGGGTAATGCCTCTCCAGCACCCTCCTGACCTTGCCCCAGATCGCGCCGCTCAGTTTCATGCTGTCCACGAAAATGTAGGAGACACCCGCCCGCGCCAGTTCTCCGAAGAGGGCATCCATTTGCTCCTCTCCGTCTGAGAGGAAGGGCAGAAGCGGCCCGCAGAAGGCCCAGGTTCTGATCCCCGCACTCGCCAGCTCTGCCAGGGTTACCAGGCGGGCTGGAACAGGCGAGGAGCGGGGCTCAAACACGCGCCGCACCTCCTCGTCGAGAGTGGCGATGGTGAAGCCTATTTCTATGTCAGGGAGACGGAGAAGGAGGTCGAGGTCGCGCAGCACCAGGTCGGATTTGGTGAGGATGGAGACGGGAAAATCGCAGGCGGTGAGCACCTCCAGGCAGGCGCAAGTGATTTGATACTTCCTCTCCAGCGGCTGGTAGGGGTCGGTTACCGTGCCAATGGCGATGTTACCCCTCTTGGCTCGCCTCATCTGTCGGGCCAGCACCTCCGCTGCGTTGATCTTGGCGTCCACAAAGGTGCCCCAGTCCTCTTTGTGGCCGGTGAAGCGCTTCATGAAGATGGCGTAGCAGTAGACGCAGCCGTGGCTGCAGCCGACGTAGGGGTTGATGGCATAGTCAACCCCCTCGATGCCCGATTTGGTGAGGATGGACTTGCAGTTTATTTCCTTTACGATCACGTCGTGCTTTCCATGGTCACTGGTAATCCCCAAGCCAGTGGATTCTGGAGAAGTCGTCCCGGACAGTGTTGTACAGCCTCTCATCGGCTGTCCAGAACTCGCCTTCCATCATCTCGGCCAGGGCCAGGTAGTGAGTATCATAGGCAGCGGGGCGGTCGAAGCGAGCGGCCAGGTCGAAGGCTTTCAAAGAGATGTTGGATGGGTGGAGTAGGCGCACTCCAAGCATAAGGGCCCCGCGGACGGCCTCTTTGGCCTCCTCCACACTCATTAGGCCCCGCTTCGCTTTTCGCCAGATGGCCGAGGTGATCTCGAAGCAGAAGAGGTAGGGAGCGACGATTTCTCGATCCTCATTCAGCCATTTTCCCCACAAGGCCAAAGCGAGGGGGCGATCTGGTTCCGGGGCCACAAGTTTGACGACAATATTAGCATCAACGCAGACCGGTGATCTCGGCATCCCGCTCCTCCCGCATCTGGCGGATATCCTCGACGCAGCTAGGCATCTCGCCGTATTTCCGTTCGAGTTCATCACCCAAGGCTCGTACCCGCTCCAGTGCCTCCAGACTTTGTCTCCTCCGTATCTCCCGCTCTGTCGCCTCGGCGATCAATCGTGAACGCTCCCCACTGGGGATCAGCCGCTTGATCTCTTCCCAGAGCCCACGAGGGAAAACCAGGGAAACCCGTACTGTATCGCTCATATATACCTCCTGTCAGCACTGATGTTCTATACCCATTATACACCATCATCGTTTCCTTGTCAATTTCTCTGGCCCAATGAAATCAGCCACCGCCTCAGCCACTTCCTTCTCCCGCCCTATGAGAAAGTGGTCGGTTCCCCTTAGGATGCGCATTTCCTTTGGAGGAGGCAGGCCCTCTACGAAGCGGTGTAGCACGTCGGGTGGACATACGGAATCGTCCTCGCCAGCGATGAAGAGCTTGGGCCTGGCATAGCTGCTGAGGAAGCCCTCTTCCGACTGCCATACAGGAAGCCCAATGGCGACTACGCCGCAAATGCGTGGATCATGCTCGGCATGGTGTAGCCCCACCCAGGCCCCGAAAGAATAGCCGACCAGGTAGAGCTTCCCTTGATCCACGCCTTTTGCTCGGAGGAGTAAATCCACCGCCCCGGCCACGTCATCTAGCTCTGCCACTCCATCGCCAAATGCCCCTTCGCTTCGCCCAACGCCGCGAAAGTTGAAGCGGAAGGCCATGATGTCACACTGCGCCAAGGTTCGAGCGATGCTCACCACCACGGAGACGTCCATGCTGCCACCGTAAAGCGAATGAGGATGGCAAACTATTGCCGCCGGAAGATCCTTCCCGCCGGGACGGTGAAGGGCACCCTCTAACTGGATGGCTTCCTCCCCTTTGCTGGTGAAGAAAAACCTTGTCTCCTTGATGGTCATGGCCTGATCTCCGTTGTTGTGTACAAAGATAACCTCCTGCAGGTTCTAAAACCTACGGGAGGCTACTCCGTCTCAGAGGCCCTGCCTGATCGCATCCAGGGTAGCCCTGGCGGCAGGTACGAAGCCGAAGAAGCGCTCGATCTTCTCGCAGCCGTAGTCGTCGCAGTAAGCGCAGTTGAGGACACCTCGCTCCATGCCGCAGGCGCGGATGTCGCACTCATACCAGTGGCCGCACTTGCGTTCTCCTTCGGTCACGCACCCGTCGCAGATGACCGATTCGACGGTGATGTCGGGCGCGTTGAACTCCTCGCGCCATTGCGCGGCCACTCGCTCCAGTGCGGCGTGGTCGTCTGCCTGGGTGGCGATGTAGGCCGGGCAGTCGCTGCATACCAGTCCACAGTAAGCGATGATCTTGTCCATTAGATTTCCTCCCTTTTTTAGTTATTTTCACGCCGCTAGGCTGGCGCGGATACCATCCAAGGTGGCGCGGGCGTGGGGCGCCATGCCAAAGAAGCCCTCCAGCTTTTCGCAGGCGTAGTCGTCGCAGTAGGCACAATTGACGACGCCCCGCTCCATGCCACAAGCGCGAACCTGGCACTCAAAGCAATAGCCACACAATCGCTCGCTATCCGACAGGCAACCGTCGCACATGGCGGATTCGATGGTGATGTCAGGATTATTGAATTGTTCCCTCGCTCGTGCGGCCATTCGTTCTAGTGCAGCCAGGTCATTCGTCTGGGTAGCAATGTATGCCTCGCAGTCGGTGCACACCAAACCACAATAGGCGATCATTTTGTCCAACAGATTTCCTCCTCTCTTTACTCGTTATGCGGTCATTGGTGGGCTTGCAAGTATTGTTCGAATTCCTTCATACAGACGAGGCAGCGGTCGAGGGCATTTTCGGACCGCCCACCCCTTTTCAGGAACTTGCGAAACCCTTGCGCATCCATGTAGTACCTCCTTCCAATGAAACACCCCCGATTGATTCAAGCGTTTCTGGCTCTCATCCACTTGCGGAGCTGGGTCTTGGCCCAGCGATAGTGGCTGCTGGTGTTGGCGGCGGCCATGGTCCACAATGGGTTGCCGGCCCGCCATTCGAAGCGGTCTGGATCGATCAGGTCTTCTTCCGGCATGGCCTCTATCGTTTTCAGGACCTGCTGGTACGAGGCATGAAACTCGGCCAGTACATCGTCCAGGGGGCGATGGCGGTGTTTCTCAAAGGTCCGCTGGTTTAGAATGTCCAGGTCCCGCCAGGTGAGCCCAGGTTCTGGCGTTTCGGGAGTTAGGCCGCGCAGCCCTTCGTCGTACCAGCGCAGGAAGCGTTGCTCCCAGTCTACGAGATGGGCCAACAGGTCCTTGACCGACCACTCGCTCACGACGCCGGGCTGGATCATCTCATCTTCGTTTAATTCAGCCAAGTTCTTTTCCAACCGTCGCCGTTCGGCGCGGATTCTCTCCAGGATTATGTCCTTGTTCAACTGTTTGCCAGTGTGCTTTGTCTTCCAGCGGCGGATCTGCCTCTTCGCCCAGTCGTAGCAGTGGAAAGTATTGGCGGTGATGTAGTCAGCCAACGTCAGGTCTTCCGTCCAGGCAAAGCGACCAGGGGCAAACAGATCGGCTTCAGGGATTGTCTGTACGGTCGCCAGTACTTGCTGGAATGAAGTCATAAACTCGGCTAAAATGTCCTCCAGAGAGTGGCTACGATACTTCTCGATCTCGAGAACCAGGGCCTCAAAGCCATCTCGACTGACTTTGACGACAGGTGCTTCAGGGACATCACCCCGTGGACCAGCCCCGTACCAGTTCAGAAAACGTTGCTCCTGCGCTATGAGATGAGCCAACAGTTCTTTGACCGACCATTCGCCTACGACACCTGGCTCCAACATCTCTTCTCTACCGAACTTGGGTCTGTTGCTGGCAACAAACGCCCCGTTGCTTCCTCGTTCGAAGTAGAAGAGGTATCTTTCCAATTGTCTATGCTTGACGCGGATTTGCTCAAGGAGTTCGTCCTTGCTCACCTTTTCTGCCATCTGAATTTCCCCACGTCAAAACTCATGTGCATCAGATACGAATCTACCACCATCAACAGTGATACACTGGCCGTTGATGTACGACGAGTCGTCGCTGGCCAGGAACAGCGCCACGCTGGCGATCTCTTCGACGGTGCAAACCCGTTTCAGGGGATAACCCTTTGCGATCCGGCCCAGCCACGCCTCGACTTCCTCCGGGCTGCGATCACCCTCTGAGTTGGCGATCCGCACAAAGCCGGGGCAGATGGCGTTGGCGCGGATGTGGGGCGCAAAATCTATGGCCAGGGTCCTCGTCAGGGCGTTGATGGCCGCCTTGGTCACGGGATAGACGCTGAAGTTCTTCATCACCTTAAACGCCGCGCCCGACGAGATGTTAACGATGGTCCCTCCGCCGCTCTCCAGGATCAGGGGGATGGCGTATTTCGCAAACCTGAAGTAGCCATTCAGATTCACGTCAATAATGTGATTCCAGTTTTCTTCCAAGATCTCCACAACGTTTCTGAAAATGTCGCCTTCATAGGATGCGGCGCAGTTTACGAGGCAGTGCAACGCCCCGAACTCCTGCCGCGTGATTTCGACGGCTCGCTTGACCTCATCCGTTTTCGAGACATTGGCTCTGACGAACAGGGCCGTGCCTCCGTCCTCCCGGATCCGGTCGGCTGTTCTCTGGCCCATTTCCTCCAGGATGTCCACGACGACGACCTTGGCACCTTCGGAGGCAAGCTTGAAAGCGATGGCGCTGCCGATGGAGGGGCCGCCATATTTGTAGCCCAGGGCGGCCCCAGTAACCAGGGCCAATTTGTCTTGCATCTTCACCGTTGATCTCCTCCTCTGTCCTGTGCCTCACAGACGAATCAGCTCTTCCAACCAGGGAACCGGCTCGTGCTTGCGTCGCCAAAACAGGTCCTCGAAGAGGTAGTGGGCGGCGAGCATCTTCCACTGGCCCCAGCGCCGGTCCACTTTGGCCAGGATCTGCTCGGCAGGTACAAGCTCTTGGTCAAACAGCAGCCGGGAGTAGATCTTTTGCTCCCACGGAGAGACGTGGTCAAACGCATCGTAACGATGGAAATTCCCGGACATCAGATACCACACTGTCGCCGGTCCGACGCCATAGAGCTTGAGCAGCGCTCGCTTCAACTCCTCGTTGGGTAGCTGGCGCAGAGCGTGGGCATCTATCTCGCCGTGAGCAAACTGGCTCGACATCCGCTTGAGCGATTTGGCCCGGTAGCCCACCTTGAGGGCGCGCAGGTCTTCCTCCGGCGCCGCATCCAGCACCTGCGGCGGCCAGAAGCCGTAGAGGACCTGGCCGTCGAAATGTAACCGGGTGCCATAGGCCCGAAAGAGGTTGTCCAGCATCTGCACCGAGCGGCGGACAGTGGCGTTCTGCAGCACGATGTAAACGATCATGCTCTCGTAGAGGGGGCCAGTCACGTCGCGCATCCCCCGCCAGCGATGCAGGACCGGTTTCATCAATTCGTCGCGCTCAAGGGTGGCATTGAAGAGGGCAAGGTCAAGGTACAGATCAAAATTGTAGGCCACCTCGTCGCAGACAGCCTCGACATCCCCGGACGTCAGGGGGCGGTCGGCAAAGATCGTCAAACGCAATAGCGGCTCGTCAACTGTGCCAACATTCTGAAGCTTGAGGCCGAAGAGATCGCTTCCCATGCGTTGAGTGACCCACAAGGTGCCCGGTTCCCAGAGTACGTCGCCACTTGGAAAGTGACTGGGCTTGTGCACCGTGCCGTCAAAGTGGAATGGTGGCGTTGGCCGTATCTCTGTTTCGTGTGACACAGCCAGAGTCATTTGGGGTGCAGTGTCCATTCAACGATCCTCCGAGAGGGTAGTGGCGGCTAGTTGTCTCTACTTCGGAACTCTTCAATCTGCCTGTGGTGGGTTTTCTCATCCTTGATCTCCGCTTGCAGGAGGCGCGCGATGGTGACTTTGTAGCCCTTGTAGCGGATTCCTCGGTCTTTGCCGAACTCTTCGGCCGGAATCGTCTCCAGACAGCCTATGAGCTTTCGGAGGGAGTCCTCCACAGACGAAAGAAGGTCCGCAAAGTCATCCCTCTTGTACTCTGCGACCAGGCGCGCGTTGTAGGTCTTCCAATCACGGTCCTCGTAGGAGTAAAAGGCGGGCAGTTCGCCAGCGAGGATTGCTCTCGCAGCTTCCATGTTGGTGAAATCCCATCCTACCAGGTGGGCCAGCAGATCTTTGACGGACCAAACGCCAAGAAAGGCCTCATCTTGTTGGACCGGGGGCAGGGCAGACGCGGCGTCGAGGATCTTCCGCCGTGTTTCTGTCAGTTCCGAGATAATCTCGTCCTTCTTTGCTTGGGCTTTGGCACTCACTGTCCATCTCCTAGATTCATTTCACAGTATCGTTGGGTCACGGCTTTTTCGTGAGCGCTCTCGAACTATCGAGGACTGCCAATCACTTTACGAGGCTCAACGCCGCAGCGATGTCTTCCGCGATCATCCTTCTCTTGCTCTTCTCGATAAAGAAGCTGGGACCTGCCTGCAGGTAGGATGGGAACGCCCTCTTCTCTTGGAAGAAATATTCCTGCCCTCGGATCTTGTACGTGGACCCGGCGGGAATCACCCTCTCCTCACCGGCCCTCTTCGCGATGTAGTTAATGGCCTTGATGGCAACGTCGCCCATGAGCATCAGCACCTGCACATCTGGAAACAGGGCCAGTTCTTTCTCCAGCAGGAATGAACATTCCCTGATGGTGCTCGCCTCGATTCCGTATCCGGTCTTCCCGCATTTTACGGCAGTGGTGAGGTACACACCGAGATCGAGGATATCCTGTATAGACGAGACATCCACACCAGCATCGTTGAATGCTTGAACGGTCGTCTGCTGAAACAAGGCCTCCCCTTCCGCATAGTAGTAGTCGCCAGAGTTCGCGGGTGCAGCTTCCGAGATCATCACGATGGAAATGTCCTCTGGCTTCACATTCACGTCCGGAATGATGTAGCACTCGTGCCTCACATCAGCACACGGAAAGTCTTTACATTCCACACACTTGCTCACTTGCATTTTGCCACCTCCTGCCAAATCTAACCCAGGACCTTCCCCTGGACTCTGGCGTCTAGGCCCCTTTCTCAACCGGATGTCTCAAGATCGTCCTTAGCCTCTCCGGCTTGGCCCGCCGAGGATCGCCCAAATAGATCTCATGATGTTTGCCACGAAGCCGATAGCCATTCTCCCGAGCAAAGGTCATCATTTTCTCAATGGCTCGTGGCTCTTCAGCGTACGGTCCAAGGTGCATGATTTGCATACAAAGCCCTTCGTGGAAACCCTCAAATCGGATCTTAGATAAGGCTGGGTTTTCTCTCTTCTCTTTGACTTGTTGCAGGGCTTCCTGGTACATCTCCTCAGTGATGTGCTCTGGCTGCAGAATCATCATCGTCCATTTCCAATCTTCTTTCTTGTTGAAATCGAACTCACCCGACTCCGTCCACCACAGCCCTTCCAGTGCCATCACTGTGTAATCAATAGGATTCGTTTCTCGCAGTTTCGACATGAACTTCAACGTGTACGACACGCCGTACAGCGCACCCATTGCGCCCTGAAACTCCTGAGACGCTTCCGGTGTCTCACCGAGTTGGATCCCGCCGTCAACCATGACGAATTTGAACTTCGGCACGTCCACAATCTCCACCTTCTTTGCGGAGGGTGCGTAGAGGTACTTCAATTCCTTCTTTAGATCGATCTTGTTCATCGTACAACTCCTTTCACTTTGATGGGTCGTTCTTTGTCAAGCTTCAGGTCTGAGCGCGAGGCAAGCCGCTATCCGAACAGATCAACCGCCTGCTTCATTTTCAAGATCACATCCACACCAAAGGGACAGCGCTCCACACAGGCCCCACATTCGGTGCAGGCAGAAGCCCTCACCGGAAGTGCGTCATAAGCCATCTGCAGACTCTTGGTAACGCCCCATTGTGCGGCGTCAACCAGGCGATGGATCTGGGCAATGTCAATGACAGCCAGACAAGGCAGGCAATGGTTGCAGTACACACATTCCCCTTCTTCGTATCTTCCAAAGCTCGTAACGAGACTGCTGAAATCTCGCTCCGCTTCGGTCGCCTCCAGCGTGTGAAGCGCTGTGGCCAGTTCGGCATTGCTCTTGACGCCGGGGACCGTCGTGCAGACCCCCACCTGTGCCAGCACATAGCTGAGGCATTGCACCGGGGAGATCTCGGAGGTGATCCTGGCCTGGTAGCTTTCGCCGCCCGTCTGATACTTCGGCACTCGGAATATGCCCCTCTGCGCTAACAGCTTCCCGCCGCCGAACGGTTTCATCGCGACCAAGCCTACCCCATGCGTTGCACAGAGATTCTGCAGTTCCTTTCTGCCGGGCATCGCGTTCCCGAGCAGGTTGATCGGAAACATCACCACGTCTATTTGCCCGCTCTCTACTGCCTTCCTTGCCACTTCGACGTAGTGCGCGCTGATCCCGAGGAACCGGGCCTTGCCCTCCTCTCGGAGACGGCAGGTCAGGTCCATCACCCCGCCGAGCTTGGTCACGGCATCAAAGTCCTTGACGGAATTGAAGTTGTGCAGGAACAGGATGTCTACATACTCCGTGCCGAGGCTTGAGAGAAGGTCGAGGAAAAACCTTTCACACGTTTTTGCGCTTCGTGTTTTGCAGTACTGCCCATTCTTTTCCGTGGAGCCCAGATGTCCGGTCAGGATGACACGGTTCCTGTGCCCCTCGAACGCCACACGCAGGTTATCCAGGTATTCGTGGAAGGAAAAAACGAGGTCAAAGTAATTGACCCCGCGCTCGATGGCCTCGTGGATGACCGAGACCACCGTCTCGCGGGGCTGGCCATTCAGGTGTTCGGTTCCCAGCCCGATGACGCCGACATCGAGACCTGTTTTGCCTAGTTTGCGAAATTCCACGTCTATTGCTCCTTAACGTAGCACGTGCGCATGTACGCAGCGAATCGTCCAAAAGCTTCAAAATTTAACACTTGGTTATCATCAACTGGAGCGTTACTCATGCTAACCTGACCGTTCCTTCAGCCCAGAATTGATGCACGGAAGCTTACAGGGGATCATAGGTTGACCATAACGTCCCAATGACCAGCGTTACCGGTGCATTTGAGCAAGGTTTCATCCAGATGTAGGCCGCGAAAAATGTCAAAAATTCAAGGTGTAAGACGATTCCCGCGCTGCGTGCGCAACGGCTAGGTTAATCCGTTTTTGCACGCGCAGCACCAGGAAGGTGACCCAGGGCGAGGGGTTCTTCTTGTCGGCGAAGGACCAGCCCTTCCAGGCGCGGTACATCGAGCCCGCGGTGTAGTGGCCCTCCCCGTCCGCCTGAGCGGTGATCGTCTCCACCATCTCCCGGAAGCGAGGGTCAGTGTGAACGAACAGGAAACGGCTGAGCATGTCCACCACGTGCAAGATGTCGTACCAGACGAACGGGTACTTGAGCTTGCGAAAGTCGGTACCGATGCCGAACATGTAGATCTTGCGCTCGATCCGGTGTTCCCAGTGCCAGAGGAGCATCTCGGCGCCAGTGCGTGTGGCCGGGCCGTCGAGCAATTCTGGAACCTGGGCCAGCGCCTTGAGCGCATAGACGTTGACGATGGGGCAGGGATCTTCTCTGCGCCCCGGCCCCTTGAACTTGCCCAGCTCCGGCGCGCCGACGCATCGCCAGCCGTTGCCGTCTACCAGGCCAATCAGGTGATCCACCGCTCGCTGCACGCGCGGGTCGTTGCCCAGCCCCATCGCCAGCAAGGCGTAGAGCAACGTCGGTGCGTCGCACAGCATCCACGTCCATAAGTCCTCGCCTGTCCCACCAAAGGCCTCGGGGATGTTCACCAGGCTCTGGAAAGCCCCCTCCGGCGACTGGTGGGTCATCACAGCCTTGATGCCGGCGGACATACCCGGATCATCCGCCCGTACGCCGAAGTCGGCCAGGGTGCTGAACTTGTAGAGGGGGTGGTTGGCGTCGTTGTGCCGCTGGAGGGCATAGCCGGGCCAGGTGGCGGCCTCGGCGATGAGCCCCTGCACTGGTGGATGGGCCAGCATCTCGGCGTGGGCAGTTTGCACTTCGGGGTCGTCTTCAGGCCGGTCGAGCAGATCCACCAGCGTGCGATACCGAGTCCAGGGCTCATCCGATTCCAGCAGCCATTGAATCAGATCAGTTTTTATCATTTCACTGCTCGAATATCCTGTGAGCTTGCTTCAACAATGTCTTTGTCATTCTTTGCTTAAAACCCGCATGTCCGCCTTGGAAAAATATCTAAATGCCCTTTCGCCGTACTCTTCGTCAAGCCTAGCCACATAGCTCCGAAGCGCTTCTAGTGCGAATACGCCGCCAGCATCATCACCAAAGGACATCTCTATGAACCACGCCCCTTTCCTCAACGCTCCCGTTGGAGTCAACCATCCCTCTTCCGCTAGCGGGATGTGTTCACAGCGCACGCCGTATTCCTCCAGAGCCTTACAGTAGTCCTTCACCCTTGAATAGCTCGAGTGTATCTTCTGCGCCAAATAAGTCTCGCCGTCAATTACAAGGTCTGAACCACCTTCCTCCTTGGGTTGGCCGAAGCGTCCGAACGCCCACAATAGCTTAAGTAAGTGCCGTCTCCTTTTCTCGAGCACTGCCTGCCGGGCGTATGAGACATCGTTGACGACTTCTATCGCTGCTATGAGCCGATGGAGGGCTTCAAGCGCCGAGGTCTCTTCCTTGGAGAAGGGCAGGTCGTCGGGGAAGTCTACGAGTTCAGGCCTGGCGGAAACCTTGGTCATCTCTACGATGTCTTTCGGGCCAAGGGAAGCGCGTATTTTATGCAGATGCTTAATGCCTTCGTAGGGCTCTATGAAAGTGAGGTAGTCTTCTTCTGGTATCGGGGTTCCTAGTCGGGCGGCGGTTCTCTCCCTCGCATCCGCCGAGAGAGAAACCCTTGGCACATCTTCACAGGGGTAGCCAGAGCAATGGACGCAGGTCTTGACGCCGTTTCTTACCGCGCATCTTCGCACGTAGCAGTTCTGATAGCGCACCGGATTTTCATCGTCCGGCGCCTGGCAGCCATCGCAGAGGCGAAGCTTGGAAGGACTTAGTCGGAAGCCCAGGTATTTCGCCCATCCGTCGCTGCATCGCTGTCTGTCCCCGTCGGTCTGAAGGGTTTCTTTGTAAGATGGGCAGCGGCCGCAGTTGCAACCGCATTTGGAAAACAAGTCTTTCATTAGGATTCTCCTTGAGATCAGGATTGATATTGAACAGCCCGGGATGCAGAGATTCCTCTCATCAGAAATTCACCGTTCGATACTCCGCCTGGCAGGGATAACCGGCTGCGATGTCCAGTTGCCGTTCACCCGGCCGCCCCACCACCGACCACAGTGTCCCGAACTTGCGGTCGGGAAAGTGCGCCCCGTGGGAGCATACCAAACCCTCGTGGTCGCGTAGGGCCTGTTTCACAGCATCCTTATCCACCAACCCATTGCCCCCAAGCAACTCACGGAGACGGTTGTAGCGGGGATGAGAGTCCATGGGCACGAAGGTTTCTTTACCAGCCCATTCCGGACAGACGGCGTGGTTGGTCATAATCAGTAGTCCGTCTTCTGGGTAACGCACTGCGATTCCCTCCACGGTCGGCTCCACAACCGCGGCTTTGCCGGACTGATCTGCCAGGAGGTAGGTCCAACTGCCCGCATGAGGCACCTTTTGGATCAGCTCCAGCCCCTCGTCCACCGTCGCACAGCGGTCGAGGACCAGGCGGGCGATAAGCCAGAAGGTCAGACCTGGCTGCAGGCCCGGAAGGAAAAGAGCAGCAATCGCCACAAAGAGGCCGGCTTCGTTGAGTCCATCGTCGCGCCCCACCCAGATATCGCAATCGCCCAGGCTAGCGTAGCGCCCGTCGGGATAGGTGCGATAGGTTGTTGCCGGCTCCTCCGAGATGTCGTGGAAATAGTCGTAGTTCCGGCCGACGATGGGCCAACCATCGGCCGTCCGCTCCGGCGTTACCGCAAGCACGCTGCAACCAGATACCTCTGCAGAATCGAAGGGGGCGGTCAGAGTCAGGGTCATCAAGGCACTGTAGTCCACCTCAGCCGCCTCCGCCAGTCCCCGCATCTCGTCCAACAACTCTGGTGCATACTGCCCCACAATTTGCTCACACTGCTTGGCAAAATGGAGCATTTTGGGGTCTGGCGGGGGTAGGGTCATGCCCTTCAAGGGATAACCATGCTGTCGTCCTATCTGTTCATAACTACCACGGAGTTCAACCTGATGCATCGGATAAGCCTCCTTTCTCAAAGCTCATTGACAATTCTCCGCAGTGCCTCTAATCCGTCTGCCTCAGCATCTCGGGCTGTTCGCAGGGCGTCTATCGCCGTGCGAATTTGCGCTTGGTCCTTGACGTGCTCAGGCTTCATGCCGTGAAACGGAAACGTGTTGGCGACAGTCTGGAGGTTCTCGGACACCACCTGATACTGATCGAGCGCCTCATCAAACAAGGCTGCTGCCTGTCCATCCAGGCGTTCCTTGGCTTCTTGCAGGAACAAGACGGCATAGCCGCGACATTCCTGCCAGACCGCAGCATTGTAGGCCACGCCAAACCCGTCGGCCGTACCGCTTTCCAGGGCGCGGATCCAGGTGTCGTACCCGGCCAATCCAGCTTTGTACTTGGGGAATATCCACTTTGCCGGACTGGTAGCGTGCTCCAGGGCAAATGTCAACGCTTCTTTGACGGTCTGAACGTCATCGGCCGCTTGCCCCGGCTTTAGGCTGTACATCTCCAGCACGCCGATTTCGGTGTCCCCCAACTCTTGCCACGGTTTGGGGCCTTTCCCCTCATCGCAACCTGGCCCGGAAAAGTAGTATCCGTTGTCATCGTAGCCGTATACGACGTAGTATTCGGCAATGTCCAACTCCCAGCCATAGCAGGGAAGACCTTGGTCAATCGCCGCTTTGACATGCTCCCAGACCAGTTTCTGCTTTTCGGCAAAACCATCGGCTGACTTCATGCCGAACACACTATCAATCTCATAGCCAATGTTCTTGCCGAGCTTGAACAGCATCTCCATGTTCCACGCCGTTGGCCCGCTGGGGCAAACCACCTCGTGCACGTTGATGACAAACGCATGGCCCGTCGAACCGAACAACCAGGCGTCGGAACCGTCCAGATTCAGATAGTCCAGACACCCTTTGATACAGCCAAGGTGCGACACCCAGCGCGGCACCCATCTCAGATTCTCTAGCTTTTTCATTTGGTCACTCCTTTCTCGTTATAGGTACAAGATGATCCTGCGACATTCTGTTTTTCTATGGCCGTGCCACTCCCCTGGCAGGCAACCTCTTCTCAAAGAGAATCTGACCACGGGGGTCTGACCCCACCTCGACAAAACCCACCTTCTTGTAGAAATGGCGCGTGCGACGGTTCCAGGCTGGCGTATCGAGGGCCATCTCTTGGCCAGGGGATACTCTTCCCACAGGAACTCCATGGCCTGGGTGCCGGCCCCTTGATTCTGATAGTCGGGATCAACGAAGATACGCCCCAGCTCGTATTCGCGAGGTCCCTTGCGAAGGACAATGAACCCACCAACGATCTGATCGCCGACCAAGATCTTGTAATAGTCGCCGATGTGCATCATTTTTCTTTGCCACTGCTCCGATTCGTAGCCAGGAGGGCCACCCAATCCTGGGGCGCCACAGTGGATGTCGCTGTGGAACGCACGCTCGGAGATACGAGCCAACGTGGCGGCATCCGTGGGCCTGGCCTTCTCGAAGCGAATCATCCGTTTTTCTCCTCCCAGAGTCCGAACATATTGCCGCTGGGATCGGTGAAACAGGCCCTATAAGCAGGGCCTTGTGGAGTCTTAGGGGTGACGACCTTTCCCCCGAGTTCTGTCACTCTCTTCAGAATAGTCTCGATGTCCTCCACTACAATGTAGACGACTACACCAAGGGGTTCACCCTTGGGCCTTAACCATATCCCACCTCGTCGAAGGTTCTGTAGCCGTGGTTCACCAGCCGTATCAAAAATCCAGACACCGAACCCTTCTGCAGTCTCCTTTTCGATTATCTTCCAGCCAAACAGGTTTTGATAGAAGCTTGCGGTTTTCTCTATATCTCTTGTCCTTATCTCAATCCAATCAAACGCATTAGACATCGCAAAACCTCCTGTTCGTTTCTGTTGTTTCACCTAACTTGCGATGGGTTGTGAGGCAAGCAAACCCTTCAGAAACTGCCCCGTGTAACTCCCTGCCGCCTGCGCCACTGCCTCCGGCGTCCCCTGGGCGACGATGTAGCCGCCAGCGTCGCCGCCCTCCGGTCCCAGGTCCACGATCCAGTCGGCGGTCTTGATCACGTCCAGGTTGTGCTCGATGACGATGACCGTGTTGCCGGCGTCGGTCAGGCGGTGGAGCACGTCCAGCAGCTTCTGGATGTCGGCGAAGTGCAAGCCGGTGGTGGGCTCGTCGAGGATGTAGACGGTGTCGCCGGTGGACACGCGGGCCAACTCCTTGGCCAGCTTGACCCGCTGCGCCTCGCCACCGGAGAGCGTGGTGGCGCTTTGGCCCAGTTTGACGTAGCCCAACCCCACGTCCACCAGTGTCTGCAGGATGCGCTTCACCTGGGGCACATTGCCGAAGAACTCCAGCGCCTCTTCCACATCTATGTCCAACACCTCGGCGATGTTCTTGCCCTTGTAGCGGATCTGCAGCGTCTCGCGGTTGAAGCGCGTGCCCTTGCACACATTGCACGTCACCCACACGTCGGGCAGGAAGTGCATCTCCACCTTTCTCTGACCATGACCCTGGCAGGCCTCGCAACGCCCACCTTTGACGTTGAAGCTGAACCGACCCGCCTTGTAGCCGCGCGCCTTGGCCTCGGGTGTCAGGGCGAACAGGTCACGGATGTGGTTCATCACCTGGACGTAGGTGGCCGGGTTGGAGCGGGGCGTCCGTCCGATGGGGTCCTGGGTGATGCTGATCACCTTGTCCACCTGGTCCAGACCCTCAATGCGGTCATGCTGGCCCGCTTTCTGGGCCGCGTTGTGCAGTGCGTTCGTCAGCGCAGGGTGAAGCGTCTGCGCCACCAGCGACGACTTGCCGCTGCCCGAGACCCCTGTGACGCAGGTGAACAATCCCAGAGGGAAGCGCACCTCCAGGTCCTTGAGGTTGTTCTGCCGTGCGCCGACGACTGCGAGCCACTTGTTGTTGGTCGGCCGCCGCTGGCCATTGGGCGGCGTCACCTGCAACTCACCGCGCAGGTAGCGTCCGGTCAGTGAGTCTGGATGGTCAATGATCGCCTGCAGCGGGCCGGCGGCCACCACCCAGCCGCCGTTGATGCCTGCCCCCGGGCCCAGGTCCACGATCCAGTCGGCGGTGCGCATCGTCTCCGCGTCGTGCTCGATGACGACGACCGTGTTGCCCATGTCGCGCAGATGCTCCAGCGTATCCAGCAGGCGGCGGTTATCGCGGGCGTGCAGGCCGATGCTGGGCTCGTCCAGGATGTAGAGCACCCCTACCAATCCGCAGCCGATCTGGCTGGCCAGCCGGATGCGCTGCCCCTCGCCGCCGGAAAGCGTGGGCGCAGAGCGGTCGAGCGTCAGGTAGTGCAATCCGACGTTAAGCATAAACTGGAGGCGGTCACGGATTTCTTTCAACACCTCCTCGGCGATGGTGAACTGTTCGGGGGATAGAAGGGATTGGGTATTGGATATTCCCGGCCACAGACCCTCGACCCACTCTAGCGCCTCCCCGATGCTCAAGGCCGTGACCTGGTTGATGGTCTTGCTGCCGATGGTCACCGCTGCACTTTCGGGCCGCAGCCGCTGGCCGTGACAGGTGGGGCAAGTCTGCTGGCTCATGAATTTGGTGTACCACCGGCGCATGCCCTCCGATTTTGTCTGCCGGTAGCGGCGCTGGGTCGCGTTGACCGTCCCCTCGTAGTTCCATTCTCCTTGCCACGTGGCCCGCGCGCTTTCCGACTCCCAGATCACTCTGACACCGCCGTACAAAATGGCTTGTTGGCACTCCCTGGAGAGTTCCCGCCAAGGTGTATCCAGATCTTGCCCGAAATGCCCCGCGATTTGCTGCACGACCTTGTACGTGCCGCTGGACTTCTTCTTACCCAGTTCGCCCCAGGTGCGGACGCCGCCCTCGTGCAGAGTCTTATCTGGGTCAACGAACTGGTCGGGATCGAACTCGACCTTGGTGCCCAGGCCATTGCACTCAGGGCACATGCCCATGGGCGAGTTGAAGCTGAACATGGCGGGCGTCAGTTCGGGGAAGCTCACCCCGCACACCGGGCAGGCGTTCTGCTCAGAAAGCAGCCACTCGTCGCCGTTGCCTCGGTCAATGATCACCAGGCCATCGCCTGCCCGCAAGGCGGTCTCCACGGAGTCGGTGAGACGAGAGCGAAATCCAATGGGTAACGAGTCAACGAGCAACAAGGTCTCCTCATCACCCATTACCTGGTTACTCATTGCCTGATTACTCATTACCTCATCACTCGTTAACTCGCTCCTCCCTGGAACCACCAACCGATCCACCACCAACTCAATGTTGTGCTTCTTTTTCTTGTCCAGTTTGATCTTCTCATCCAGTCCTCGCACCTCGCCATCCACTCGCACGCGGGAGAAGCCGTCGGCGCGAGCCTGGGCAAACACGTCCTGAAATGCACCTTTGCGGTTACGGGCCAGCGGGGCCAACACCTGGAGGTGCGTACCGTCCGGCAGCGCGGCCACCTGCTCCACAATCTCCTGCGCCGACTGGGCGTGGACCTCGCGACCACACTGCGGGCAGTGCGGCGTGCCCGCGCGGGCGAAGAGCACCCGCAGGTAGTCGTAGATCTCCGTCACCGTGCCTACCGTCGAGCGGGGGTTCTTGCTCACCGCCTTTTGCTCGATGGCAATCGCCGGGCTGAGCCCGCCAATGAAGTCCACCTTCGGCTTCTCCATCTGGGCGATGAACTGGCGGGCATAGGCGGAAAGCGACTCGACGTAGCGGCGCTGGCCCTCGGCGTAGAGGGTGTCGAAGGCCAGCGACGACTTGCCGCTGCCGGAGACGCCAGTGATCACCACCAGCTTGAAGCGCGGCAGCCTCACGTCAATGTTCTTCAGATTGTGTTCCTTGGCTCCACGGATGAGAATCTCGTCAGGGTACATGCTCTGGAACAACCTCATAACGAAGCCACACACGTCCCTCAGCCTGAACTTGGGCGGAAATCAGTTTTAGCCGCGTTGGCCACTCGTCAGGCTGTAACGCTGGCGCGTCAAACAGGGCTGGCGTCTCGACCCCGCCGATTACAGCGGGAAAGAACTCGATGCTGATTTCGTCTACAAGCCCAGCACGCAAGAGCGCGCCGTTCAACTTGCCCCCAGCCGTTGACACCACACATGTAACACCCAACTGGTACCCCAGCTTCTCCAGGGCAGCGTGAAGATCAACTCGCTCTTCCCCTGCCACCAGGTAGGGAATCTTTTCGCGCTGGAGGTAGGCCAGATACTCGGGTGGAGTATGGTGGGCTACCAGGACCAGCAGGTGCCACCCTTCCCATCCCTCAAATTCTTTGTAAAACCATCGTACGCGTCCTCGACTATCCACAGCCGTGAACCACCCCTGATGTCCCGGACGATGGACGACATCGTGTGGCAAAAAGTCCTGATACAGTGACTGAGGATCATCGTCAACGGGCGGGAGAGGCTCGGGCTCCGCGTCATTCAAAACAAAAGAGCCGCTGCCTTCAAGAAAGACTTGTGGTTTGTAGGTAAGCTTGAGCCGTTCGTATACATCGTCGCTTGATCCCGCGACAGCCTGCCATCTCTCGTCCCCGTATAGCAGAAGGACATCGGGTGCAAGCGTTATCCTCCCATCTACTGAAGCAACTGCATGGACTACCACTCGTGGTCTGTCCATAGACACTTTCCTCCTCTGTTCAAAATTGTGCCAGGTATCTTGAATTTATCATCCAACGGATGCGTACTGCGCTGCGATGGCGCGGGCCCGTTCGCTCACCAGGCAACGTAATTCCTCCGGCTCCAGCACCACGGCGTGGGGGCCATAACTGAACGCCAGCCGGGCCGGCCACTCCAGGTCTAACGCGGCGAAGGTGACGATCACCGAGCCGTCGGGCTGCTCGTCCACCGTGTCCCAGAAGGCACGGTCATCGAGCGCCAGGAGCGCCGCCTCTGGGGCGAAGCACATGCGGACTTGCACCTGTGGCTGTGCCTCTGGCTCCGCAGCCAGGTACTCCTGGATGTCGAAATCGCCTGGCACCTGGAAGATCTGGTTGAGCAGTGTCAGTTCGATGATGCGATCCACGCGGAAGGTACGCACGGCCTCGCGCAGGTGGCAGTGGCCGATGACGTACCACCAGCCCCAGCGGTGGATCAGCGCATAGGGATCGAAATCTCGCTGCAGGGGTTCTGACTGCCCACGGCTCCGGTAGGCCACCGTGACTCGTCGCCGCTCACGGGTCGCGCGCCGCAGTTTCTCCAGCAGCGGTACCAGCGGCGTGAAGTCGGCGCGGTGCATACCGGTCGCCCACAGTGTCCGACGCGCCCAGGCCACTTCGTGCCGCTGTTCGTCGGGGAGCACGTTAACCAGCTTGGCCAGCGCGCCTTGCGCCGCCTCACGGTACATCTGGCCCCAAATCTCTTCCACCAGGCTGGTGCCCAGATAGACGGCGACGGCCTCCTCGGGGGTGAAAACAAGCGGGGGCATCTTGTAGCCACGCACTAACGAGAAGCCGCCGTAGGGGCCGCGCTCGGAGTAAACCGGGATGCCCATCTCGTCCAGCATCATGATGTAGCGGTGCAAGGTGCGCACCGAGATACCCAATTCCTCCGCCAGTGCAGCCGCTTTCTGGCTGGGTCGCCGCTGCAATAGCATGATCAGTGAGATCAGTCTGGTAGCAGTGTTCAACATGATGCTCTCCCTCGATCGTCCGATGGACGGGGTACGACAATATTCTACACCAGGTTTATGACAAAAGCTGGCATAATTGTAGTGGAGTTTGAGGAAAAATCAAATGGATTTAGCCAGGAAGAGGGACTCCACAGGCGCGGCAGGTCTCGCTATAGATGTCCACCGGTTTGCGGCAAGCAGGGCAGCGCCAGCGAGCCTCCTGCTCAACCAGCCAGGCATCGAGGCCGACCTCGGCCAGGCGGCGCAGGTTGGAGAGAGGGATGTCGCGGCGGTCGGCGCTGAAGGCGGCCAGTTCCTTGCAGGGAAAGTCCATGCACTCATAGCAGAAGGTGATGCCCTGGTCCTGCGTGCAGGTCTTGAATCGGCAGTCCGGAGTCCAGAGGCAGTCAAAGGGGCCACGACAGCCCTCGCAGCGGATGTCCTCCGGCTGGCAGTGGAAGGCCTGGCGGGCGGCCCGTTCCAGCCGTTCGGTGTCCCTGTCTTTGTACATCCGGTAGATGCCGCAGGCCCCGCAGTAGAGACCGCAGGCGCTGGCTAATGTAGTGTCAGTCATTTCACCTCTTCCCCGAATTGTTTGAGCACGTGCAAGGCTTTGAGTGTGATCCACTTGCTCGGTTGCCCATTGCGCTCGATGCGCACGGCGGTGGAGCCGCCCTCCTTGAACCAGCGACCATCGTCCTGCTGTTTCTTCACGACGTGCTGCACCAGTGTCCAAAACCGTGGGTCGGCGGCGTAGCCGCAGGCGGCCAGCGCCTCCAGCGCGTCCAGCAGGTCGGACTGAAAGTACCACGGGAAGCCGAATCGCAGCCAGCAGGCTTCCTCACCCTCGAAATCGAAGTCGTGGGAGAGGAGTGCTTCGGCTGTACGGGCTATCGCGCCGCGGACGTCCCAACCTTTAGGGGCGGCGGCAAAGGCCCACAGCGCTTTGACTGCCAGCCAGTGGCAGGGGTGCTGCTTCTGGTACCAACAGATGAGGCCATCGTCCTGCTCCAGCCGCTCAATCATCGCTCTCCAGCCTTCATCCACACGGGGATCGTCCCCGTAGCCGAAATGGGCGAGGAAGCGCAGGCAGTTGGCAGTGTAGCAGGGCACAATGCACACCGGCCGGCGCATCGGGAGCCAGGGCTTGCTCAGCACGAACTCGCAGCCTCGGTGAGTGCGCTCGTCGGGCGGGACGCCTAAACGGGAAAGGATGAGGAGTTGTCCTGATGCGCGTTTGATCCCGGTTGCCCTTTCCGGCGTATCCCACCAGCCAGTGGGATCCTGGCGGGCGAAGATGGCCTGCACGTCCTTCGAGCCGGGGATAGCCGCGCGTGCCTCGCTCACTTCGGGGCTGCCGGTGGGCCGTTCAAGGATGTCGGTGAGCGTGAAGTAGCGCACCGAGGAATTATCTAGTTCGAGAAGCCAATCGGTTGGATCTGCCTTTAAGAGGTCTTTCCAATTCGCCATGTTTCTCCTCTCGATTTGGGAGGTCAGGCCAACATCATCCCGATTCCGCCGGCAACCAGTGCAGTCCCTCGCCCTGGGCGGCGAGCGCCAAGCCCCACCCGAACGGCTCGCTCACCCGCAGCACGGCGGTAAGACAGTGCGTGCCAGACGCTAACACCTGCCGGAGGGCTTGCATCCCCAACTCTACGTACCCGCGTGCCGCGCGGTCCGCAAAGCCTTGGAAAGTGTTCTCCCCACTGAAGATAACCTGCCCGTCCAACTCCAGGGTAAGAGCATCACTGAAGCCAAACTCGAATGTCATTGCCCCTCCCTCAGGCGTCTCGAAACGTCGGGTCAGACGCACTTCGCTCAACGAGATTGGCAGGTAGCGGTTCAGGTTGATCACACCATTCGGTTCGCAGGTCACTACGCCGTAACCCTCCACGAACCAGGCTCTGACAGTGCCTTCGCCAGCGCTGGGCATCTCTCCGCGTGGGATATCCAGCCTATCACAGGTTGAGACTCGCAGGTCGCAAAAGTAGGCCGGGCGATAGGTCCACAGCCCAAAAAGCCCAGCCGCGATTGGATGAGCCAGCTTCTCCATGATCAACGGCGGCTGCCCATCTACCGAAACAGCGGCTCGGCCGCCACAAAAATCCACCTTCAGTCGGAACCAGTGCCCGGTCGGCACCTGCGTGGCGCGTTGGTAGCTCGGGCCATGATACACCTGCCAGGTGTTCGATCCATGGAAGACCGGGTCATACTGCAGCGCATCCCACTGGCCACTGACGTGAGGTACGGCGTAAGCCAGCTCAAAGTTGAGTACATCGGCGACACGGAAAGCGACACCCGGATACGCCGGCCCATCAGCGCCAATCAGCATCTCTATGCTGGCGTCCGTCATCCGGTGGCCGGGGATCAGGGCCAAACCGTCCTCCAACCGCAGCGCCTCGCGCCCCTGCCAGGTGACGACCTCAGCCCGCGCCGCGTGGATTTCCAGGTCGGGAATGTTGGTAAGGCTGTGTTCCAGGAGAGTGTCCATCTCGAATGACTCCTTGCGTTTCACTCTTTATCTTACAACACCGCTTGAGCCTTCCGTGGCTCAGGCATCCGCGGCCTTGATCGCGTACAGCGCCTGCCACGTGACCCATTTACTGGGTCGGCGACGCGGTTCCAGTGGGGTCCACATACGGCTACCGTAGGGATTAGCACCGTTCCAGCGACCGTCGTCACGGCGTCGGGTCTCCAGCCACTCTAGCGCCTTGCGAAAAGCGGGTTTTTCGTTCACGCGCCCCAGGTCGGTCAGGGCGCGCAGGGCGAAGAGCACGTCAGCCTGGTAAAAGAGCGGAAAGTTGAGCCGGTCCCACAACTTGTGGCGTGGGCCGCTGCTGGGATAGTTCCCCTCGCAGAGTTCAAAACGGCCCAGGAAGCAGACACCGCTCGCAACCGCCTCTTGGACAGCACCACTGCGCTCGCCGCTGGGGATATGCCCGAAACCCCATAATGCCCGCACCACGCCCCAGGCGCAGGGCAGGTCTCCGTTGATGTTGCAACGCCACTCCCCCGGCGTGCCTGCGCGGGCCAGTTCTGCCTCGAACTCCCCCACCCGTTCATCCTGTCCGTGACCGAGGGCGTGCAGGTAACCGATAAGGTTGCCGTGGAAGCAGGGCCAGACAGTGGAGCGGTCCTCACCGTACACCCTGTCAATCATCCGATGGCAGGCAGCGGCGATACGTTCGTCCTGCCCATCGGCGGCGAGTTCGGCCAGCAGGAGCAATTGCCAATGAGTCGAGGTATACTTGTAAGTGTAATAACCCCGCTCACCTTCCCAGCGTCCATCGCCGGCATAGTGGGAGAGAATCTCGACCGCCGGCCCTCGTTCCAGGATCGCCCGACGCATCTCGATCACTTCCGCATCTCCCTCGGTTCGGTCGAGCAACTTGACCAACGTCCAGTAGCGAACCGAGGGGTTCTCTGGCTCCAGCAGCCATTCCGTCGGGTCGGCTTTGAGTCTACTTTTCCAGTTTCTCATGTATTTCCTGACTCTTCATGCTATCGCACTCCAAGAATTTCTCTCGCCACCTCCAACGTTCGATCTGCCAGAAACAGCAGTCTCCTTTGGATCTCCTCCTCGTTAATCAGGCCGCCAAAGAGGTTCTCTGTCGTGAAGCCAGCGTTATTGATGACCTCGAAACCGGCCAGCTTTCTCCCCATACACTTCGCATCGTCGGACACTAAGCCTGGCGTCCATTGTGCACCATCTGACCAGTGAGGGGCGGCCAGGACCACGGCGCTGACGACAGAGCGTTTTAGTTTCTCCACCGGCGCCTGATGGGAGAAAGCTTGCGCTCTCTGAGAAAAGGCTATCCACAGAGCGGGTGGCAGGCCGCCATAATTCGGTATGAAGAGTAGCAAGATATCCGCCTGCTAGCACTTCTCCCAGATCATTCGTACATCGTCTTCAATCGGGCAGGCTTCATCTGCTCTGCGCTGTGGATCGAAGCGAGCCACACACTCATACGAGCAGCGCTGGCAGGGGGTGATTTGGCAGTCATAGAAGTTGATCAACTCCCCCTCTACGCGCTGCTGTTTGAGCCGCTCCAGCATAAACTCGGCGAAGTCATAGCAATTGCCTCGCTCTCTGGCGCTGACTACCAAGGCCAGGGCTTTCATCGCCTCCTCCCTCTCCCCGGGTTTGGAATGTAACGCAGGGCCACTTCGGCGGCTTGTGCTCGCTGCTCATCCTGTAGCCAGCCCTCCAGAACCGGCCGCACGGCCTCAGGCTGGCGCTGGCCCAGATAGTGGAGTGCAGAAGCGGCGGCTCGCCAGACAAAGCGCCGCTCGTCAGCCGCCAACTGGCCGAGGATTTCGAGTGCCTCCTGCAAATGTCGAGTTCCCCCGAAGCTACGAAAGGCCATGGCCACATTCCACCGCACCTCTTCTCTGGGGTCATCGGCCCAGCGACGAAGGCGGGCCAGAGTGGGCCGCGGATGGCACCTCAAGAGCCCATCGCCGATGGCATAGGGACCCAGATTCTTGCGTACGTACTCCTCGCGGTCGGCGAGTAGCGACTCCACCAGGTTGAGGAGGGCCTCGGCCCACTCTTCTCTCCGCTCGTTGCCCGCCTTCCGCACGGCGATGGTCACACCTCGCCGCACGTTGGCAGAAGGATGCCGCGTCCAGGACCAGAGAACGCGGTAGAAGACGTCGAAGTGGGCTACGAGGAGGCTGCCCAGCGTACTATGGGCAGCCTCGCGGACCCACCAGTCCTCGTCGTCGGCGAGACGCAGAAGCCATGCCTGAACCTCGGCAGCCCGCAAGGGCCAGTAGTGACGAAGCAAAGGGGCTGCGACGGCTCTCGCCGCTGGCTCCGGCCGCTCGGCCAGACGGCAGGTCCAATCGTAGAGCTCTTCCGTCCCAGGACCGAGGGCCTCCTCGATAGTCACCATGGCCTGGTAGCCAGTCTTGCCCCACTTGGTGGTCATCAGGGTAGCAACCAGGCCCTCCTCGTCATCGGCTTCGAGAGCGCGTTGCGCAGCCTGAGCGTCGAACTGGCCCTTGGACGAACTTGCAAGCCCAGGTGTGCGGGTTGTTTCCTGGTGTTGCGGCAACCGGTTGGCCAACGACATGGCTACATCCCCTTTATATAGAACGAATGTTCGACATCCACATTATACCAGAACATCTGTTCGTTGTCAAGTTCGTGTAAGCAGGAATGTGCATTTCAGTTCTGGGGCAAATGCCATGGCGAGCGAAGCGAAGCAATCTCCTTTCCTGCATTTGGGGATTGCTTCGTCGCTGCGCTCCTCGCAATGACAGACTGCGCCAACCCTCAGTCTCGCCCCCAAATTGAAATACACCTTAAGCAGGGCGGCATTTGACTTTTTGTGGCCTGATCAGTATAATACTAATAGCTTGAGCGCGGGTGTGACGCAGGGGTAGCGTATCTGCTTCCCAAGCAGAGTGTCGAGGGTTCGAATCCCTTCACCCGCTCCAGAAAAACGGCCTCTCGGATACGAATTCCGGGAGGCTGTGTTTTCTAGAGCAGCACGCCTAGCGCTGAAGCACTGGGCTGAAAGAGCAAAGCCCTGCGGGCTGAAATTCAGCCCTCGAAGAGGGCCTTGCCCTTTTAGCGTCGAGCTTCAACTTGGCGCTGGCTTTGCAACGTCACATCCCCGGCCAATATCCGCTTGCGTTGGCCATCGGAGGTGCGCAGGATGAGGGCTCCATCGGCATCTACTCCCTCGGCTAAGCCTGCCAGCACTCCATGAGGCGTGGTCACCTGCATCTGACGGGCCAGGTTAATGAGGCGAGCCGCCCATTCTTCATGGGGTGATTCTCCCCTCCTCAGGGACTTGTACCTTATCTCGATTCCCTCCAATATTTTCCACAACAACTCCAGCCGTGAGACTTCCCAGGCTAGCTCCTGTGAAAGGCTGGTCGCCATACCTCTCAGCTCTGGCAGGGTAGAGATGGCCAAGTTGACGTTCAGCCCCATACCCACGACGACGTAGTCGAGATGCCTGCCTGTCGTCCCCAATTCTGTCAAGATACCGCCAGCCTTCTTGCCCCGGATGAGGATGTCGTTGGGCCACTTCAGACCCACTGGCAAGCCCGTGAGTCCTTCGACGGCGTCGGCCATGGCCAGCGAGCAGATCATGGTCAGTCGCTGGGCTTGTTTGAGAACAAGCTCGGGGCGGAAGAGGAGAGACATGAGAAGGCTGGTGCCTGGTGGAGCCAACCACCTCCTGCCTAGCCGTCCCTTCCCTGTCGTTTGCTCGTCGGCGATGACCAGCGTACCTTCTGGCGCGCCTTGGACAGCTAACTCCTTGAGCAAGTCATTGGTCGAGCTGAGGGAGGAATAGTATACTATGCTCAGGCCGATGAGGTCTGTCTTTAATCCTCTTCTAATGTTTTCAGCCGATAACTTGCTCAAGTCCAGCCTTGTCCCTTCCTATGCCAAAGTTACCACAAAAGTAGAACAAAGTCAAGATGCAAAGTCAAGCCCTGTTGACTAAAGAGGCAATTTCTGGTAAACTATTGATGTGCAGGCCGCTACAGAAAGTACAGGAGGCCAACAAATGGATAACCGTTCTCAAACGATAATAGGCTGTTTTTCGATCATAGGCGTGATCTTCACGATCGTGGGCGTGATCATAGCTATCTTAGCCCTCGTTTCGCCTCAAAGGATCGTTGTAGTCTTACAGCACATTCTTCCTGAAGCGACCCCCGTTGTAATAACCGTGATGTCCACACCTGCACCAACGCTAGGCGCGAAGCCAGGCCCAACCTTGACTGTTCTACAGCTTGCATCAACGCCTTCACCCACATCATTTCCGAGTACATCGACGCCAACCTCCATGCCGCGTCCCACAGATACCCCTCCACCGACGGCAACTCCTCGGTCAAACACGCCACTTGGTTCGGTACTGAAACCTGGGGAACCATGGACACAAGATGGATTTTCATTAACCCTACACCTTAACGAGATTGAGCCGGACTTTTTATCTTTCAATGTTTTTGGTGAAAACCAAACTGGCCAAGAGATCCTTGTTAAGATACAGCCACAGAATTTCATTGCGATCAACAGTTTGGGACAGCACGGAGGTCTTGATTGGATGGAAACCGAGCGGCGTGGAGGAATTGCGAATTTTGGAACGAAAAAACTGGCTGCAGGTGAATCAATAGTCATTTTGAGTCCTGGTCTTTTCCATGGGCTTGACTTAGGAAACCCAAAAGTCGAGTATGTAACTATTAGCATACACGATCTTTCACGAGTCAGCAAGGCCAGTTGGCGTATAGAAATCCCGCACTAGAATGTGTCTTTACCCCCCCGGCTACCGTGGGGGTCTCAGAGACATCTACGCCGAGTCGGGCAAGCCAGATAAACTATTCAAGAAGTACAGGCTTACCACCACTGATATAGTGGAAACTGTGAAGCAGGTATTAGCGAAGTAGGAGAAATAGTGCTCAAAGACAGTGTACTTGAGAAATGATGGAGAAAAAGCAAAGGGCAGGAGGATAAGTCCTGCCTTATTCTTTGCCACTATTGACCTCGACAATTCTATGTTCAAGGGTAGAAGCCCAACCGTGTTGGGCGTTGACGGAGCAACAAGGCTTATGACGGCCAATACGATTGGCCTTCTACCCCCCAACTTGAGGCGATTATGCCACCTGAGAAGGGGGGAGAAGCTATGAAAAGGCTGTGGTCGCCTTGGCGCCTGGAATACATACTGAGCGAGAAGGGCGGGGGGTGCATTTTTTGCGAAAAAATCACCGATAACGATGACCAGGCCAATTACATTCTCCACCGGGGCAAGAAGTGCTATGTGATGCTTAATCGCTATCCCTATAACAATGGCCACTTGATGGTCATCCCTTATCAGCACGTGCCGAGCCCAGAGCAGTTGGAAGAGGATGTGCTAGCTGAGATGATGCTCATGGTCAACAGGAGCCTCGAGGCGCTGCGCCGAGCCATGCACCCGGATGGCTTCAACATAGGGATCAATATCGGCAAGGCAGCAGGGGCAGGAATCGAGGAGCACGTCCACATCCACGTTGTCCCCCGCTGGAAGGCGGACACCAACTTCATGCCTGTTTTTTCACACACCCGCGTTATCCCAGAGCTTCTTGACGACACTTATCAAAAGCTTAAGGCTGCTTGGGAAGAGTCTGAAATGAGTAATGAGTCAACGAGTTGATGAGTCACCGAGTTAACGAGGGCCTCTTGACTCGTTACCTCAGTAACTCATTGACTCGGTAACTCATGACTACGACACCGGTGGTGGTAGCTTGCGATTAAAGTTAGGCTTAGCTTATTTCCGTCTCAAACATCGCCTGATCTGGGCCATAATATACCCTGTCAGAGTGAGGGGGATAAGAAGCATCCCCTCGATTCTTCTAGGTAGCGCTCGTCGCCTTTGGCGTCAGGTGTTTCGGCGGCGAAAGACGGTCGAAGAACAAAACACCTGGAATCTCTATCTGGACATCACCTGGTTCGGCGTCCTGAGTGGCATCACGGCTACCTTCGTCAGCGTGTTTGCCATTCGCCTGGGGGCCTCCAATACCCTGGTAGGACTGTTGGTCTCCCTGCCGGCCCTGATCAGCATCTTCTGGCTGATACCTTCGGCGCGGGTCATCGAGCGCCAACGCCGCCGCCTGCCTATCATCGTGCTAACGGGTTTCCTGCACCGCCTGGGCTACCTCCTCATCGCTCTGGTGCCTTTCGTGCTTCGCACTCAGCGGCCAGAGGCACTGGTGGCCCTGGTGGCCTTACTCACCATCCCTGCCGCCATGGCCAGCGTGGCCTTCACGTCCATGATTGCAGATGTGGTGCCAATTGATAAGCGCGCCCACGTGATCAGCATCCGCAACGTGCTTATCTCCGCTGTCAGCACCGTAACCGTGCTCATCAGCGGGAAGCTCCTTGACCTTCTGCCCTTCCCCTTGAACTACCAGCTTCTCTTTGGCGCTGGCTTCGTCACCTCTCTGGTCAGCCTATACTACGTGAGCCGCATTCAGGTGGCTGATGTTAGCATGGCCCAATATCAGGCTCAGCGTAAGGCACCGCTCACTGTTGGCTTTCGCCGCCTCGTGAAGCAGATAATGAACCAGCGCGATTTCGTGCGCTTTTCCGCCAGTGCTTTCATCTTCCATTGGGGGCTCTATCTGCCCGCGGCCCTCTACGCCATCTATCGAGTAAGGAGGCTGGGCGCTTCCGATACCTGGATTGGCCTACTTTCTATGGTAGAGAATGCGGTTACTATTTGGGCTTATTTCTATTGGGGAGGGGTGGCCAGCCGAAAGGGCAACCGGCTGGTGCTGCTTATATCCAGCCTGGGCATAGTGCTCTTTCCCGTCCTAACTGGCCTCTCAACGAGGATCGAGCCCCTGCTCCTCGTGTCCGTCATTGGCGGCATCTTTGGAGCGGGGCTTAACCTGTCCTTCTTTAACACTTTGCTGGAGGTCTGTCCGCAGGAGCGATTCCCCAGCTACGTGGCCATCAACACCACCTTGATCAATGTGGCCGCCTTCCTGGCCCCCCTGTTGGGCACTTCCCTGGCCAACCTCCTGGACATCAGGATCGCCTTCTTCATCGCCGGGGCCATGCGCTTGTTGGGGGCGGGCATCTTCTACGAATTGGTTGTCAGACTTCCGAAGTCTGCCAGACTTCGGAAGTCTTGAGTGTGAGCGCAAGCCAAACATAACAAACTTCGAGGAGGAAGTTGAATGAAGAACGAACACGAGGTCGTTATCGTCAGTGCGGCGCGCACTCCCATTGGCCGTTTCCAGGGTACAATATCCAACATCCCTGCCTCAGAGCTGGGGGCGGTGGCCATCAAGGCCGCAGTGGAGCGGGCGGGCATCAACCCGGGCTCCATCGCTGAGGTGCTGATGGGCAACGTCGTGCAAGCTGGACAAGGCCAGGCCCCCGCTCGCCAGGCTGCCATCAAAGCAGGCATCCCTCCCTTCGTCGGGGCCACGACGGTGAACAAGATCTGCGGTTCGGGCCTGAAGACGGTAATGCTGGCTGCGGCGATGATCCAGGTTGGCGATGGCGAGATATTCGTCGCCGGGGGAATGGAGAGCATGAACATGGGGCCTTACGTCCTGCCCGAGGCCCGCTTTGGCTACCGCTTGGGCGATGGCCAACTGGTGGACGCTATGGTTCACGACGGGCTGTGGTGCTCTTTCACCAACCAGCACATGGGCAACTCGGCCGAGTGGATCGCTAGAGAATACGGCCTCACTCGTCAGGAGTTGGACGAGTACGCTTACCACAGCCATAAAAAGGCCATCGCTGCCATTGATGCGGGCAAGTTCAAGGAGGAGATCGTGCCGGTGGAGGTTCCGCAGCGCAAGGGGCCGCCTATCCTCTTCGATACCGACGAGTGCCCCCGTCGTGATACCTCACTGGAAGCTCTGACCAGGCTCAAGCCCGCTTTCCAAAAGGACGGCTTGGTTACTGCTGGTAACTCGCCGGGCATCACTGATGGGGCAGCCGCGGTGGTGGTAATGAGCCGGGGGAAGGCTGATGAGCTGGGGATAGAGCCGCTGGCGCGGATCGTCGGCTATGATCAGGCGGCCGTAGAACCGCTGAAGGTGTTCACCGCTCCCATCTTTGCCGTGCGGAAGCTGCTGGAGAAGACTGGCTACAGCCTGGACGATTTGGACCTCATTGAGGCAAATGAGGCCTTCGCGGCCCAGGTTGTGGCCGACGGCAAGGCGCTGGGGTGGGATTGGGACAGGGTGAACGTCAACGGCGGGGCCATCGCCCTGGGCCATCCCATTGGCTGCAGCGGGGCGCGTATCCTGACGACCCTCATCTACGCCCTGAAGGATCGCGGCCTGAAGACCGGCCTGGCTACCCTCTGCCTCGGGGGAGGGGAAGCAGTGGCGATGATTGTCGAACTGATCTAGAGCAACTCCAGCAGTCTCCTGACCCCTATCGGGATCAGGTCACCGGCCGCGCCGCTTCCAATGGCATCCATCCCCACAAGATAGAGACCCTCGATGGGCGTGCGAGGATCCAAACGCATATCCCCTACCTGTCCGAAGGTCTGGGCGCATCCGGCCCCGGTCCAACCTCCCAGGAAAAACATGGGCACCATCATCTCGGCGATTTCGTCCAGGTGGGGAAAGAAGGCCCTCAGGTCGGCCATGGCCAACTCGAGCTCCGCCCGCCAGTCTTTGGAGAGCAAGGGGAGGAAGACGTCCACCGTATGTCTTCCCGGCGGGGCGACACCTGGGTCGAAGAAGGTTGGGGCAAACAGGCCCACCACCCGGTCGGTGCCTGTCGTCATGAGCATCGGCACGCCCTCCCAGAGGGGCTCGGTGGTGCCCAGAATGATGGCCACGCACTCCAAGGGGATGAACCCTTCGATGCGCTCCACGTAATCGGGGGGCAAGTTCTCCCTCCCAACGAGGTTTATCAGCCCCCTGACTCCGCCGTTGTGGATGACCACATCGGCCGCCACCTCATCGCCATTGGCCAAGATCACCCCCCTGGCTCGCCCATCCTCAAGCAGGAGGCTAGCTACCTCCGTACGAGTGAAGATCTCACCATCGTGGGCCTCGATCACTTTGGCCAGGGCCTCGATGATCGCCCTCACCCCTCCCACGGGAAAGGCGAATTCCAGCCCAGCGGCCCGCGTATCCATAGTGATTTGAACATACTCGCTGGCAGGGAAGTCCTCGGCCCTCACTCCTGAGGCCGTGCCCACGATGGTGTCGAGTACTGCCATCAGGTCATCGTTCTGGACGTATCTCCCCACGTAATCCGTGGTGCTCATATCGTGGGGTGCGCCCTTCTTCCCTTCGATGAGGGCACGCAGGAAGCCTCGCATGTCCTCACGGGAGAGCATCTGGTCCAGCGAGGAATAACGCCGTCCGTCCTTGAACCATATCCCGGACTGCTGGGCCGCACCTTTCTCCCTGAGGGTGATATACCGGACATCGGCGCCCACGTCTTTCAGGAAGCGGCCGATGTTGCACTGCTCGCCCAGGGAGGTCCAGGCGGCGGTGGTGACGGCGTAGCCGTGGTAATCGAGCTCGGTATAGCGCCCGCCGATGAAGGAGAGCCTCTCGAAGACACCCACCTTTCGGCCCTCTTTGGCCAGCCAGCCGGCAGCCATCAGCCCCCCTATGCCCGCGCCGACGACCACGACATCGTAGCGGTCTTGATACTTGGCCTTGGACAGTTCGATAGGAGACGCGGGGACGAGGCAGCGGTTCGGGCAGGCGAAGAAGCAGATATTGCAATCGTTGCAGCGCTCCTCATCCACCCTGGCCCAACCATCGGAGGAGATAGCATCCTGGGGACAACTCAGCAGGCAATAGCCGCAGCCGGTGCAATTCTCCATCTCAACTTTCATCACTATCCCCCTCCCACAAGTCCTCAGCCACCCATGCCAATCCCAACTCCTCCAGCTTCTTCCGGCTTGGCTTGCCAGTGGACAACTTGCCTGCCTTCTCTCTATTCACATTGGGCTTCCACTTCCAGGGCAAACCGCTCAGCCTCGCCGCAAATACCCCGTACCCGATCAAAGCGGGCCACCACTTGAGGAGCCAGATGAATATCGTACTGGCGGGTGGTAGGTTTTTTGATCTTACCGTCAGACGTTCGCTTCAACTGAAAGCCCAAGTCGCTGAAATTTGCCAGCCGTTCTAGTGGTTCCAGATCACATTCGAGCAAGCTGTCTCCACCAGCAATCGCTGCGCAGACCCAGGCGTCACTGGTTTTGGATGGCACGGCTATAATGGCATTAGGAGGAAGTTGACCACCAGCCCATTGGATGACGAGACCACGCAAAGCATTGGTAGTGTCGGAAGCGGGAGGACACGGTCGTTCCAGATTGATCGCGGGGTTGTGGGCAATGCTCGCGTCTATGTGAATCACCAACAGATCAATAGGATCACCGTATTCTTGCATAAACTGGATCAAACGGGGACCATAGCGTTGACACCAGCGCTTTACACCTGCCCATCCCGTCACAGCGTCTCCTGCACTGGCGGACAGTTCATCAATAGGGGGATGAATGCGTCGAACCCCCTCAACAGCCGGGCAGAGCTTTTTGATAACAGCCTCGAAAACGGGGAAATCCCGCGTCCCTTCTACGACGATGCCAGCGATCATGGTCTTTATCCTATAGCAGCCTGGGCACGCCACCCAGTCGCCCCATCACCCATAGCTCGGAAAGCGTAACGTGCTTCTGCTCCAGCTCTTGCAGCAGAGCCTCTGTCACCCGTAGGGGCTTAATTTGAGTCATACCTTCGTGGCGGTCTACAGTGAACAACCGGATGCGTTCATCGCGCAGGTTGAGACCATCCAGCACCATTGGGTTATGAGTAGTGAGGAGCACCTGCCGTTGATTTTCCGATGCCAATACCTGCTCGCAGAACAGTTTCGTCAAGGCGCGTGCCAGCAGAGGGTGCATCGCTTGATCAAAGTTGTCAATCGCCAGCAAACGAGGCGCTCCGGGGTGTAGTGCCAACACCAACGTGAATAGCACGTACATCGCACCTTCGCTGGCGTCATAGCCCGATAAAACGTTTCGTCCTTCCCGCATCCAGGTATCTTGGAAACGAACAATCAAGCGGGTAGCGGGAACACTAGGAGAGAGAATCTGTCGCGAGGGAGGACCGACAGAAATGCTTGCTACCCAGTCCAGTAGCTCCTGTAACTCATCCAATTCGAGGCTGCCGAACGTTCTTGCACGCGGATCGAGCAGGGTTTCAATAGCTTCAGCGAGTTGGCCACCAAAGAGTCCAACCGGAACGCGAGGGGCCGGGTCGGGGGCAATGCCGCGTAGGATCGGCGTTGTCGGTGCAAAGATAGCAAAATCTTCCAGCACCGACAACAAGGCAGCCGGTGCTCCCTCACATGCCTCATGTCCCCGAACAAGGGCGGCGAAACCTGTATCAGGACGCATTGGGTACTCAGTACGCCGAGCACGTTGGCCCAACGAGGCCCCTCGTGGCGAACGCCCCATGACTTTGCGATTGCCACGGAGTATACTTTCTGTCATGTATTCCCAGGCCGGTTTGGGTTCTTCAATAATGTTATCTAAACCCACTTTGTAGGTGGCGCTCTCTTCGGCTGTTCTCCATGTAGCCGAGAGGGTGATGAAACGGCGATATTTTTTCTCCCTTTGAGAGAATTTGTATAACGCAGGCACACCAGGCCGCACACCACGCCGCAGTAGCGCCAGATCATCCACCCGACCAGCGGCAGCAGCACCCAGCACACCCAAAGCTTCCAGGAAATTACTTTTACCGCTGCCGTTGGCGCCGACGAATACATTGACTTGACCCAACTCCAGATTCTCAAGTTCCCAGATTGACTTGAATCCTTCTACGTTAATGGTGTGTAACATACTCCACCTCCTGTGGGAGAATAGTTCAAGCTGCGTTCCACAACTCGTCAGCAGCGAAGCCCAAGCCCAGCCTCTCCAGCACCTCTCGCGTGGGCTTGCCCGTTGCCGGATCCCAGTCCCTGGCCTCGTAGTACTCACCGAGCATCAGTTCCAGGTCAGGCACGTGGCCCTGGGTCCCACCCTCGGAGAGGGGCTGCAAGACCAGTTTGGGCAGCCTGTCGTCGGCACGGGTCAGCCCCAGGCGATGGTTGAAAGCCCGTTTCAGGTTCCAGATGCGCTCGCCCGCGAGCAGCATGTCGTCAGTGGTCACCTCCCAGCCAGTGGCTGTTGCCAGCAGGTCAATATAGCTCTGGGCGGGGGCATTGGAGAAGTAGCACACGACGAGGGAGTTGCAGAAGCTACGCCAGTCCTGATGGCGAGCCACAATCTGGGCCTTGCCCTCCATCTGAAAACGGTCGGTCATAGGGATTCCCAGCTCTTCCAGCGATCGTCCGCTCTCCACCCAATACATGTCGCTCTGATTGTGGCTTCCCCCAAGAGGTGAGGTGGCGTAGACCAGGGCCATGGCCGAAAAAGCGCGGGGATCGTGCATGCCCAACTCCAGGCCATTGACCTGGACGGCCAGTTCCTCCGCTCCATACTGCTGACCCAGCCATCGTGAGCCCTCGGCCAAGGCGTCACCCAAGCTCTCCCTTCGTGCGATCATCCCGATCAGTTCGGCGACTGTGTCCGGATCGCCCCATCGCAGAGCCAAGCCGCTCGTCTCGGCAGGGCCGATGATGCCACACTCGAAGAGGTGATGGGCGAAGGCGATGGTGGAGCCAGTGCTGATGGTGTCCAGGCCGTAGGTGTCGCAGAGGTGGCCCAGATAGGTGACGGCAGGGAGGTTGTCAATGAGCAATATGGTGCCCAAAGCAGCCACGGTCTCGTACTCTGGCCCCTTGGTCTCCGCTAGCTTATACTTTCCCTCTTTAACCTCCACCTTGCGTCCGCAGGCGACGGGGCAGCCGTAGCAGGTGGAGTAGCCGGTGAGGATCGTCTCGCCCATTGTCGAGCCACTGAGAGCTTCCGCCTCGGGAAATTCCCCTTCGGTAAAATACCGGTTGGGAGGGCTCCCCAAGAGCATGAGGTAATCGAGAGTTCCGGCTGTTCCCGTGACCCGAAGCGCCTCGGTGAGGGAATCGTCCTTGAGGACACTCAGCATCTCCCGGACGAAGGTCTTAAAATGCTCCTCCTCAGCCAAAGGCACCTGTCCATTGCCACGCACGGCCACGGCTTTGAGGTTCTTGGAGCCCATGACCGTACCCATGCCGGTCCGGGCTGCTGCTCGCCCCTTGTCGCTGATGATGGCCGCGTACTTGACCAGGTTCTCACCAGCCGGGCCGATGCAGGCCACTCTGGTCTTAGCGTCGCCCATTTCCTCCCTGATAGCTTCCTGGGTCTCGAAAGTACCCTTGCCCCAGAGGTGCTTGGCGTCCCGAAGGGTGGCCTTGCCATCGGCGATGTGAAGGTACACAGGCTCCGGCGCTTTGCCCTTGATGATGATGCCATCATAGCCAGCGAACCTCAACTCGGGGCCGAAAAAGCCACCAGCATTGGCCTCGCCCCAGAGGCCGGTGAGGGGCGAACGGGCGCAGACCACAAAGCGACCGCAGGAGGGGGCGCGGGTGCCCGTGAGTGGGCCGGTCATGAAGAACAGCGGATTCACGGAATCTAACGGATGAACGGAAGCATCGAGCATGTCGTAAATGTAGCGGCAGGCCAGCCCGCTGCCGCCGATGAATTGGTTGGCGTAGTTTTCGTTCAAGGGTTCGTCCTCGATCTTGCCACTGGTCAGATCAACGACCAGTAGTTTGCCCATGTAGCCGTTCAAGTCGTCCTCCTTGATTGGTTAACGAGTAACAAGGTAACGAGTCAATGAGGCCCTTGTCAACTCATACCTCGTTGACTCATCAACTCCCTAGAAGTCAATGGCCCTGCCCTCGAAGGCATATCGGTAGAGCCTCTCGAACTCCTCCGCGCTGGGGATGCGGGGGTTGCTGAAAGTGGCGTTGTCGCCCTCGGCGTTCTCGATCAGCTTGGGTAGGGCGGCCTCGAAGTCCTCCTGGCTGATTCTCAGCTCGCGGATGGACGTGGGCTGTTCGATGCGCCGGGCCAGCTCCCGGATGGTCCTCACCAACGCCTCCGGAGAGGGCTCCAGGCCCAGGAAATGGGCGATCTCGATGTAGCGGCTTCCCTCCTGGTTAGCTGTGAACTCGGTGGTGTAGGGCAGGAACAAGCCGACGGCCCGGCCGTGGGGCACGTGAAAGACAGCTCCCAGGGAATGGCCCATCCCATGGGCCAAAGTGGCCCAGGAGTTACCGAAGCCCAACCCGGCGATGGTGGCCGCGATGTGCATCTTCCCCCTTGCCTCCTCGTCGCCCTCGTAGGCTCGGGGAAGGTGATCGAAGATCAGTTGAATGGCCTTGAGGCACAATCCGTCACAGAAGTCGTTGTGGTAGATGCAGGTGTAACCCTCCACGGCGTGAGTGAGGCCGTCCATGCCGGTGTCAGCCGCCAAGCGAGGGGGGAGCTCGGCCACCAGGCTGGGGTCAACGATGGCCATGTCAGCCATGACCTCGCGCGAGCCCAGGGCCAGCTTCCTCCCCTCCTTCACATCGGTCAAGACCACGGCCCATGTGACTTCGGCCCCGGTGCCAGAGGTGGTGGGGATGGTGATGAGGCGGGCCTTTTTGCGCAGGCCCAAGGTCTCCATGGGATTTATCTCATCGGGCTCCATGTCCGGCCGCTCGTAGAGCACCCACATAGCCTTCGCCGCATCCATCGGTGAGCCGCCACCCAGTCCGACGATCCAATCCGGCTGGTAGGCAAGCGCGGCCTGCGCTCCCCGCTTTACCATCTCCAGGGAGGGGTCAGGCTCCACCTCGGCGAAGACTCGCGTCTCGATCCCCGCCTCCTTGAGGTGGCCAATGACCCTGTCCACGAAGCCTAGCTTCACCATGTTCTGATCGGTAACGATGAGAGCCCGCTTCCCCTCGATCTCACTCAGGTAGCTCAGGGCATCCTCGCCGAAGACGATCTCTGGACTGTTAAAGAACCACATGCTTCTCTCCTAAGACTGATCCCGATACCAGGCCGGGTTGACGTAGATCACTGAATGGATAGCCTCAATGGGATACACCTTGAGTGCCTTGCCAAGGGCAGTCCGGATGGCCTCCTGATCGGGGGCTTCCCAATCACAGAACAGCTTGTTCGCCTCTGACGTGTACCAACTGCTGATCCACTCCACCCCTGGCTTAAGGCGGGCCACTACCTGCTTCGCCAGGTCAACGAGTTGGTCCTGCGAGATCTCCTCCGCGGCCACATTGTGAATTACGATAAACCTTGCCATTGCTCCCTCCTTCTTGGGTAGATCGCTTGACCTTTCCGACAGGCCAGCTCTAGGACGGAAACTCGGTCTCGATGTGGGTACAGCACTCCACCAGCTCCTGGGCGGCCTTGACGTTGCGCATGATCATGGCCATGTTGCCCTTGAGCTTTATCTGACGGGTCAGCAATCCCTGGATCACGTCCAGCTTCTTGGTAACCACCTTTTCCCAGACACTCAAGGGTGCTGCCATCCTGAACACCGGTTCCTTCTCACTCTCATCGGTGACCAGGTAGGCATCGCGACACTTGCCATGCCAGAGGTCCATGTAGTAGATGACAGGCCCCGTCATGCTGCCCTCGGGGGTGATAATGAAATAGAAATCCCCCTCCCATTGCTCAGCCGCCTTGGCATACGGCTCGCTTTGATTGATATCAACCTGGAGCGCCTTGATCCATTCGTCCAAAAGAAACTTTGGCATTATCTTCCTCCTTGAAGTATTGTTATCATTCAGTACCACATCGAATTGAGAAAGGAACTAATTTCTTTGAAGTAGGGATTCCGCAACGTGGGAAATTATACAACTGATGCGAGCAATGGTCAAGGAAGAAGCAAGCGGACTGCTTGAACGTAACTGCTCAGCCTTGCGAAGGTTTGAAGGCGAATTCACCTGGAAACGTGCCTGGTGAGCAAAACTGCGTACACCTGCAAGCATGTTTGCAACCTTCGCAAGGCTTGGCTGAGCAGTCACGCTTGAACAGCAACAAAAAAGGGCCAGCACAACTGAAGTGCTGGTTCTTTTGCACCTTCCACCTTGAGAGACTGGCGGTCAATGGCTGAAGCTGGCGCCTGATTCTTTTCAACTCACCAGCATCAAGCCAAATGCCAGCACACGCAGCACACTCGCCAGATTCCTCCGCAACCACCCTGGCATACATCAACAACCACATCGTCTACCACCATCTCCGTCAGTCGAGTATCACAGGCCGGGCATTTCATTCATCTACCTCCTTCTGTGGAATACGGCCGTAGCAAGTCCACCTAGCGAAAAAGCTCAGGCGCGCCGTGCCCATCAATTCAACGTGCCCCACAAAGCCAAATCGTGGCGCGATACAAGGCCGCGAAGCGGCGTCGCCTGCAGCGAGAGCTAGCGCGCTAACGCTGCTTGATGGGGCCTGGGCGGTGCTCCTCACGCCCATCCACGTACACCGCCACCCACTGTGCCAGCCGCTTCCCCAACCGCCGGCAGGCGGCGATCTCTTCCTCGCGCTTCGGCTCACGGGCCACGACGGCCCCGTGGTGTAGCGTGAACGCCTCGCCGACGTAATCGGGGACGCCGAACACGAGAAAGCCAAAGTTCATCAGCATGATGTACAGCGAAAGGCAGGTCAGCTCCGCGCCGCCGCCCCACCCGCCCGAGGAGGAAAAGGCACACGCGATCTTGCCATCTACCTTGCCCCACGCTTTCGGCACGACCTCATCCCAGAAGCGCTTCATGCGCCACGACACGATGCCCACGTAAGTGGGGCTGCCCACCGCCAGCCCGTCACACCAGAAGACATCATCTGCAGATGCCTCGTCCACCGAAAGAAGCCGCACCTCGGTGCCCTCCACCTCCTCCGCTCCCTGGGCGACATAGTCGGCCATTTTGGCAGTGTTGCCGGTCTTGCTATCGTACAACACCAACACGTTTCCCACGTTCACCTCCCCACCTTCCCGAAAGCTAAAAATCGTAAAAGTGGAAGAAACCTGATGATGGGCCTATCGTTCTCCTCGGCCCACGCCGCGACCCCATCGAGATCCGCGGAGTGCCGTCCAGATTGGGAACCCCCAAAGAGCCTTTCTGTCCTACGCGCTACCACCTGACGCCTGGATGTCTCCTATCCCCCTTCGATCAGCTTGTCGAACTCCTCCACGGTCACGGCTGGCGCTGTCGTGAATGAGATCCCCAGCAGCTTGGTCAGCTCAACAGAGGCCTTCATCGCCTCCTTCACGCCCGGGAAGTCCACAATGAGAACCAGGTCTGTTTCCCCGAGCAGAGCGTACCCAGCTTTGATCTCTCCGCCACAGTCCCCAACGATAGCGGTGGCGTTCTTTGTCCGTTCGGCGCTGATCTCCTTCAACGCGTCGATCGAATACTTGCCAAACATGAAAAACGTAGGCATGTCACTCCCTCCTTTCCGTATGTGCGCTGTTTGTCGCCCTACATGACAGCTCTTTGGGATTTCCCGTGGTGAGACCTAATTTGAAGAACGATCAAGCCTCCTAAACCTAGCGCCGCCCAACGCCCGGCATCACCCGCTCGGCGCGACAGTCGAGAAAAGACACACCGGAGACCGATAGCCTGCTGGCTTTGGGCGCCCGTTGGTAAGGCGCGGAGCGCCGAGTCGGGTGCAAGTCGTGGTTGGGCGGCCTTTTGGGTCTTGTGTGGGAATTACACGGTTTCCTTCCTGCTGTTCATCACCACCCAGCCGAGCACGGCGAGGCGAAGCAAGGGTTCTTTATCTGTGTTGTTCAAGCCATTCCAGAATGGCGCGAACACTGCCGCTGGCCAGGGCAATGCTCGTATCCGCCGCGCCATAATACAGGTGGATCGTGTCGCCATCAGGAGCAATTGTGTAGCCGCAAGGAAAGACGACGTTGTCCACATCCCCGAGCCGCTCATAGGGTTCTTCCGGGCCAAAGATCCACTCGTTGCTGCGTTTTAGGCAACGCTCCGGTGTGTGCAAATCAAACAGCGCTAGTCCCTGCCGGTAAATGGAGCCGGCTGCGTTTTGTCGCACTCCGTGGTAGATCACCAGCCAACCTTGCGGAGTTTCGATGGGCGGGGGCGAGAGTCCAATTTTGTTCGCGTCCCACCACCCACCCAGTCGGGCTTCCAGCATCAACTTGGGACTGCCCCAGTGGCGCAAGTTGGAGGAGTAAGAGATCCACATATGCGCGCCGCGCGAACTGACCGGGCGGTGGATCAAAGCCCAATTTCCGTCAATCCGATGAGGCAGGAGAGCTGCGTCTTTATCTTCCGGCTGCATGATCAAACCATAGCGCTCGAACTGGTGGAAATCTTCCGTGAGCGCCAGGGCCACGCCTGGGCCGTCGCGCGTGTAGGCGGTGTAAACGACGGCATACTGGCTTAATTCGGGGACGTAGGTGATACGTGGGTCTTCAATGCCCCACAATTCTTCCGGGAAGCGCTCAGGATCTGCCGGTAAGGTGGGCCGGGAATCGATCTTCCAGTCGTCCACACCATTGGCAGAGCGGGCAGCGCATAGGTGGGAATGCCCGCGTCGGTCTTCCACACGGCACAAGAGCAGGGTGGTTCCATCGGCCAATAATGTCGCGCCAGGGTTGAACACGCTACTCACCGGATAAGGCCAACCAGCGGCGGTCAGGATAGGGTTGAGTTTGTGGCGAAGAAAGAGTTCGCGACGTTGATCGCTCATCGTGATCCTACCTCAGCAGATAGAAGGGGATTTTCAGCCAGCCGCAGTTCCAGCAAGGCTTGGAGAAAGGCCAGCGTCGACTCCGCGCCCTGATTCTCGTTAGGGCGGTCAGGATGCAAACCGTCCCGGCAGCCCCCCGTAGTCGGGTCGTAAACCGGGAGGTTCAGGTCGTTGCGCCCGAGGAACCACTCGAAGGCGCGGCGGGCTTCCTTACGCCAGCGCTTATCGCCCGTGATCCGGTAGGCTTCGAGACAGGCAGAGACCATCGCTTGCGCCTCCACCGGCTGTTGATCGAACCGGGCCCGCTCACCATTTCGTTGATAAAAGCCGTTGGATCCGATAGGCACAAAATGCCCCGCGTCCGCGCGCTGCAGGTCGGCCAGCCAACAGAGCGCCTCTAGTCCGGCTTCGGTCATGGTGGCATTCGGTATCGATTGGCCACACGTGAGCAACGCATGCGGTAGCGCGGCGTTGCAATAGGTCAGCCGGTCTTCATACCAGCGCCATTCATCCGAGCGGTGGCTTTGATACAACGTCAGCAGCCGCCCGGACAATTCCTCCCGGACTTGGCTAGCCCTGCGGTCACCGGCAAAGCGTTGCAGGTATTCGTGGATGCCGATCAGCGCGAAAGCCCAGGCGCGTGGGCTGGTCGTGTTGACAATAGCGGGCAAGGCCTGCTCGAAAACCCGGCCAGCCATACTTTGCAGGGCCGGCGTGTTCGAGCGGCCCAACACGGTGCCCAACGCCCACAACGTGCGGCCATGGCTGTCGTCGGAACCGCCAACTTCCAGCCAGTGGCGCTGGTAATCCATAGAGTTACGGAAGCGTCCGGTTTCAGTATTGAAGGCATACCAGATAAAAGCAAGATAGCGGGATGCCAGATCGAGAGCCTCTTTGTTGCCGAGCGACTCGAGGAGCGCGCTCACCATGAGCGCGCGGGCATTGTCGTCGGTGGTGTAACCTTCGCGATAGTTGGGGATCGCGAAAATGGCGTGTTGCAGTATGCCGGTCTCGTCTGTCATATGGTGCAAGTGGTCCAGTTTGAGAGGCGGCAATTCGCCCGGACGTTTGTCTAATGGTTTAACTGCGAAGTCCGGATGAGCAAAATGACGGCGCTCCGCTCGAGCGCGTTTGAAACTCTCCATATAGCGGCTCGCTACCTGCGGCCAGATCATCTCTCGCCCAAACACATAGGCCCGCTTGCGCATGGCGTGGCGCTGGGCATCGTTGTCTAAAAGGTTAATCACCTGATCGGCCAGCGCCACCGGATCCCGGAACGGCACCAGCGCTCCCCGTCCTTCGGCTAGCATCTCTTCCGCATACCAATATGGTGTTGAAATGACCGCCTTGCCTGCCCCTACAGTGTAAGCGAGCGTACCCGAGACGATCTGCGCCGCGTTGAGATACGGTGTGATGTAAATGTCCGCCGCGCTGATGAACTGAACGAGCTCTTCCAAACTAACAAAGCGGTTATAGAAAATCACCTGACCTTCTACGCCTTTCTCCTGAGCCAGCCATTGCAGGGACAGCCGGTACGTTTCGCCTTCATTCCGGACTACGTGGGGGTGGGTCGCGCCGAGGATGATGTACACCACGTTTGGGTGTCGGGCTAAAATAGCGGGCAGGGCGGCGATGACATTTTCGATCCCTTTGTTCGCCGAGAGCAAGCCGAAGCTAAGTAAGACGATTTTGCCCTCGACTCCAAACAGGTCTTTGTGAAAACTCGGGTCTACAAAGGGCACATCAGGGATGCCGTGGGGGATCAGATCAATCTTCTCCGGCAGCACACCATAGACCTCGTGCAAGAATTTCGCGCCGCGCTCACTCATGACGACCAACCGATCGGATAGGGCCGCCACCTCTTCCAGCACCCGGCGCTGGTCGGGGTCGGGGTCGCGCAGAATGGTGTGCAGGGTGGTGACGATGGGCATGCGCAATTCACGTAAGAGGGCCAGGATGTGACTGCCCGCCCGCCCGCCGAAGATGCCATACTCGTGTTGCAGGCACACCAGGTCAACGTTGTTGATATTCAAAAAGTCGGCGGCGCGGCGATAAGAATCAATATCCTTCTCGGTGAGTTCAAACCGAACGCGGGGCGGATAGGCGTAGCCGGCCTCGGTGTCATTGACGGGCAGGGCGAGGCAGGTTGTGTCGCCGTATTCGGCGGCGACGGCCTCACACAGGTCGGTAGTGAACGTGGCGATGCCGCACTGGCGCGGCGAGTAGTTGCCGATGAAGCCAATGCGGTTGATGGTTGAAGCGCTTGAGCTATGCTCCATGACGAACATCTCTTTTCTAGCAACCACCCTCTTTTTTCGTTGCCTCTTGGCTCATTAACGCAAAGAGGCGGTTGCCCTAGTGACAGCCTCTGCCATACCCAGAAAAGATTGGGGCCGAGTGTTTTCTGTGTGGAAGGTGAGCCGGCAATGATTACATCGTCAATCATTATACCAGACGGTTAGGGTTAATCTTAATCTGCTCTCCTTGCTCAAGTTGCTGAGATAGATTCAATCAGTAAACGACATTGTCTGAGATGTTGCCATTGTGCGAAGTGCCCGCCCAACGATCAAGCTGAGCCACGCCGGGCCGAGGACTCGGGACAACCCGCGACTTCTCGGCAAACTGAAGACGCCAACCGGCGTTGGCTCCAGCGATTTTGTTAGGCGTCATGTGTCGGAACAAGCTCATGGACGAACTCCTCTGGTGAAGATGGTGACACGACCACGGTGCGTCCTGTGTATCGCAAAACCACAGTTCGGCGCAGGTCAGTAACAAAGGCTCGGTAAACGCCCAAAAGCTTGCTCCAGTAAAACCCTGTAATAGAAAAGAATCCGCCGTTGCCACAACGGATGCTCCAACGCATCACTCGCGGCTGAAACTGCGCAGACTGCAAGCCGGCAAGTGGCAGCCGCGTTGCCCAGAACAAACGATGAATCAAGATGGCATCGGGAGTGACCGTGTATCCACGAATGGTGAAGAGCGCGCAACCGAGAATCAATGCCAGCAACAGCAGTCCGAACAACGTGTGGCTCTGCATAAATGCTTCATATGCGATGCCCAGGCACAAGACCGTGAGCAGTGATGATACAACGATGAGCGGAATACCCCAGTGTGCTTTGTAGTGTTTCATAATTGTGTGGTGTGTTGAATGACGCCTAACGGCCTCGAGCTGAGCCGCCCGGCCAGCCAAGGCTAGTATCGCGCGAGAGCCAAGACCTGGCTGGCCGGGTCGGCTCCAGCGAGTTGTTAGGCAGACTTCTGCCCATGATCATGGTCCCCGACTTAAAATAATCCCCGCCCTAATCGGGAGAGTCAATTTGATTTCGAATTGCTTCAGCAGTTAAGAAAGCGGCGTTCCATCCACCGAGGCTGGTTTCGCGCAACTCTGACGCGATGCTTGTCTTATCCAATCCATGGGTCATGAGATTCTTTGTCAGACCAAATCCAATCCTACGACCGGGGTCTGCGAATCCCAATGATCCTCCTGCGCCTGTATGACCAAATTCATTACCCGATGTACCCATAGGTATGATCCCACCCCGGCTGACGTCACCTCCAAGAAAATAGCCAAGTGCCTTACGAACCCTATAACCAAGCACCTCATCGCGAGCATCGGTCTGTAGGGTTCGAATTACATCGACCTGCTCGGATGAGAGGATTCGAACTCCGTCAAGCTCTCCGTGGGACGCCAACATCGCGAAGTGACGGGCAATAGCGCGCGCATTCATAATGCCCCCCGCTGCGGGAATTGAGGCTCGGCGCACGTCGGGCCGATTGAGGACCTCAACGTTGGACACATGGGCTGGTATCGCCCTTGAAAGGAGTTCGGTCGGCTCAGATGTCACCCCCTCGGGTAGCGGTTCTCGAGAAAGCGGTGCAATGCGGGTTTCAACATCATCAGGAATGCCTAGGTAGAAGTCTTCAATACCCAAAGGATGACAGAGTTCTTCTTGAGCAAACTGCGCAATAGATCGGCCATCGATCCGGCGAATTAGCTCACCCACAATCCAACCGAAAGTGAAAGCGTGATATCCCGTCTTAGTACCAGGTGCCCATAATGGCTCAAGCTTAGCTATGGCTGTACACATGGCCCCCCAGTCGGTCATCATCTCAGGTGTCACACCTTTCGGCATTTGTGGTATGCCTGCCGTATGAGTCAGTACATGGCGAACTGTGATCGCATCTTTTCCATTCGCGGAGAATCCAGGCCAATAGATCGCAATTGGCTGGTCGTAGTCGATAGATCCACGATCAGCCAAAATATGAAGACAGGTTGAGGCAAAACCTTTGGTAACTGACCAGGAGGTGAAGAGTGTATTCCCGTCAATAGGCTGTCCGGTAGTTACGTCAGCAATCCCAGACCAAGCATCTACAACGAGTTCACCGTTTATGTACGCTGCTACTTGCAAACCAAGCTCTTTACCTGTGGTGACCAAATCAATAAGAATACCCTGCACTTGTTCATTCAAATCGTTCTGCATAGCTGGACTGCTTCTTTCGTTTCAGTCTGCCTAACGGCGCGGACGCGCAGCGTCCGCGCTAACGGAATGGCTCAGCGGCAGCGGCGGGACAGGCAAGACGCCTTCTCGATTATCGCGTATTTCTGGCAAAACGCGCCTGCACGCGAGCGGCGCAGCCGCTGTCCGCTGGAGCCGGTGTTGGGTGCGCATTTGGTTATTGAATACTGACCTATGAGTTGGTTTCAGCATCTTCATCTTCCTTGTCCACAATTCCCATACGCTCAGTTCGAGCCAAAGCTTTTCGGATTTCAACGTATTTCTGTGTGTCACCTTTTGCGCTTGCCAAAAGCAGAGTCATCATGGGGTTGCCCGACTTCTCTATTTCCTCAGCGTGCTTTAGAACAAATTTGTCAAGTTCTTTATGCCAGCCTAGTTCTTGGAGTGCGCGAATCTGCCACCATAAATCGCCTTCATCAGCAGATTGTCTAAGGGCAAGAATAAACAGCTCATCCAAGAGACCTTCTTCTACAAACTCTTTCAAGTAGAAAGCGGCTGAAAAATACCGGTTATCTTGAAGCGACTTGTTAATGCCGAGAATATAATCCGATATAGCTTCGCGAGTCTTGCCTAGACCCTTATAGAACCGCGCTCGTTGAAGCCAGTCCTTGTCTTGGGTGTATCTCATTACTTCACGTTCAATAACTTCGGCTGGTATAAGGTCGGGCTTGCCTTGCATACTTCTCAGGAAGCAGATTGTTTGGTCGTGGGGGTCTTGTTTAATTGCTAATTCAATATATTTATCCCGCAACTCGATATTGCCAATAGAATGATAGTGCATTGCCAATAATTCGTATTCTTGATTCTCTCGATAGATTTCTGCGACTGTAGTTACCAATTCGACATTATAACTATCGTCGCCTTCAAGGACCTCATATTTTTTATAGTTTGCACGTTGTTGTGCTACAAGTCGAAGCCAATCATCGCGATAGAGGATGACTTGGTCTGCGTCAAGCTTCCTATCAAAGCCGCCACTAATTTGTGTTTCACGATGACAGTCAAAGCATAGGACAGCAAGATTTTTTAGGTCGTAGTTGCTTGGTTCTTCGTCGATGTGATGTATCTGAACGGGCTTGCCACGAACACGGCAGACACAGCATACGCGGTCCGAGAGAAACAAGACACGCGCCGCAATATCATCGGGTATTGGTTCTTTTATCTTCTTCTTCGCCATATGCAAAAGCTCAAATCGTTACAAATGGAAGCGCCCGACTGCGGCGAGGAACGCCTGCCTACCAAAACGTAACACAGACGAAGAACGTTTGAAAAAAGCCGCGTGAGGGCGTCGGCTGCACGCAATGTTAGGCGCGGCACTGATGCGTAAAGATTTCCCGATCTAGTAAAAGATATCTTCAAACAACGGCGCAAAAACGTCCTCGTCCACCTCAATACCAGCAGGGACCGCTAATGGCAGTTTGTCAGAATCATAGAACCCAACCCTCTCTTTCTTCAAGAGTCGAAAATTGGGGTCACTTAAGACGTGATCAGTGTGAGTGCATGAGGGTAACCAACCTTTCACATTTGCTTCGTATGAGAGCAACCACTGTGAATCATACAGGTTGGCTTCATCCATATAAGTTTCCCAGAGGGTTGTGTCTAGACCGGATGGTATCAGCCCTCGCTCATTAGCGTCTAACGTGAGCAGCGCCACTATAGAATCATGCATCCTTGACAACGCGGCGGCAGCGGCGGGATCAATTGTAATCCCGAAGAAGATTGCGGCCCAAACAGACCAGGCAGCTTCGCCCCCATAATTCGAGGCGCACTGATGTACGATTTCACTATTTAGTACCTCGCCAACTGAAGCAACATCAATATCGAAGCCTAATTGATGATATTGAATCAACAACTCCAGGACTTGGAAAAATGTTCCAGTCTCAACCATTAGGCATTGAAACAGGAAATGTTGAAGCAACGGCCAGTTGGCGCGGTCAATTGCCTCACTCTTATCTTCTCTAGGAGAAAGCCGTGCGACAGCGTACTCGAGGACGTGGTCCTTGGAATGTTCGCGTGCGAGTTCAAAAGCCAGATCGAAATAGGTCATCAGGTCAGTGGCTTGTGCTTTAGGGGTGCTTCGGAATCGGAATGTTCGCAACTGGGGAACCCATCTGGCCACAATGCGAATCGGCAACTCGATTATCTCTGTCTTATCCGAGTTTAGTTCGAGCTCATATTCCCGCAGTACTGCGCGAAGCGTAGATAGGGCAGACTCGGCTTCTGATCGCGATCGAAACCCAAACTCAAATTCGTCCACAAATCGAAAGCCCCTGATCTTTCCGAGTTGTTTTTCCAGTTCCTCGTCGGTTGCATTAAGGATTATCTCGGCTATCAAAAACGATGTATCGGGGCCAATCGGTATGCCTATGGTCTGATCATCCTGCCCGCGCCTGATCCACCGATCTAGCGAGTTGCCGATATGCTGATTACCACGATTGACCTTTGCAAAGTCTTTACCGTGAATTGCCCACGGAATGCTATGTGTATAAACCGACGGGTAGAATTTTGAGATATCGGCCTTGAGGATGAACTTTGAGGTAGATCTAGCCTGCAATCGCATCGCAGGTAAATCATCGTAAGTCACTATTGGTACAATAGCACGACTTGTAGGTTGCCCAATGGTGGGCTTGCTACAAGAGATTCTTGAACGGTTCGCAGCGCTGCTTAACTGAGGCCAGTTATTTACCACATCACAGCAAAGGTTGTGTTGAACTATTGGGTTGGGGATCGATAAAAACCTGCGATTAATGCCTACGCGCGCGAAACTATGGCGCACAGGCTTTGCCCGTTTGGGGTCGTTGAAGGTGTTTGGAAGATGTCCAGCATTTGCGGCCATTACTTGTGCGAATCGCTCAGTCGAGAACGGCGCTGGGAGTTTAGCAGGGAAGAAACCGCGAGATAATAGCAATGATAAGTCGGTCATGTCATTTGATAGGTGAATCTACCTCCAAGTCTAATGCTCAATCAATCTTCAGTTTCGATTTGAAGCGCCTAACTATTGAGTATACGGAATCCATCTTTCCTTGCCATTTAAGCGTCTTAGACGGAATCAACCTAATCTGCTAGCAAGGTTGCATTTGCGGGAATTGTGTGTATAATAACCCTGTTCCCAGCCCTTCTGCGGAATGTGCCAGATGGCCGGGTAGATGCATTATAAAGCGCAATCCAGAAAAAGTCAACCTGTACCGGAGGAAAACCGCGATGGAACCCGCTTCTAGAAAACTGCTCGATCGAGTCCGAGATGCCCTGCGCCTCAAACACTACTCCATCCGTACCGCAGTTTCCTACGTGAATTGGATCCGACGCTATGTCCTATTCCACAATAAGCGACATCCCAACGAAATGGGCAGCGTCGAGGTCGAAGCCTTTCTCACCCATCTGGCGGTGAAGGAAAACGTCGCCGCATCCACACAAAACCAGGCCCTCAGCGCTCTGCTGTTTCTGTACCGCGAGGTGTTGAAAAAAGACCTGGGGCCTATAGACGCCCTGCGCGCGAAAAAGCCCAAACGCCTGCCCACCGTCCTGACTCGGGAGGAGGTGCGCCGCGTCCTCGGCCACCTGTCGGGCACGCACCAACTAATGGCCAAACTGCTCTATGGTAGTGGCCTGAGGTTGATGGAGTGTGTACGCCTGCGCGTCAAAGACCTGGATTTTGCCCAGCGGGCGATTGTCATCCGCGACGCCAAGGGCGACCAGGACCGGGTGACGATGCTGCCCGAAAGCCTCATCGCACCGCTACAGGAACATCTGCTGCGTGTAAAACGCCTGCACGAAGAAGACCTGGCCAAAGGCTATGGCGCCGTCTACCTGCCCTACGCCCTGGAACGCAAATACCCCAGTGCCGACCGGGAATGGACCTGGCAATATGTCTTCCCTGCGCAGCGGCTTTCCGTGGACCCTCGCAGCGGCGTCGTGCGCCGCCACCACGTAGACGAGAGCGGTCTGCAAAAGGCGGTTCGAGAGGCGGCCCGCCTGGCCGGCATCCCCAAACCGGTCAGCCCCCATACCTTCCGCCACAGCTTTGCCACCCATTTGCTGGAAAATGGCTATGACATCCGCACCGTGCAGAAGCTCCTCGGCCATAAGGATGTGAAAACAACCATGATTTACACCCACGTCCTCCAGCGCGGCGGCCTGGCAGTACGCAGCCCACTGGACTAGACTTGAGCAACGCTGATTGACCTATGCACCAAGAACATATCTACATTGAGAAACTGACCACCATCCAGCAATTCCATCGTGGAGCCTCCCTTTGAGCTGAACCCTGACGGGCCGGGCATCGGCGTGACGGTGGACGAGCGCCCTTCGCTGGAATGTACTATCAGGAGGCAGGTCTTCCAGGAGGGAATTCAGGTTCAATTAACGCGAACGTACATCCCCCGCCAGTCGTTGAGCCGCACTTTGAGCAGTTCTCCTAACATACCCAGGGTATCTTTGATAGGGCGGACCCTGCTGTTGGCCATGTAGTACCAGTTGATGGGCACCTCAACGATATGGTAACCCCGCTTCCGGGCGATGAATAGCACCTCCACGTCGAAGCCCCAGCCCTCCATGGTCTGATAAGGGAAGATGTCGCGGGCCACCGCTTGCCGAAAGCACTTGAAGCCGCACTGGGTGTCCTGGAAGCCCGGCACAGCCAACAGGCGGACGAGGAAGTTAAACACTCGTCCCATGAGATGGCGATAGGCGGGCTCGCCGTAGCGTCGGGCCCCCTCTACCTCCCGCGAAGCGATGGCCACATCGTAATTCTCAAGCTGGGGAGGGAGGAACTTGGCCACCTCCTCAATGGGCATGGAGAGATCGGTGTCGCAGAAGAAGAGATACTCCCCCCGCGCGGCCATCATGCCTAGCTTGACGGCCAGCCCCTTGCCCCGCCGCTCGTCCCTGATCAGCGAGATGAAGGGGCAGCGAGCCATAAACTCTTCGACCACGGCGGCGGTGTTATCCTGGCTGCCGTTGTCAACCACGATCACCTCGGCCTCGTAGTCCTGCTCCTGAAGGAAAGCGACGATCTTTTCCAGGCTTCCAGGCAGCCGCTGCTCCTCATTATGAGCAGGGATAATTATCGAAAGAAGCGGCTCAGAGTTTAGCACTGGTTCTTCTCTCCTTAATCAATTTGCGATTTTCGGTTTCCGATTTCCGAATCGAAAATCGGCAATCGGCAATCGAAAATCGCTGTTAATGAGTCAAGATGGACTCTAAATACTCATCGGTGACCCATTTGCTGGCCTGCACGGCGCGGCGCTTGGCCAGCATCCGGGGCAGGCCCCACAGCCCGGCCAGTTGTCCCCGCAGCCGGGCCCTGGCCGCCTCCCCTCGCCAGGCTTTTAAAGCCTTCCAGGCGATGTCAATCTGGGCACGGACAATCCGCCGCCAGTGTTTTTTCAGCAAGGTCGTCGGGTAGTTCTTGGACAGGACGTAGATGAAGTTGCGACCGCAATAATAGCTGGCAATCTTTCCACCGCCGGTGGCGCTCAGCTTATGGTAGACTACTGCCCTGGGGACGTAGACGCACTTCCAGCCCGCCAGTTGAGCCCGCCAGGCCAGATCCACGTCCTCGCAGAAGGAGACGAGGCCCTCGTCGAAAAGGCCCACCTCATCCAGCATGGCCCGACGATAGGCCGCCGCCACGCCCGCAGCCCCGAAGACGTATTCCTCACGGTCGAACTGCCCCTCGTCCCGCTGCCAGACGCCGCGATTACCGGGGACCCCGTCCACCCCGTAGAAGTCTCCGGCCGAGTTGATGACGTCGCGCCGGTCGAAGAGGAGCACCTTGGGAGTGGCCATCCCTGCTTCGGGATGCCGGGCCAGGGCCTTTGCCAGTTCCTCCAGCCAGTGGGGGTCTGCCTCGGCATCGTTGTTGAAGACGGCGACGGTCTCCCCTCGGGCCTCGCGGATGCCAGCGTTCACTCCTCCAGCGAAGCCACGATTTTGCGGCAGGGCCACCACCTTCACCTCCGGGTAATCCCTCTCCAGAAGCTGCAGCGAGGCGTCGGTGGAGCCGTTGTCCACCACGATGATCTCGAAGCTGGGGTAGGTCTGGCGGCGCAGGGAATCGAGGCAGGTGGGGAGGTGGCGAGCGCCGTTCCAATTGGGGATGACGATGGAAGCTGGAGGTTGGAGGTTGGAGGTTGGAAGTTGGAAGTTGGGAATTGGAGATTGGATATTGGAAGTTGGTTGCTGGTTACTGGTTACTGATTTCTGATTACTGATCACTGGCATTCAAAATAGGCCTTTAGAGCTTCTTCCCAAGGGCGCAGGGTGATTCCCAAAGCCGTGGCTGCGCAGAAGTTGCGGATCGGCGCGTAAAGGGGAGGGGTAGAAGCGCGGGTGTACTGGTCTGAGGTGATGGGATGAACGGGAATATGCCCTCGCCCTGAAAACTCCATGATCTTAGTTGCGAAGTCGTAGCGGGAACAGACTCCCTCATTGGTGAAGTGGTAGATGCCATAGTGGTCTGTGCGGATCAGTTTGGCGATGGCCTCCGCCAGGTCTGGGGCAAAGGTGGGGGAGCCAACCTCGTCGGTGACCACGCGCAACTCTCCCTGCTCGTCGGCGAGGCGGATCATCTTGGTCACGAAGCTGTTGCCGCCTCGGGCGTAGAGCCAGGCGGTCCTCACGATGTAGAAATGATCCAAGAGGGTTCGGGTGAAAAACTCGCCAGCCAGCTTGGACCTGCCGTAGGCGTTGATGGGATTGGGCTGGTCGAATTCCAGGTACGGCTCGCCCTTGGTTCCATCGAAGACCTCGTTGGTACTGACGTAGACCATAGCCCCGCCGCACCTTTGGCAAGCCAGGGCCACATTCTGAGTTCCCAGGCCGTTGATTCGATAGGCCGCGTCAGGATCGCGCTCGCACCCGTCAACGTTGGTCATGGCCGCGGCATGAATCACCACCTGGGGGTCGAAATCGGCTATGGCCTGGGCGGTAGCTTGTCTGTCGGTGATGTCGTGCTGCGGTAGATCCAAGCCGAAGAGTGTTTGCCCTTTCAAGGCCTCTTGCAGCGCCCTGCCCAGTTGTCCTTTGTGGCCCGTGATGACGATGCGCATCTCCACCTCCAACTCCCATTTGGAGTTTGGACAAACCCACGGAGGCAGTCAGAAACCAGGTTTTTAGAACCCTTTGTATCCAAATATCTGCGGTTACGGGCGCTTTTGGTGCCCCGGCAGACACTCTTAAGCGGAAAAACCTGGTTTCTCCTGCTTTGTCCAAAGCCCAATCCAATGGAGCAGGGGAGCAAGGGCAATGCCTCCCTGCTCCTCCGCTCCTCTGCTCCTCTGCTCCTTGCTCCTTTGTTCTTTGCTACTTTGCTTCACCCAAATTATAGCAGCTTTCGGCAACTTGGGCAATCCTGAGCACATCAAGGTGCCGGGCACTTCTATAAGTGCCCGGCACCTGAGGAAGGTAAAAAAGCCGGCACTATTATCTAATGCCGGACAAAGAGAGGCCAGTTTCGTCTACAAACTGTGCCAGACCGCAATCGAGTTCCGCACTAAGCTGTTGACTAACCAGACATTTGAAGTCGTCTTTCGCTAGTTAGGCAGTAACATACGCCGGTAGCAGATCCAGGATACGAACCCCCTGGAGGCGAGATCGAACCGGGGCCATCTCGGTGACCTCCATGTACACTACTGGTCGGTCAGGCTCATCATCCGTTTCTCTGGCCCGGTTAGCTAACTCGATGGCCTGCTGGCTGTATATGGGATCTTGACGATCCAGTAATACGACTTGAGCGCCTTCTGGGATACGTTCAGCAAACTCAGGGTGCTCTATCAGGTAGCGCGTGAACTCCATAAACAGCTCGTTGAACTTGGCTTGGTAGAACGCACTCATTTTATCTCCTTCTCGTACCTGGCGCGATATCTTGGCCAGTTCTCCATGATGTCCCGTTGACCGATCGTTAGCACTTCGGCGTTGCTATACCCAGGATACATTTCCTTGGTTGGCATTGCATCTGGGTGAAGAGTATCCTTGTGTGGTTTACATTATACCTGGACATTGGCGTTTTTTGTTCGTAGTGACGACTTTAGTCGTCCAAGCGCGCCGGGAGCGACTGAAGTCGCTACTACGAGCGCCATATCTTGTGTTTTTCAAAGTATTGAACCCAAGATGCGGTATCTCAAAAATTCGCCAGACTCCAGTTATACTCCATTTTCCCAATAATACCAAAATTGTGCGCTCTGTTCAACACTATAAGCTGAGCGTCTTGCCCAAAATGCTGTCCTGTGGTAAACTTGATGTGGCCAATATTCCGAGCAGCGTTCAAAAGATCACAACCCAAGCAATGTATTACTGGAGATTGCACTATGCACTTTGATATTCTCACCCTTTTCCCCGACATTTTTGAGAGTGTTTTCAGCGAGAGCATCGTGAAGCGGGCGCGGGAAGCGGGTTTGGTCTCAATAGCCATCCACAACATCCGCGATTACGCCACTGACAAGCACCATATCACCGATGACACCCCTTACGGCGGCGGAGGGGGCATGATCATGAAGCCGGAGCCCATCTTTCGTGCTGTGGAAGCCATCCTCGGCTTAGAGGAAGGACAGGAAGCGGAGGTGCCGGTGATCCTGCTCAGTCCGCAGGGTCGCCTTTTCACCCAATCAGCGGCCAGGGAATTCTCTAAGCATGCTCACCTTGTACTCATTTGTGGGCATTACGAGGGGGTGGACGAGCGGGTGCGCCAGTTTCTGGCCACCGACGAGATTTCCATCGGCGACTACGTTTTGACCGGCGGGGAGATCCCGGCCATGGTCATCGTGGATGCGGTGACGCGCCTGGTGCCCGGCGTGCTGGGCGACCCCGGCGCTACCTTCGAGGACTCCCACGCTGAGGGCCTCTTGGAGTACCCTCACTACACTCGCCCTCCCGTCTTTCGTGGATGGCCTGTGCCCGAGGTGCTCCTCTCCGGCAACCACGCCGAGATCGTGCGCTGGCGGCGCCAGGAGGCCCTGCGCCGCACCTTCGAGCGCCGCCCCGACCTTTTGGCCAAGGCCCAGTTATCGCCAGCCGACCGAGAGTTTCTGCGACATCTGGCACAAGAGGAAGGATCAGGGGGAAGCTCAAGTGTGTAATTTGCCAATAACTGTGATTCGTGCTATAATTTCCCATCGTGTTTGATTTACCGAGTCCAGCAAGGAGTGGTGGAAACAGTGGTAGACCTTGTACAATCCGTCGAACAACAGTCTAAGCCAAGTCGTGAAATCCCTCAACTCAGGCCAGGGGATACTGTGCGCGTGCATTTCCGCATCGTCGAAGGCGACCGGGAACGAGTTCAGGTCTTTCAGGGAACGGTGATGCGTTTGCGCAAGGGAGGCGCTAACGCCAACTTTACAGTGCGGCGCATCGCTGCTCATGGTGTGGGGGTGGAGAGAACCTTCTTGCTGAGTTCTCCCCGTCTGGAGAAGGTCGAAGTGTTGCGCCACGTTCATGTGCGAAGGGCCCAACTCTACTACCTCCGGGGCCGCAAGGGCAAGGCAGCCCGCTTGAAGGAGAAGCGCTAGAGAGCGAAAAGCGGGGCGTGGGCATCAGTCTACGCCCCGCTTCTTTTGAGCTAACGTGGCAGGGTAATGGTGCAAGAGCCGGATCTGCGGGAGGAGATGGCGCTTTATGCCGAGGGCTATCGCCATATCGCTGGCCTGGATGAGGCCGGGCGGGGTTCCTGGGCAGGCCCGGTGGTGGCAGGGGCAGTCATCCTACCCATAGGCCAACCTGACTTATCCCAACAACTGGAAGGTGTACGAGATTCCAAACAACTCACCCCCCGGCAGCGCGAACGCCTATACGGAGCTATCCGGTCCGCAGCTTTGGCTGTGGGGGTGGGGATTGTGCCTCCGGATATGATTGATGAATCAGGTATCGTGCCCGCCACCCGGCAGGCCATGGGCCTGGCCATCGTCCAATTGGACCTGTCCCCCGATTTCCTCCTCATTGACTTTTTGAACTTGCCCGGACTATCCATCCCTCAGAAGGGCATCACCGGTGGCGATGCCCTGTCCCTCTCGATAGCCGCCGCCTCTATTGTGGCTAAGGTCACCCGGGACAGGTGGATGATCCAATTGGATGCTCGGTATCCGGGATATGGCTTCGCCCGTCACAAAGGTTACGGCACTCGCCAGCACAGGGAGTCCCTCGCCCGCCTCGGCCTTTCTCCAGTCCACCGCCTATCCTATGCTCCCATGAAGCTGATGCTACAGGGGTAAGAGTTTTCCATGTTTCGGCGCAAAAATCGAAAGAGAAAGAAGGTCGGTCTGGCTCTGGGCGGGGGCTCGGTGAGGGGAGCCGCTCACCTGGGCGTGCTGGAGGTTCTGGAGCGGGAGGGCATTCGGCCTGACTACGTGGCCGGCGTTAGCGCGGGATCGGCGGTGGGGGCTGTGTACTGCGCGGGGTTAGATTTGGACGAGATAACGCGCCTGGCATTGGGCCTCCAGTGGAGAAAGCTGGGCCGGGTCACCCGCCCTCGTCTGGGTTTCCTCGACGGGAATCGGCTAGAAACATATCTGGATGAGATCATCGGTGGTCTTAAGTTCGAGGAGCTGAAGATACCCCTGGCCACCGTGGCTGTGGACATCGTGCGCGGGGAGCTCGTGGTGCTCAAAGAGGGTCCAGTGGCCCCGGCCGTGCGGGCCAGTTGCGCCTTGCCGGGTGTCTTCACGCCGGTAGAGAGGGGAGAGCAAATACTGGTAGATGGGGGAGTGCTAAACAACCTGCCTGTCTCCGTCGTGCGGGACATGGGAGCCGACTACGTCATCGCCGTGGATTTGCTTCCCCCTACCATCTGGGGAGCCAGGCCCCAGAATCTCTTCGAGATGTTCTACGTGTCCTTCTACACCTTATTGCGCGCCGCTCACAGCGAGGCCCCAGGGGCCGATTGTCTGATCGTCCCGGCCATTGGCCGATTCAATTGGGTGGACTTCTCCCAGGTTGGTGCCTTGATCGAGAAGGGGCGCCAGGCGGCTGAGGCCAGGATCGAGCAAATCAAAAAAGATCTGGAATCCTACTGATGATTACCCACGTCTAATGTAGCGCCATCCATCATCAACCTCTCTTGTTCCTCTGGTGCGGCCTACAGCTTTTCCAGGTAGCGATCGGGCTTCGTGTATGGGGTGCAGTCAGGGGTTTCGGGCAAAGCCCGCTCGTAGGGAATGACGGCGGTCATGGTTGGTTCTCCTGCTTGTCAATTTTCGCAGAATGTGGTATAATACAATCAGACAAAGCTGGGTGGCCAGGCGATCCCCCGTATTCACCCGGGGGCGGGACCTGGCTGCGAGGGCCACACGACAGGCCTGCCCCGGCTTTGTTGCTTTTAGCATGCCGCCAAGAGTTGCTGTACATTAATCCGTTGGTCCGGCTCTCGAGTTCCCCGAAATGTTGACAAGGCTACATCGTGTGCCCGTGCGCCTTTCCCAATCTGGCCAAAGGTGACTTGCCAATTGGCCAAATCGGGCCGCTCTTCCCGCAGATGCCGCAGCAGGTGCTCCTTGATGGTCGCTTCCCACCCATCGTATTCAAGATCAATCGTGATCAGTTCCAGTGCAGCTATGTGTGGTTTAAGGAGCAGAACAAGTCCCGCGTATATCATGTTTCGACTCGTTTGGCAACGAAAAGCCACCTGTGCAGTTGACGCAGGTGGCTTTTATACTATTCTCGCCAGGCTGTCGCCGCAGTCTGGCCGTTCCCCGATGGTTGGTCTCAAACCAGTCGAGGGTTTGGCCTTCCGATTGCTGATTCTATCAATCACATCACCCTCCTGAACACATCGCCTGCACTACACCTGAAAGTGTAGCGCCACCTGCCATCAACCCCTGCCACGCTCAACAGCTCAAACTTGCCAGCCTCATGCATGGCGGTGGCCAGCAAGAACTGGAAAGCCTCTTGGACTTCGGGAGGTTGGGCGTCGAGGAGGAAGGCGAAGGTTATGAGTTTGTCTACATCGGTGTTTGCGTTGCTTTCCATTACCGGAATCCTTCCCACAGTCTTCAGAGGTTCACCGCGTCTGACACGGCCAGGCTGACGATGATCACGGCCCACCGTCTGAAGTCGGTTGATAGGTCTTGGTGTCTCCTCGACGCGGATGATCGCGCCCTTGATGATCTCATCGCTCATCGGTTTTCGTCTCCTTGAGTGCGTCCTTTAGGCTTGCAAAGAGAGTATATACACCAGAGCCAATGGTGTCCACTCGTCCACTAGCTTCTTGGACTGTGCTGACCTTGCCCTGTTCGCAATCGCTTTTCAGCTTGCTGAGCTGGTTTGATATGCCCCCGGCATCGTCGACCCATACCTTTGCTTTGCTTATGAAGTCACGGGTTCTTTGACGCTCTTTTTTGGCTCTTTGACGCTCTTGCCTTGCCCAAACAAAGGTAACAATGTCCAATGGTACTGAAATGACCCCCACAATCGCCAAAACATCCTTGATGAACTCTGTCATTGTGACCTCCAATCAATCTCTCTAGGTCTCAATTCGAGACCGTCTCAATAAACATAACAGGTTACACTAATCCCAATTACTGGACGCTGGGCCACGTTCAGGCGTAGGAAAGCAGCGAAGGTATCCAGGATGTCCGCCGTCGCCAGCTCCGCCCGTTCGGTTATGATCATCGCCGTCGTTTCAGTCATCGCTCTCTATCTCCAGCCTTACAAATTCCAGCGCGTCTTCGTAGGCTTGGCGATACTCTGGGTTGTACATCCCGCCACCGCCATAGCGCCAGGCGATAGGGAGACCTCCGGGCTCATATGTATTTGTCTGCCTCGGTGCCTCCGCCCGCGCTTGGCTCCGGTCAAAGCGCAGCCCTGGAAAGTAAAACTTGGCTGGAGGATCGTAAAACGTTGGATCTATGATCTCGCCGTCAAGCTCCAGCCAACCATGTTCGTCAATCGAACTATCAGGGTTAATGATCCAGCCCTCCACGTACAGTGCACCCTCTGCCTCTGGCTCGTAAAGAGCAGCCCATGCATTTCGCCAGCAGTGCCCGATCCTAGCATCCACAGCTTCGGCCAGCCGCGCCGACAACTCCTTATTGACGTTCATCGGTTTACCAGTTCTAGCCAAGGTTAGGTCGTGATTACTTTCCAGAATCATCATTCTCATAAGCCATCGTCACCATCTGCATATCTCTCTAAACCCCTCTCCATCTTTCATGTCTTTGGGGTCTTGACAGAGGAGTTGTACTAGTATCTTGCCAGTTTCTCTCTCGACTTGGCAATCTGCTACCCCTATACCTACGTCAGTGAAATCAGTCCAGAGCATAGCAGGGCCGTGGTACTCCGAAAGCAATAATCCTTGATGGCATTCATAAACCGTTTTGGAACGACCGATGTTCTCAGCGATTTGGCAACATTGAATACCCGTCCCTTCAAGCATGTCCTCTATGTAACCATAGGTCGGTGTTTCGTGGCTTATGTGCTCTTGTCCAACAAGGTCCTTTGCCCTGAGATCAGCAAGGCGTGATAGTTCAGGATGAAGTGTAAGAGGCGGTGTGTCGTTTTCTTCTCTAGCGTTATTGAGTAACTCGAAAGCCTGCTCGACATCCCCCGTCTTGTTAGATGGCTCGGTTGACCAATCTAGAGCTCCTGACATTGTCAAGAAAGTAGTCGTAGCTTTATACTTACCCTCGCCATAAGTAAAGATAAGTTCAAAGCTCATCCTGGGCGTTCCACTTTCCGTCCAAGAGCAACTGGCATGAGCTATCCCTTTCTCGTATTCCGACCACCCTGCGAAACAGTGGTAATTATTGGCGTCAACAAGACGTCCCTCTACTGGGACATCGCTGACGATTTGGCCATTTACGGCGATTTGGCCTTGTATTGCTAGGCTTTGGTACTGGCTGTGGTAGTCGAGGTGAGCTGGCCAAGCTCTCACAGATACTTGGGGAATCGGTGTTGCTGTCGGAACCACAGTAGGCGGGATCGCTGTAGAAGTAGGTGGGATAGGTATGGGAGTGGGTGGAACGGGTCTAGGAGTTGTCTTCACAGGTTGTGGTGTTCGAGTAGCTTCCACAGGCACCAGGTCAGGCAGCGGCCTGGGCGTCTCACCAGCCAACGCCGCTAACTCCACCACGGCCTCTCCTCTGTCGGGATTGACTTCCAGGGCGCGGGTGAACTCCATCTTCGCTTCCTCCAGCCTGCCCTCGGCGGCGAGGTCGCGCCCATAGTTGACGTGGGCTGCGTACAGCTTCTGCACCATGTCATCGTAGCCAGGGCTGATGGCCAGTATCTGCTCGATGATCCCTATGACCTTTTCCCAGTCTTTCGCCGCCCACGGCTCGTGCAAGCTCTGTACCAACTGCTCTTCCAAAGCCAGCGTCGGCACCGGTGTCGCTGTCGGTAGGCTAGAGGTTGGCGTAGCAGGGGGCTTTGGCGTGTTGGTGGGCATAGGTGTTGACGTGAGCGGCCTGGGTGTTGGCGTTGGGAGGGGTGTCCGCGTTGGCAGCAATGGGGGCGTGTTGGTAGGCGCCGGCGTCGGCGTCTGTGTTGAGCTGCAAGCAACAAGAACCAACCCCAAGAGTAATAAAACTAATCTCTTCACCATGCTTTTCCCCCTTGTTCTGCTCAGTTGGACCTTTTCACCCTCCACCCCAGCCCCCTAGGCCGCCCGCATCGGTTTGGCAGTCACCCCTGTCTCCCCACAAAGGGCCTACCACTGCCACTTCAAGTTGTGGGCAACACCCTCGAACCTCTTAACTTGTTTCCAGACTTCTGGTGAAACATCGCACGAAGAACCAGCTCGAAATCCCACTCTGTCTCCTGACGCGAGAGTCGTTGAGAGATGTGTATCTAATACGTCGAGGAGATTGTTGTTTTCGTCATAGAGTGCTACTGCGACATGGATCTCCCCTGCACTTTCCCCGGAGGTGTTCACCACCTCACCGAGGACGTCGTACCCTATGAAACCTTCCTCTCCAGAGAAGTTTTCAACTGTTAATAGCTGAGGTTCTTCATCAGTGAGGAAGTAATCGAAGTTGACCTTAAGCTCTCCGACCCTACTCGGTTCCAGATTTCCCAGATCTTCCATCGCTTCTGCGTTAGCGTAGGCTGCTTCTCTCGCCCTTATGATCCGTGGGACAATCCACCACGCAGGGAGGACTTCCAGTACCTTGCCATTGACATCGTAGACGGTGAAAGTAATGTCACTTAGCCAAACCGTGCGGGTCCCCTTGTTTCTGATCACAACTGCTGCACGTACACATGTCTTGCCGTAAATGCTCCAGGCATACCGTACCTTCTTTACCTCGAAAGCAGGCTTGGCCGCCAAGATAGGTGTTGGTGTCGGTGTAGGCTTTGGTATTGACCACTTTTCAGCCACCACCTCTATCGGCCCGTGTAGAGTGGTAGTGCCATCCAATTCCACGTCCTCCAGTTTGTAATAGTAGGTGTGACCAACCACTACGTTGGTGTCGGTGTAGGAGTACTTGCCCCCCAGGAGCGAATCTGATCCGCCGGGGATGAGGGTTGTGTTCAGTTTCACATAGGGGCCATCGGGGCTTTCGCTGCGGTAGAGATTGAAGCCTGCCAGATCAACCTCGGCCTCCGTCGTCCACTCTACAATCACCACGCTAGCACCATGAGTAGGTTCCTGAGCCTCGGCGGAGATTGGAGTAGGGGTTGCGGCCAACGACAACCAGTTCTCTAGCCCCTTTGGGGTAATGCCGACACTCATAGCCCATGCCATGGTCAAAACCACCGCCGACGCGACAATGGCTGCGAGAGCGTACACACCTTTACCCTTTGGCTGGTTTTGGCTCTCCTTCCGACCTAGCATGAGGTTTGAACAGCACCTTAACAACCGCATAACTGGAATCACGGCCCTCGGGCCACGTGGATGCGCAACAGACGGCCGTCTCGCCAGCACAGGTTGGCCTCATTGAAGCGCCGACAGGTGGCCTCCATCGCTCGTTGCTGGTCGGCATAACGATAGGGGTCCAGCCTCACTTCGATGCGATTGGCATACCAGGTGACCCGCCCAGGCTTGCGATAGATCAACCGCGTCGCCATGCCCAATTCCAGCCGTTGCCACTCCGGCGCGAAGTAATGCTCGCAGGCCCAGTCGTGCAGGCTGGCCAGGAGCACCTGCAAATCCAGCATGATCTGGTCCTTCTCCAGGTGGCGCTCCCGACACAGCGTTGCGGTGTCGATGGCATCCCGAGCTGCCTCCCGTTCGGCCAGTTGGCCACGCAGTTGACTCCGTTGTTCCCGATGTCGGCACAGGCGCTCTATCAATCGCCGCCGTCGTCGCTGGAAGCGCGTCGTCAGCCCCTCTAACCAGCCTTCCTCCCGCGCCAGGCGCTGCTCCCAGCGGCGGGTCCGCTTCCCAGCCTGCTCCCGCTCCACCAGTCCCGCCCGCCGGACCTCGATGGCCGCTTGTTGAGTGGCTCGTTCCTGACGATAGGTCTGCTTGAGCTCCTTGAGCTGCACCCACAGGTTGGCGATGGCTTCCTCTTGTTCGGCCAACTGGCTCTGGGTTACCTCCACCTTGGCCTGGGCTTCTTCCCACTGCCGCTGACGGGTGCGGTTGGGAACCAGATCGTAGGTGTACCCCACGTTGACATTGAGGTTGGCCCCATCCACCATCTCGCGGATGCGCTGTTCTTGGTGCTGCCAGCGCTGGCGGAAGGTAGCTGGCACCTCGGCCGCCGAGATGGAGGCCGCTATCCGACCAGCATAGACCCGCATCGGGTCGGTGCCTCCCACCAGGCGCATCAACACCAAGCGGCGGGGGTCTTCAGCCGCCTTCCGAGCATCAGACCAACCGGCATCTACCGCTTCGTGGTCCGGATCGCCCGCCACCGGTTGCCACGCCCCCTGAAGCTGAAGGGCGCTCAGACTCTGATCCCCCTGACGAGGCAGAACGCTGATGTAGTAGCGGTCGGCCTGGGCATAGCGTTGGGCCAGGGGCTGACCGCACCCTTCGCTGTCGAAGCTTGTCCTGAGCTTGCCGAAGGGATGTTGTAGGCGATGGGACGCTCCAGCAGGGTGGCCAGTTCGGCCTCCAAGTCGACCAGCACGTGGCTCAGGTGGATATCTATGGCGTAGTTCCAACCGCCCAGGAGATGGCCGTCCGGACCGTTGATGATTAGTTGTTTGGTGCCGGGCATCACCCGTCCCCACATGGTGACGTGCCCCGAATGGGCAACCTCCTTGGTCCAGTGGGGCTTGATGTGCCAGTCTGTGAAGATGAACAGGGGGTTGTCGCTGGGGTACCAGACCTGGCTGTAGCACTGGGCCAACTTCTCCGCCAACGGCTGTCCCATAGCCAATCGAGTCAATTGTCCCAGAAAGTGCTCTAGGGTAAGGTACTTATAGGTGAAACCGTACAGCACCCGCAGTCCATCTCCCTGGTCATAGTACAGGTCTCGGGACCGGGTCAAGTTCAGGATGGGCAGGTAGAGTAGGTGGTCTAGTTTGTGCCACAGGGTCTCTGGCTCACTCACCACCACCCGCAGCGACGTCCCCGGGTAGGCCTCCTGATAGGCCTGACGGGCCGTCTCCAGGCAGTCTTCCACCACCTTGGTGATGCCCATCTCCTGCTTCCCTGCTTCCAGGGAAAAAAATCCCCGCGTTGTCCAGGAACTGGCTGGAGGCTTGGGGCGGTTCAGGCTCCCCTGCGGGGGCTGATCGGCTAGGAGGCCGGCCAGGAGGCCGCGTCAGTTCCACCTTGCGCAGCAGGTGATTGATGTGGCCAGCACTCAGCTCTATCCCAAACTGCTCCTTGACTTCGTCCACCAATCCCGGAGCGGTCAGCTCTTTATCCTGACGCTTGCGTTCGTAGAGCCATTCCCGCAGCGCGGAATGAGCCTTAATGGGATGGCCATAGCGTCCGTCGAGCAACGCTTCCCAGGTGCAGCCACCCGCCTGGTATTTGGCCTGCAATTGGGCCAGACGTTTGGCGTCGACGGTCAGGTCTAACTCGGCATACACCTGCTCCAAGGGTTCGCCTTGCTTGATGCATTGCAGCAGTTGTTCTAGGCGCTTGGCTTTCTCGATAACAGCAGTCGGGTGATCTTCCATAGGTACACCTCTTGTCATCATGGATTGCAAAATGACCCACAGTTTATCACCCTTCGGTCTATAAGTCAAATTCCAGCTATGCAGTTGTTAATGAGCGGTCAAAGGTCATGCTAGGAGAGCCAAGATGCCTCCTACAACAAGGAGTGGACCGGCGATGATATAACCCATAAAGATGGCGATGAATCCGCCTATGCCGCTTATCAACATTAGTATTCCAGCCGCTGTCGGCTTAGCTTTGGCTATTGCCCCTCCGACAATTCCCAGGAGGGAGAGGGGGATGGCTGCGCAACCCAAGCTTACGGCGGTTCGAGCTTCTTCTGCTCCGAATGCCGTTCCCAAGCCGCCGACAAATAGCGCGAAGAAAGCACCAGCAATGCCTGCGAGTCCACCGATGATTCCCAAAACCATTGCACCTGTTCTCAGGCCGCTTCCCTTCTCTTCTTTCTCTAGAATGCTCGATTTCGGTTCAGCCTTGTGTGGTGCTTCGACAAGTTTGTCTTGTATCGGCTCAACAGCTGCAGCCTCCTTGCGACTCAATCTCTCATAAACCCGTGCAAGTCCCTTCATGGCTTCTCGGTTGTCGGCATCCAAAGCCAGCGCCTGCTCGAAGTAGTCACGCGCTTGGTCATACCAACCTTGTTCAAGCGCCATCTGGCCGAATTCTATGAGTTTGTCTATGTCGGTGTTGGGGTTGTTTGGCATTGTAAGACTCTGCTCCACTAGCCGAAGTCACGCCACCATCAGGGTAACGGCCTCACTCCTACAATCCAGGCCGTCATCTCAGGAGACTGGAAGCCTCTGGAAACGCGCATCGATTTGCCTAGAAACCTCGTCGTAGTAGTTCTTCCTGTGATCAATCTCTCCATCTGGGATCAATACCAGTTTGCGTATAGCTCTCGTGACGTAGTGGTACAGAGTCCAGTACTTTGAGCGGACGACTTCTCGATCAAGGTCTGGATCACCATGAGCCACTGCATTTCTAAGTCTGTAAAAGGTGTTTGGGGCATTGCCGAAGAACTCTCTCTGAATCCTTTTCTGATCACTTTGCGTCGTTGATAGTAGCCTTGAGATTCTCCGCGCAGCTTGACTTGCATTTCGTTCGGATTCCTTCTTGAACAAAGCATCACACACAATCATGAGTAGCAAGAATCTGTGTTCAGCAGAGTGCAAGTTGAATGTCAACTTGTGGTATCTCAGAGCCAAGCGTAAAAGCTTGTCGAGTGCGACATTGTCATTCCATTGCTTGTTCAGTAAAACATCGAAAACCGACCTGCAACTATCAAATTCAGAATCAGGCAAAACTGGAGGCTCATCTACGATATAGCTGAGGATATAGTGCCTGTCTATAGGAGAACTCCGGCCACATTTACGCCGCCCTGTGCGAGCAAGGGGGTGAGAACGAAAATGATAGGAGAGATGGTAGGCATAACAGGAATGTAGACGAAGCGAATCGAGTATGGTTTCGTGAATATGCCGGGACTCATGAGAGCCGCCAACCCTCTTCAGATCTTCAGTGAACGGGTAGGTAGCATCAACGACGAGAAAGTAGTCCGTAGTGACAAAACCTCCGTATGAACGAATGGAGCGCCGAAGACTTGCACTAGTGTCCTCGTCCGCGTACTTCAGCAGCTCGTCTAGAGCCGCTTCGTCTCTTTCGTACTGTCTCAGGCTTATGTTGTAGGCACAACTCCTTCCATCACTGAACTTTCCAGAATGTAAGAAAGCGGAATCGTCGTGCTCAAGCCTGAAGCAGAATATCGGGGTGATTATGCGGAATGTTATCTCTTCCATATGCAACGTTACTGGCACCATTCACGGCGACTGAACCAAAAAGCCCGCCTGCTTTGCGACAGACGGGCTTCCGTGCTATACCGTCACTCGCCAGGCTGTCGCCGCAGCTTGGCCGTTCCCCGATGGTTGCCATCAAACCAGTCGGGGCTTTTCTATCTGGCTGCTAAGCATAGTATATCACGTTTCGCCTCGTTTGGCAACAGAAAAGCCACCCGTGTGTTTGACGCAGGTGGCTTTCACTACTTCTGCATAACGTTGGCCTCAGACCATTCTCTACACCCACTCCCCCAGGGCGCATCTCGAAACCCACATTCGCATCCAGCACAAAGCGGGTAGCCGCGTATGGATCAACTATCGCTTTGACCTGGTTGAAGTGGGTCGGATAGGCTCTTAGTAGGGATAGATTACAGGTTTGTCGTGCGCAGTCCCCGTGCCTCCAGTAAGCGGATGGCTTCCCAGGAACTGATGTCCAGTTGCTCCGCCAGGTAGCCTAGACTGCACTCACCTTGCTGGAATATCTCGTACAACTCGGCCAACTTTTGTTCAAAGCCTCGTCGCACCAGGTCTGCCAACACCGGCGATGGGTTAGGGACCGCTTCACGCAACAGCCGCTGGCTAATGTCTTCTAGCTGCGGCTTGGCAGGATAATGGACTACTTCAGACATCTCCGATCTCCAGTCTTCAATATGGTCAGAGTGTGAGGCACAAAGCCGCCCGAAAACCTGTGCCGTGCGGCTTTGACCACATCCTCGGCCAAAGCTCGCTTCCACAACTTGCGCTCGACCAACTCAATAACCATGTCCAGGAACAGGTAGCAAGGGATGCCGCACCGTTGGCTGACCACATAGGCCAGCCGATCATCCGTGACCAGAAAGTCCAGTTCGTCTGCTTGATCCAGAAAGAGGGCAATGCTCTCTTTCTCACCCGACCCCAATCTATAATGGTCCAACACGTTATCAGGGGGCAGACTCGTCGGGATGACTTCAATACGCCCTTCACTAATGATACGGTCAGCCAGGCGCGCATCCCGGAACATGGCGCGGGCCGCGAGCACTTCCTGGTGAACTGCCATCGGAACGCGCAAGACACATACTTCCAGGACGCTTTCGATGGCTGGGCCGTCTTGAGTCGTAGCCTGGCAACAGGTGATCAAAGCGTTCGTATCAAAGACCAGTTCAAGCATGACTTTTCCTTTCACTGCGCATTATAGCATTAGTCACCGGGAAAGACAACTTCCGTCTTTCAACATCCTGCACAACTGTATTTCTTGGCGTCCTTTATTAGTTGATAGGTCGCCGACAGGGTGACACTTGAACAACATCTTCAGCAGGACGTTAAGACGTTAGCGGGTAAATAGCCTCAATCAAGTTGTGCCTCCCGCAAGGCCCGATACTGGCTTTCAAACAGACGCAGCATCCCGACTTCCATCCGCCAGTCTCAGTAGATGGAAATTCTGAAGCAACGTGGTTCCCATGCCCAATGTCACTGGCATTTTGCGCTGCATCGCTTTGAGAAAACAATCGGGTAAGAGGGCGGTGGTCTGGTAGAGCGACACTAC
>JBAWAP010000385.1:0-15811 GCA_049589355.1 Anaerolineae bacterium
ATGCACCAATGAGCGCACGGTCTTAACTGTCTGGGCGCCTGCCCATATTGTACACGCTTTCTGCGCCGCGCGCTAGTTTCTGTCCTCAGGAATGGCGGGGCACGCCATGGCCGACTCGCAATGACACAGGCTGAGCAGTTACCAATAAACTATGAAATGGGTCATCGTCTGCGTTTCTGGATGAAGATGACGACGACCACGAGAGCCAAGGCGACCGATACGGCCTTAACGATGGTGTGCTGAAGGTCCGTGCCGAGCATGTTGGCGTGGATGGTTACCAGCAAGAAGGCCACATAGTTGAGAAGGTGAATCGTTCGCCAGTTCCGGCCGATGCTCTTGCGCAGCACCGCAGCTAGTGAGGCGGCGGCGATAAGGTACCAGGCCGGGCGACCGCCCCACTCTAGAAAGGCCACTAAAGAGTCAAATCTTGGTAAAAAGAGGCTCAGGCTCGCCGCGTCAATCGCCGCTCCCAAGGGGTGCAGCGTAACTAGGACCAACCCCGTCACGGTCAGAGTGTGATGTACTTTGATAAAGGGACGTCCAAAGAGACGAGTCATCTGCCGCATGTAGGCAGAGGAAACTACAGATAGAAAAATGGCCAGGTAGCCCATCAGCGCTGCCCCTCGGATGAGCCAGTTGAGGAGAGTCCCGTATGGTCGCAGCGAGATGAGGATGCTGACCAAAATCAGAGTAACGGTCCCAACCAGGACCAGATACCCCGTTTTACGAGATTTGTTCATTGAAATCGGCCTCGACTCCTTCCACTTAAGTTTACCACGTTTGGGCCGATTTGTCACGAGAATCTCATTCCGGCTCAATTTCCAACGCCACGACGCCTAACGCCTCTTTCTCCGGCGGGTAGATGGCGCGTAGTCTTTCAAGTAGCTGCCCAGAGGGAACGTCGGGCGCGATGGAAGCCGCGTCCTCACTCGCCAACAGTTCCTCAAAGCTGGCATAGCGACCTAGCCGGCAGATGACAAACGGGTGCTGATCATTGAGCAACAGGCGGTCGCCTATTTGTAACCGCGTGATGTTGCTGTACCCCACGCGAACCTCAATAGTCTTGCATCCCGCCAGAATGAGCCGCAGATACTCGTCTTTGATCCACAACGTCTTGGTGCGCATCCCCTCACCGCCGGCCCAACGAAGGTGACCGTCACTTATTTGCTGTTGACCCCAGTGTGCCCTTTTAACTGCCTGTATGCCTGATTGCTCATGCAAGCCTGAGTGAAAGTGACGGTCACCTGAATCAAAGAAATCACACCCGAAACGGCAGTCGCAACCGGCGCAGCAGAATCCCCAGCGGCCCGGCCGGTATCCGCCCCGGCTTAGCACCACCACCATCTGCCTGGTTGCCGTAGACATCATAGTGCACGATTGCCGCCAGCGGCTTGCGGGGCGGCGGGGGTGGGTCCTCGGCCGGAAACCCTACCGTCAACAACCCCAAGATCTCCAGATGATCCGGCAGCTTGAGAATGCCAGCAATCGCCTTCCGGTCCAGGGCCCCGATCCAGCAAGTCCCCAACCCCAGAGCTTTGGCCTGCAACATGATCTGCCCTCCCGCCAGCCCTACGTCCTCGTGGAGGAACTGGCGGTAAAGCCGGTTCCGAACGTTCCCGCACAGGACGATGAGCAGCGGGGCCTCCGCCGCGTGCGCCCAGCGGATGAAATAGTAGGCGGCCTGCTGGGCTACCTGACGGCGGATCGTCTCGTCCCGGACGACGATGAAGGCCCACGGCTGTCGGTTGCTGGCCGAAGGCGCCCAGCGGCCGGCTTCCAGCAGTTGCTCGACCATCCCTTCTGGCACCGGGTCGGGCCGATAGCGGCGGATACTGCGCCGTCCTTTGAGCAGGGCCAGCAGCGATTCAGGGGAGATGTGATCATCAGCTTGGGTCATCTCGAACGCTCCTCTCCATCTGAACCTTGCGGCTGATGACGTTCATACTCCACAGCGCCCAACTCCCGCTCCAGGATGCCGGTCAGGCAACCGATGCCGCCGGCCGCCTTGAGGATCTCGTCCACTTCGACCACCTGGCAGGTTATGCCGGCATCTTGGTAGAACGCCTGGGTGATGAGGTTGCCGGTCGGCATCAGTATCCGCCGTGGGCCCAAGGTTACAAAGTTGAGCGCCATCCCGCGTACCGCTTCCTCCTCATCCGGTATGAAGAAGACGGTGTACCCGCGTGCCCGCAGCGCTTCCACGGCCGCATAGGGCACGCGCCCCGGCCAAGCGATGACCAGGTCCCGGTCGGCAAAGCGCAACGTCCCCATCAGGTGCATGGCCCCGTAGGGGAGCCCGACCTGGATGACCTCGACCCCCATCTCCCGCAGCAGGTTCGCCACCTGCGCTGCCCCCTCGACGTTGGTGCGCAGCCCTGTCGCCAGTAGCACCGTCTGCGGGTCAATCCAGAGCGCGTCCGCCCCCTCAAAGGTCCCCTTCCCTCGCACGCTGCGCAGGATGGGGACCCCCAGTGCGGCCAGCCGCCAGGCGACCAAGCGCTCCTCGCCGGCGCGCACGGTGGACGCTGGTCGCCCCAGGATCGCCCCCTCCGGCGTCATGAATATCAGGTCGGCGACGAACATCAGGTTAGGAGGCGGCGTCTCAGACGGTTCGACGTAGTGCACGACGACCCCCGCGTCCCGATAGGCCTGGGCCAGGGCGTCGTGCTGCTGCCGCGCCCGGCCGGCGTCCAGCAGGGCGAGCATTTGAGCCGCATCCGGATCCGCCAAGTCTTCCAGCTCTGATCCTGGCCGGTGGAGCAGCACCGCTTTGAGGGGCGACCACTCCGTCGCCACGCCGCACGACCCCCAGACCTGTCCGATTTCCTGGCGCAAGGAGGCTGTGCGCGGCGACCAGCCCGCGCCGCCGTAGGCTGCGGTTTTAAGGATGTCTGTCATATTTCTTCCAACGCACGCACGATGTCGAAGTAGAACCCCAGGATGCTCATAGCTTGTATCCTCGCAATGGTGTCAGGTGTGCCAGCACCTTCATGTTGATCTCTTCGTCGGACAGCTCCGGGAAGCGACGGCGGAACGTGCCCCGCAGGCCAGCCCGGACGAACTCCGCAGCCCGGATCATGGTCAGAGTGCGCTGGGCTGGCGTGAGTTGGGCCAGGAGTTGGAGTTGCTGCCAGTCAATGGGATCGAATTGCATTGCTTCACTCGCCGGTCTCATATTTGCACCTCCTCGTCAGACATTGGGGGGTTTCCCCTTGGTTATTATACATACTGTGTCGGACGACAAAACGCCAACGACGTGTTGTAGAACCCGCAGCGCGCGCAAGGTGACCCACTTGCTGGGCTTCCCCTTCTCCTCGATGTCGGCCCACATCTTGCCGCTGAGCGCGTTCTCCAGCTTCCAGCGGCCCTGAGCGTCCTGCTTACTCAGGATGAACTGGAGCGCATTAGCCAGCCGTGGATCGTGGCCGTAGCCCAGTTCCACCAGCACCGCTGTGGTCTCCAGCACGTCGCTCCAGTAGGTCAGCGGGAAGCCGAACTTGAACCAGGTCGAGTTCACCCGCTCCGTGTAGGGATAGTCGGCCACGGCCGGGTCGTGGCTGAGCAGGAACTCGACGCCGACCTCAATAGCACGCTGCACGGCCAGGGTGCGATGCTCCAGCGGGATCGCAATCAGGGCCTTCATGGCTTTGTTGGCACCCCAGCCACAAGGCTGCCTGAGATTGGCGCTGCAGGCAAAGCATGGCCCGGTCGTGCCCGATTTGAGGTAGCGGAATCCCCCTTCGCCGGTGACGGCCTGCACCAGCCAGTCCAGAGCCGCTTGCACGCGCGGATCATCGGCATAGCCCAGGCGCTGCAGAGCGTACAGCAGGTTACCATTCAAGCAAGGTATAGAGCCACTGGGTACTGGCTTTTGGTAGGCCGAGAAGGCACGGTTGGCAGCGATGGAGTGGCTCAAGAGGTACTCGCAGCCCCGCCGCACTCGCTCGTCGGACGGGTCAGCCCCCAACTCGGCCAGGAAAATGATCTGCCAGACGGTGCCCCGATACTTGGGCGAATAGCCGCCGCCGGGCTTGACCCAGTAGCCGTCGGGGTACTGGGCGTCGAGGATTGCCGGCACCGGTCCCGTCGTCATGATGGCTGCTCTGGCCGCTTGAACTTCAGGATCATCCTCCGGCCGGTCCAGCAGCTCCTGCAGCGCAAAGTAGCGCACGCCAGGATTGTCCGGGTCGGGCTCCAGCAGCCAGAGGGTGGGATCGTCGTTGAGAACTGTCTTCCAATTCACTGATTCCCTCCGTATTAGGCTTGACCAGGGTCTTACCCCATGCGCATCAAGTTAAGTATGGTGTCGTGCTTGCCGGGGCCGCACGGCCATGAAGTGGCCGTGCTACAGAGCTCCCGCCCGATGAAATCGGGCTCAAGAATCCCGTTCACGGGATGGCAGCTTTGTAGCCGTGGCACGCCTGCCCTGAGCATAGTCGAAGGGTCATGCCACGGCGGAGCTGGCCAGCAGCCCTTTTCCCACAAGCCGCCATCTTGGCTTGATGCATGTGGGGTCTCACCCCCCTTTAGCTCCCTCCGCGAGGGAGGAGGAGTGGAGCAACTTGATCACCCGCAAGGCATCCAAGGTCAGCCACTTGTTGGGCTGGCCGGGCTGGCCCACGTCGAAGGGCGGGCGGCCCGCGCTCTGGTCCAGGGGCCAGGTGCCATTGGGCAATTGCCGGCTCAGCAGATACTCCATCGCCAGAGCGATCTTGGGTTGCTCAAGCGTGTAGCCGAGCCGCGCCAGCGCGTCCAAGGCGCTGATGACGCCGTAGCCAAAGTAGGGGTACTCCAGGACCGTCCATAGATCGCCGACGTGGTAACGGCCCATGCGACGCTCCATCAGCAGGTCGCAGACGACAGCAGCGGCGCGGGCCGTTGCGGGATGGGCGGTCATTGCAGGGTCCAGGACGGCGGCGCGCAGATAATCATGCGTGGCTCGCAGGCAGCCGTGACCGCTGGCGTAGTCGCAAAGCCACATACCATCGTCTCGCTGGTTCGCCAGGAGCCAATCCACAGCCGAGCGGGTACGCGGATCGTCGCCATAGCCAAACTGAATGAGAAAGCGCACGATGCGGGCCTGAGTACAAGGGGCATCCCGGTCTTCCCAAACAATCCCTCTACCGGGGATTCGACGACGGCGGCAGAATCCGCCGTGCTGGCGCTGGAATGTGAACATGAATTCGCAGGCCCGTCGGATCCCTTCGTTCTCGGCGGTCAGCCCCAGGTCGGCCAGGACACTGAGCACCCAGAAGGTGCCACAGTGCTTGGGCAGGTAGTAGTCCCATTTGACCCAATAGCCATCGTGCTTCTGGGCCGCCAGCAACTCAGCCACGGGCGGGAAGGTGACGATAGCTGCCCACGCTGCCTGCACTTCTGGATCGTCGGCCGGGCGGTCGAGGATGTCGAGCAGAGTCCAGTAGCGCACCGAGGGGTTCTCTGGCCCCAACAGCCAGGGGATGGGATCATTGTTCAATGCACTTGCCCAATCCGGCATTCTATCGCCTCCTTTCGCAAAATAAGGCAACGAGTCAATGAGGTAACAAGTATGCCTCATTCCTCGTACCTCGTTGACTCGTTACTTCTTCATCTGCCCAAATGCTCGATCGGTGATTCGCCGGGCTGACTCAGCCCCTCTTCGACCAAGGCCCGAACAGCCTGTACAAACTCAGCGGGCGTCTCGATTCTCAGTCCGCTCTTCTCGGCTACATGGATGGGCTCGATGAAGTCCTTCACGTCCAGCGTCAGAAAACGGTCAGGCGCGGCTGCCACAGCCGCTGCCAGGATGGGGGCATCCCTGGGCTCGATCACGGATTGCCAGCGAATCACCTCTTCGGGACTGGGGTCTGGCACGACCTCAGGATTGATGGCCATCATCAACTCGGCGAAAACCGGCCGAGCTGCTGGCAATTTCTTGCGCAAGTTGCGCTCAGTTTCGTCGAGCACCTGCCGGCAAACGACTAACCGGTACAAGCCGATTTCGGCCATGACCAGAACAACACGACTGGCACCGGTGCGGGAACCGACGCCAGCTACCAAGACACTTGCATCGGCGAAGATCCTAGGCACGAGTCGTCTCGCCCTTTCGAGTCCAACGTTCCTGGTAAATGGCCGCTCGTTCTTCCTCCAGACCGAGCAGCAAGTCGGCCAGAGTGACGCCGTCCTTTTCCATCAGTTCCACGATTCGATCCGCTAACACGGGCACAACAGGGCGCTTCGGTGTCAGTATCAAAACCGAACCCACCTGAACAAGAGTTAGCGTATCGCCTTCGTTCACGTTCAGGCGGTCACGCACCTCCCGTGGCATAGTAATCTGGCCCCGTTGGCGTAGACGGACGTCGTAGACTTCTGATGTATCGAGTTTATCTGGCGCTAATCCTGTAACCATCTCGCTCTCCTTCACACTTTCGCACTTTCAGATTGTCTGACAATAGTATACTACTCCACGCCACCGGTGTCAAAACGATCAATCCATCACCTCGTTATTCGTTGACTCGTTACTCACTAGCAGCTCCCGGACTTGTCCAAAGACTTCATCCAGCATAGCCTGAGTCAGGCGCCCCGTCTGGGTGTTCTGGCGGCTGGGATGATAAGAGATGACCAGCGTGGGTAAGGGCGGCTCGAACTCATAGCAGGCACCGTGGCGGAAGGGCAGACGTGGCGCGTTCACGCCCCGTTCGTGCAACAGCGCCAGATAGCCTTCAAAGGCGATGCGCCCCAGGGCCAGCACGACCCGCACCGAGGAAAGCAGGTCCATCTCTCGTGCCAGGTAGACCCGACAATTGATCTGTTCCTGACGGGTTGGTCGGTTCTTGGGTGGGACACACCGCACCACAGCAGTGAGGAAGGCGTCGTGCAGTTCCAGGCCGTCGTCCCGATGCCGTGACGTGGGCTGGTTGGCGAACCCGGCGCGATGTAGAGCGGCGATCAATGTGTCCCCCGAGCTGTCGCCGGTGAACATGCGCCCGGTGCGATTGGCCCCGTGGGCTCCCGGCGCCAGACCCACCATCAGGAGTTGCGCCTTGCGATCGCCGAAGCCCGGCACCGGGCGACCCCAGTACTTCCAGTCCCGCAAGGCTCGCCATTTAGCACGTGCGATCTCCCGACGGTAAGCCACCAGCCGGGGGCATGCCTCACAACCCACGATCTGGCTGTTCAGCTCCTCCCACGATTCCGTCATGCTTTCATCCCCTGGCTAGCGGATCTTGCCCAGCGCCGCCCCGATGGCAATGGCGCCGGCGGCAGCGAGGCCCAGGGCTGGCAACCAGTAGTGCAGGAGGACCAGCACCACGCCAGCCGTTACTGCTATTGCGCCGATGACCAGGTTTAGTCGCCGTATTACTGCGTCAGCCTGGGCGGGAGTGCGGCCGCGCTCTACCAGCGTCCACTTGAGGATAGTGCCGCCATCTACCAGGGGCAACGGCGTAATGCTGCCGGCCAGGATCATGCCGTGGCCGATGCACGACCAGTCGGCCACCAGGCGTGCCGGCGAGCCGTAGGATGTCAGCATGCGCAGGAACAGGCTGGCGAGCAGGCCCAGCGCATTGTAGATGGGGCCGCCCAGGGCGCGCATGCGGTGCGTTCGGGGCGGAACCTCGTTGTCGAAGTAGAGAGTGCGTGGCATCCCCATCGAAACGAGGATCGCGTCCATCGGCGCGCCAGCATAGCGGGCGCTGACGACGTGCGCCAGGGTGTGGCCGAGGTCGGCAGCCAACAGTGCAGTCGTGGAGAGGGCGCCGACCAGCAGGCGGGCGGGCCAGGAGCTTTCCGGGAGCTGTTGCCCCGCCAGCCACGACAGAGCGCTCCAGGCGACCAACAAGTTGACCAACACCGCTGGCTTCACCTTGACCGGCGTGTTCCAGACGGTGAACAAAGTTGGCACTTCTTCTGTCATGGTCATTTGCCTGGTTCCATTTCGCTGTAGACCTTGCTTCTTCAGACCCCAATCTCCTGCGCAGGTTAAAGGATAGCACTGATGTTCCGATCCGTCAAGTCGCTCCTTGCGCAGATTCGACGAGTCGACTATAATTAATGCAGATGTATGCTGAATGCACTACTGTCTCAAGCTATACTCGCTGATGTTACACAACAATGGAGGTTCTCATGCCGCACAGGTACATTTACGGTCGCCCGGTCAGGCCCGACGAATTCCTGAATCGTGAAAAAGAACTAAGCACAATATTCAATCGACTGTTGGGCTACCAATCCACAGCTATTGTCGGTGAGCCTCATATTGGAAAAACCTCACTCTTACTGAAATTAGCAGACTCCGACACACAGCGTGAGTACATGGGCGAGGAAGCTAAGAATTCTACGTTTAACTTTCTAGATCTCCACCCGATTGAAGATGACTACTCGCCGGAACTGTTCTGGAAAGAGGCTTTGGAGCCACTTTTTGCTCATCCTGGTCACGCAAGTATTGCTCGCCAACTGGAGAAATGTGCTGAAGCTAACTATGGCCGAACCGCCTTGCGAAAATTCTTTGACATACTAGCTGAACGAAAGGGCAAGCTAGTTTTGCTACTTGATGAATTCGATCGACTTTTGATACACGGCAACTTTCAAACTCCTTCTTTCTTTACGGGATTACGATCACTGGCTTCCCTATCTAGTAGCTTGGTACTGATCACGGCCAGCCGCTTGTCAGTAGCTGAGATGAATAACCGGGGACGGGGCTTGCTTGATGAAGGTTCTGAGTTCTTTAATCATTTCATCGAAATAAGGTTGCATCCTTTTGATGATGCTACGATAGAATGCCTCTTCCGACCAGTCGCAGAGCTTTTGTCCCCGATTGAGATTGAATTTATCCGCTCTCTTGCTGGCCCTCATCCCTTTCTTCTACAAGCAGCGGCAGCAACTTGGCTCGAGATGGACGGCAAAAATCAAACAGAAGTTGCCGCTACTCGGTTTTATGAGCGAGTCTCTTCGCATTTTGATGCTTTGTGGAATACCCTTGACGATGGGGCTCGTACCACCGCTGTAATTCTCTGTCTGGTTGAAATGGGTGGACGAGCATTAGGCAGGGAATTTGCCTATGGTGAGATCGAGAATGTCGAAGCCTTTACACCTCAGTTAACCCAGTTAGCCGAGCGAGGTCTTGCAGAAAAAGTGGGCAAGGGTTGGCAATTTGATTGGCATCGACTGTTGATATGGCGAGGCGAACGTTGGGCAATACGCTCACGGGCATTTACTTGGTGGGTTCGTGACATAGTGATTGACGGCACACGATCTATCCCATACTATGCCGCTTGGTTGGCCAAAAAGCGCTACAAGATGTTTTTGACTCAAGAAATGTGGGATGGCTTGATAAGTGCGGCGCGTAAGGCACCAGAGTGGACTGGTCATACCATCGGTGAGATTGCCCATAGCCTATTTAAGGCATTGTTGGGAAAGAGGGAGTGATTCATGTCAGTACCTAGAAACCCGTACGTAGCTGGCCCTGTTCTACGTAGCGAAGATGGATTCTTTGGCCGGAAGGATACATTGAATCAGGTGATTCGTGAGCTACGCAACCCTGGCACGAACTCAATAGTCCTCTTCGGCCAACGCCGTATCGGCAAGACTAGTATCTTGCGCCAGATTGATCGAAGGTTGGCTAAAGAAAGAGAGGGCTTGTTACCGATCTTTTACGACCTACAGGATACTGCTGATCTCCCTCTGAAGGAAGTACTTGCTGACATTTCTAACATCTTGACCCAACGACTTGGTACTAGGCCACCCTCCTTGACTGATTTCGATGACCGGGGGCGCTTTTTTGTGCGCAGGTTCTTACCTGACCTTTATCGAAGATTGGACAAAGATCAGCGACTTGTTTTCTTGTTTGATGAGTTTGATGTGATGGATAAGATTGAGGAGATCACGCTTCCAAGAACGACTGCTTCGAAATCCTTGCTCCCTTTTCTTCGAAAAGTAATGACAGAAGATCCACGCTCGGCTTTTGTGTTTGCCGTCGGTCGTCGCTCTGAAGATTTGTCTCTGGACTTGAAAGCCACCTTCAAATCCTCACATACCATAGAAGTATGGGTTCTTGATGAAGAGAGCGCTGAAGCTCTAGTCCGCCAAGCCGAGGCAAACGGCACTCTTCAATTCACTAACCCTGCTGTCAGCCGCATTCTCTCCCTTACAGGACGTCATCCCTTCCTAACTCAGCTACTCTGTCAGCGCATTTGGGAACAAGCCTACACTAACCGTCCACCTGATACACCATTAGTAGATATTCCAGAAGTTGACGCAGCAGTCCGTGACGCATTGAAGGTCGGGAATCAAGCATTCGACTGGATCTGGGGCGGGTTGAGTTCTGTTGAGAAGATCTATGCGGCTGCCTTTGCTGACCTCGCTGAAAACAGGGTTGCCATACCTGAAGCCAGAGTTATCCAAGTGCTGAAGAATCACGCGAAGCGACTGGATACTCGTGAGATCAGGCTGGCACCCCGAGATCTAGTGAAGCGACGTGTTTTAGAAGAATCAGATAGCAAGCAATACCGTTTTGCTGTTGAGCTATTTCGGTGCTGGATCCAAGAGAACAAACCTCTATTTCAAGTAAAAGATGAGTTGGATCGAATTGAACCACTTGCAGAGCAATGCTACCAGGTAGGCAAAAATCATCTCGATCGTCAGCTACTAGAAGAAGCCAAAGCCCTGTTTGAGCGAGCTTTGGAGATAAATCCACGGCACTTCCGCGCTCGTCTGTACTTGGGTGAGACGTTACTCGAAATCGGGGAGATAGATCGAGCGGTCGAAGCGCTGAATGAAGCGTACGAATTAGACAGAGAAGAAGCCCGTGCTCCGCTTGTGCGAGCGTTGCAGAAGCGAGCTGTTAGTCGGCTGGAGAAACAGCAACGGCGAGGTGTTGGAGAACTCTTTAAGAGAGTATTGGAGCTATCGCCGGACAACGTTGACGCGTTAAGAGCGTTGACTGGTGCGGCTACCCTGCGCCTGACCCAGATCACTGAAGGCCCAGATTCATATTGCATTGAGGTCGCACTGGAAGCTGAGGGCTTGCCCCGGCAAACTGCCACCGTCCGCTTTGACTTCGCGCTCAATGCACAGGATCAGGAAGATCTACGCTGGTACCTGGAAGACTACCTACAATACCCCCTCGACCCTGCGCCCACGATTGCAGCGCGCATCGAGAAGCGCACGGCCGAGTTCGGGGCGGAGCTTTTCCGGGCCGTGTTCCAAGCGGACGACAATGCCCGCAACCTGTGGGCCATGCTGCGCACCCGGCTAAGCAACACCCGCTTTGAGATCATTACTGGGGTACAGGAAGGGAGGGCTATTCCCTGGGAGTTGATTCGCGACCCGGACACTGATACATGGTTGGCTTTGAGTGCCCGCGCCTTTGTGCACGCTCAACACCAAGCCGCGCAACTCCCGCAGCTTCCCCAAACCGCTTCCGGCCCCGTCCGTATCCTGCTTGTTATCAGCCGTCCCATAGGTGGCTATGACGTGCCTTTCCGGTCGGTTGCCATCCGTATCATCAAGGGGCTAAGCGGCAGTGCGCGCGAAGCCTTTCAACTGGACGTGCTGCGCCCTCCGACGTTTGAGCAACTGAGCCGCGTCCTGTACGCGGCAAAAGACGCAGGCCAGCCATATCACGTAGTCCACTTTGATGGACACGGCATGTACACCGAAGTCATCAGGCCGGGGGAGGTGGCAGAAATGCTTAGGAAGTTGTCACCGTTGTTGCTCTCCGGCCCACGCACGGGAGCGTACGGCTATCTGCTGTTTGAGAACCCCGCCCTGGAGGAGAGCGTGCAGTTGGTGGACGGGCCCGCGCTGGGCAAGCTGCTGGTGGAGACGGGCGTGCCGGTGCTGGTGCTTACCTCCTGCAGCTCTGCCTACGCCGAAGCGCCCGACTCTCCTCTCGCCCAAGCAGGGGAGGAGGCAACCGACGTCCACATCCGGGTGCGCGCCTTCGGTTCGGTGGCCCAGGAGGTGATGGACGCAGGCGTGGCCGGAGTAGTGGCCATGCGCTACAGAGTGTATGTGGTCACGGCGGCGCAATTCATGGCCGATCTGTATGCTGGACTCGCACAGGGTAGCACGCTGGGCGAGGCGGTAACTCTGGGACGCAAGCAACTGCACGCCCAGGCCCTGCGCACCATCGCCTACGACCCCATCCCGCTACAGGATTGGCCCGTGCCGGTGGTTTACGAGACCGCGCCCATTGCTCTCTTCCCCAAACCAGCGAAGGAGGCTACTCTGACCATCACCCTGGAGGCCGGTGACGCGACCCCCGAACGTGGGATCCTCGATCCCAGCCTGCCGCCCAGTCCAGACGTGGGCTTCTTTGGGCGGGATGAAACCCTGCTAGCCTTGGATCGGGCCTTCGACAGCCATAGCATCGTCCTGCTGCACGCCTACGCCGGGAGCGGCAAGACGGCCACCGCCGCCGAGTTCGCCCGCTGGTACGCGCTGACCGGCGGCGTCGAAGGGCCTGTGCTCTTTACCTCATTCGAGCAATACAAACCACTGGCGCGGGTGCTGGATCAGATCGAGCAGGTGTTTGGGCCGGCGTTGGAGGCGGCGGGCGTCCACTGGCTGGCCTTGCCCGACGCAGGTCGTCGCCAGGTGGCCCTGCAGGTGCTGCACCAAGTTCCGGTGCTCTGGATCTGGGACCACGTAGAGCCGGTGGTGGGCTTTCCGGCGGGCACAGAGTCGGCATGGAGCACGGCCGAGCAGCAGGAACTGCTTGACTTCCTGCGGGCGGCGCGTGAGACGAAGGCTAAATTCCTGCTCACCTCCCGCCGCGAGGAGCGTGCCTGGCTGGGCGACCTTCCGGCGCGCCTCACCCTGCCGCCGATGCCGATACAGGAGGGGGTGCAGTTGGCGCGGGCGCTGGCCGAAAAACATGGACGGCGGCTGGCCGACATGGAGGACTGGCGGCCACTGCTGCGCTTCACCCAGGGCAACCCACTGACCATCACCGTGCTGGTAGGCCAAGTCCTGCGCGACGGCCTCAAGACCAAAGAGCAGATTGAAGCTTTTGTGGCCCAACTGCGGGCCGGGGAAGCCGCGTTTGAGGACGAAGAGAGCGATGGCCGCGCCAAATCGCTGGGCGCGTCGTTGAGCTACGGCTTTGAGCACGCCTTCAATGAAGACGAGCGCAAGAAACTGGCCCTGCTGCACTTTTTCCAGGGCTTTGTGGACGTGGATGTGTTGCGAACGATGGGCCACCCTAAACGCGATTGGTGCCTGCCCGAAGTGCGCGGCCTGACCCGCGAAGATGGCATCGCCCTGCTCGACCGCGCCGCCGAGGTGGGCCTGCTCACCGCCCACGGCGGCGGCTACTACACCATCCACCCCGCCCTACCGTGGTACTTCAGGAGCCTGTTTGAGCAATATTACGCCCCCACCTCTAGCCCTCCCCCGCAAGCGGGGCCTGCCCTGAGCGAAGTCGAAGGGGAGGGAGAAAGGGAGGGGGCCCTTGCCGCCACCAGCGCCTTCGTCGAAGCGATGGGCGAGTTGGGGAACTACTACCACAGCCAATACGAGGATGGCAACCGCGAAGTGATCGCAGCTTTGACTGCCGAGGAAGCCAACCTGCTGCACGCCCGGCAACTTGCCCTTCGATACGCACGGAGTGCTACTCAGGACGAAGCCCGCAGGCATGGCTGGTGGCGGCGTGTCATCGGCACCATGCAGGGCTTGCGCACTCTCTATGACCACACCGGCCGCCGGGCGGAGTGGAGACGGCTGGTGGAGGAGATCGTGCCCGACTTCGTGGACCCGGTCACCGACGGCCCGCTGCCGGGGCGGGAACAGGAATGGAGCCTCGTCACGGAGTATCGCGTGCGGCTCGCCCGCGAAGCACGACAGTGGGCCGAGGCCAAGCGATTGCAGCGCACCCGCTTGGAATGGGATCGTCAACGCGCCAAGCACGCACTCTCTGTTCCTCTGGAAGCTTTGGATGCCGCCGGACGTAACGCTGTGCGGTCGCTGGCCGAATCGCTGTATGAACTTGGTGAGATCCAGCGTGAATTAGGTCAGCCTGAAAGTGTGTCAACGTATGAGGAAGCCTGCACTTTAGTGCGCCAACTGGGTGACCAACCTGCTGAAGCAGCGATCGCTATAAACCTCGGTCGCGCTTATTTGACTCTGCCATCCATCCGTGACCTAGCGCGAGCAGAGCAATGGTATCGCCGAGGTCTAGAGCTTACGGCTGAACACGATAAACTGGGCCAAAGCAGGAGTCTGGGTCAATTGGGACTTGTTGCCCACGAAAGATTTAAAGAGGGACGGGCGGCCAACAAGCCGAAAGAAGAACTGCTACGCCACCTAAACGACGCCGCGCAGTTCTACCACCAGGCGCTGGACCTGCTGCCCCCGAACGCGGTGAATGACCTGGCAACGGCGCACAGCGCGCTCGGCGCTATCTACGGCGAAGCAGGCGATTTTGACCGCGCCCTGTCGCACTACCGCGAGGCCATTCGCTATTCTGAAGCGGCGGGCAACGTCTACGCTGCCGCCAACACCCGCTTCAACGTCGCCCTGGCCCTGGCGCAAGCGGGCCGCCTGGCAGATGCGCGGGAGTACGCCTACGCCGCCCTGCGCAACTTCCAGACTTACGGCGACCGCGCGGCGGCGGAGATACAGCGGACGCAGGAATTGATTGGGTTGATTGAGCAAGCGATGAGTAAAACGTGAAGCGTGAAAGGAGGTAAATGCTATGACTACATCTACCTGGTTCGACGACCTGCCGGTGTTGGGGGCCTTGCCGCCCCAGGAAGCGGCGGCTAAACTGCGGGAGGTGGGCGAGATTGAGGCTGCCACAGCGCTGGAGGCTGCGCAAAGCGAGGTGACGCGTGGCCCGGCGTTTGGAAAGCGCGCCTTCAAATGGCCATTTGGAGACAAAGCCTGGCAGCATACGGCGCACGCCTTCGGGTATCTGGCCCCGGCTCCGCCCGGCAGCGACCCGTTACCCATCCAGCACGCGGGCAACATCAAAGCGCACGCAGGGCTGAAAAACGCCAGCATCAAAATCACCCTGGACCGGCTGCGGGTGGCGGACTATCCGGGCGGCAGCACGCACCGGGTGCTGTTTGATTTCTACGCCCAGAACCAGGTGGCGGGCACCGTGGAGCACCTGCACTTTAACGCCACCCACCGGGTGCGCGAGGGCGAGCAGGCCGCCATTCTGGGCTATCCCATCTTCGTGGGGCTGAACGTGGGCACGGAGGGCGTGGCCTTCAAGTGCTACACCGTCAACGTGGGGAACGAGGCCGACGAAGCCTTCCTCAGCTTTCTGGAGTCAGACGTGTTCAAAGCGGGGTTGAAGCTGGCATCCACGGTGCAGCCAGCCATCGGGCTGTTCTCCGAAACGGCGCTCGGATTGACCAAAGCCATCGCCACGCGCAATAGAAACGTGCCGGTGCAGGATTTCTACATGGGCCTCGACTTTACCCACATTCCCACCCGCGCCCGCCTCGCCGAAGGCTCGTACCTGGCCGTCCAGATCCCCGAAACCATTCAGACCATCTGGGACTGGAGCGAGTGGGTCTACAATCCAGCCAACGGCCGGGTGGTGAACAAGGAGGATCCCACCCAGTTGATCCCGTACAACTACATCGCCTTCAGCGTCAGCCGCTACGAGGGCAGTTAGAGCCAACACAAACCGGCACTGGCTCTCCTCAACGTCGAATCATTTTTGCAACGTAACTGCTCAGCCTGTCATTGCGAGCAAAGCGAAGCAATCCCCAAACCGCAAGGAGGAGATTGCTTCGTCGCCAAAAAACGCTCCTACTCAGAAACTTGATGCGGTAAAAAGAGGCAAATGAATGGGTTTTGTAAGGTCGTCTTCGTGCGCAGG
>JBAWAP010000386.1:0-4893 GCA_049589355.1 Anaerolineae bacterium
CATCCGTAGGGGGCAGAAACTTGGGCGAGGTTCGTAGTAACAGCTTTAGCTGTCGTTTGGCAGCAAAGGCGACTAAAGTCGCCACTACGAACCAAGTTTCTGAGTAGCGAAGCGAAGCAATCCCCAAACCGCAAGGAGGAGATTGCTTCGTCGCAAAAACCTGTCCTGAGCGAAGCCAAAGGAACGCTCCTCGCAATGACACGGGCTGAGCAGTTACGAAACCAGGTTTTTGGCTCCGAAGACGCGACCTCTTGCTCCACAGTGAGCCTCCAGAGTAGCGGTTCGTCTATTCAAGCGGGTAAAAACCTGGTTTCTCTTTGGCCCCAGACCTGACAGGTGTTCAGAAAACCTGTCAGGTCTTTTGTTTATAGGAAAAATCCTACAGACAATGGAGTGTCTGTCCTACAGACAGAGAGGCCATTCTCTGCTATAATGAGCTTAGACCTATAACTTGACAATGTTAGATTTCACTCCAGGTGTCATTGCGAGGCGTGCTGTTTGCGCCGAAGCAATCCCCTAGCATGCTCGGAGATTGCTTCGCTTCGCTCGCAATGACAAATGTAACATTGTCAAGATAATCGGCCCCGCTTGCCTGACCTAGTGGTCAGTTGTTGGCCGAGACGGAGGGAGGACAATGTTGAAAGTCTTCGTGGCAGATGATTCAACGCTGGTGCGCGAGCGCCTGGCTGAGCTGATCTCCGAGATCGAAGGCGTGGAAGTGGTCGGCCAGGCTGGAGACGCACGCCAGGCGCTTGAGGCCATCCAGCATTTGAGGCCGGATGCCGTGATCTTGGATATTCGCATGCCTGGGAACAACGGCATTCAGGTGCTTGAGGCGATCAAGAAGAGCGCTGCGGCGCCGGTGGTCATTGTGCTTACCGTGTTTCCCTACCCGCAATATCGTAAGAAGTGCCTGGAAGCGGGGGCAGAATACTTCTTCGACAAAGCCACCGAATTCGAGCAAGTCGCCGAAGTGCTCAAAAAGATACAGGACAGTACCATTGGTAAGTCCACTACTATTCCTGAGTTGGGGCTGAAATAGGGAGGTTCAGCAGATGAAAGACGAAGAGAAGACAAAAGAGCAACTCATCAAAGAGTTGGCAGAGATGCGCCAACGGCTTGCCGAGTTGGAAAAGGCAGAAGCCGAGCGCAAGCGGGCGGAGGAGGCACTGCGGGAGAGCGAGGAGAAGTTTCGTACATTCACCGAATCAGCACTAGTGGCGATTATAATATATCAGGATTATCAATGTGTTTACGCCAATCCTGAAGCTGAGCAAATAACTGGATATGCACGCAAGGAAATTCAGCAAATGAGATTCTGGGATTTTCTTCATCCAGATTACAAAGACCTAGCTATTGAGGGTGGAAAAGCAATGGGAAGGGGAGAACTCCCTCCGTATAAGGCTGAATTGAAAATCATAACCAAAAATGGCGATGAGAAGTGGGTGGACGGTAGATTAGCGATAATTGAATATGAGGCAAAACGCGCAACATTAATATCCTTGATAGACATCACCGAGCGCAAGCGGGCGGAGGAGGAACTGATCCGCCTATCCAGCGCTGTAAAGATGTCAGCAGACAGCATTGTCATCGCTGACCTTGAGGGCAAGATCGTGGATGTAAATGATGCTGCCCTGAAAATGTACGGCACTGACGACAAAGGGGACTTGATTGGGCAGTATTTCCTTGGGCTGATCGCTCCCGAACAGCGGAAGGAGGCATTGGCTGGTGTTCAAGCAGTGCTGGAAAGAGGGTACGATAAGAGTCGAGGTTATGAAGTTATCATCAAGGATGGCAGCAGGGTCCCTGTGGAGCTAAGCGCAGCCGTCATGAAAGACGCGGATGGCGAGCCGACAGGATTTGTAGGTATAGCCAGGGACGTCACCGAGCGCCAGCGGGCGGAGGAGGCATTGCGGGAATCGGAAGAGAAATATCGCCTGTTAGTGGAAAATGCCACGGTGACCATTATTGTGGCTCAGGATGGGATGCTCAAGTTCTTCAACCCCAAGGCGATGGAGATCACGGGTTATTCACAAAAAGAACTGGCCTCCCGACCCTTTACAGAGCTTATCCATCCGGATGATCTAGAGGTAACGTTTGGATACTATCTAAGGTTTCTCCAAGGCGAGGAAACTCCCCCAATTCATGCTTTCAGGATTATTGACAAGGAAGGGGGCATCAAGTGGCTGGAGAGCAACGCGGTCTTGATCACCTGGGAGGGCAGACCTGCCACATTGAATTTCATAAGCGACATCACCGAGCGCAAGCGGGCGGAGGAAGAACTGCACCGCCGAGCCAAAGAGCTGGCTGCACTTCAGGCCACCGTGCTCGACATCACTGCTCCGCACGATTTGCCTACACTGCTCCAAACCATTGTTGAGCGGGCGGCGCTGCTGCTGAACGCTCTTGGTGGCGGGCTGTACCTATGCGATCCAGATCGAAGGGAAGTCCGTTGCGTGGTAAGTTACAACACCCTGCATGATTACACCGGGACGGTGCTCAAGTACGGTGAGGGTGCGGCTGGCACCGTGGCCCAGACCAGGCAGCCGCTAATCATTGACGACTATCGTGCCTGGAATAGACGGGCCGCTGTCTACGAGGAGGAGCAGCCTTTCACTGCCGTACTCAGCGTACCGATGATCTGGCAAGGCCAGGTGACAGGAGTAATCCACGTCCTGCACGATGTGGAAAGTAGGCGTTTCACGGAGGCTGACCTGGAACTGCTGACCTTATTTGCCAACCATGCGGCCATCGCTGTCGAGAATGCCCGGTTGTACGAAGAAGCTCAGCAAGAAATCACCGAACGCAGGCGGGCGGAGGAGACGGTACGTCGCCATCTGGAGCGAGCAGAGGCTCTGCGGGAGATTGACAGGGCTGTCACTTCAACCCTTGACCTGCCTAAAGTGCTCGACATCATCCTGAAAGAACTGGAGAGGGTCATCCCCTATCACAGCGCCGGCATCTTCCTCTTCTCCGATGGCACAGCCAGGCTAACTGCGGGTAGGGGCTTTCCGGACCTGGAGCGCGTTTTGCAGGTTTCCTTCCCCGTGAAAGAGGACCCTCTGACCCGCGAACTCATGCAAAAGAAGCGCCCTCTGGTCTTGACCGATGCCCAGGCCGACGAGCGCTTTCTGGCAAGGGGTGGCACGGAGTACGTTCGTTCCTGGATCGGCGTCCCTCTGATAGCCAAGGGGAGGGCATTGGGCTTCCTGACCGTAGACCATAGAGAGCCTGGCGTCTATGGTGAGGAGAGTGCGGAGCTGGCGCAGACCTTCGCCAGCCAGGCGGCCATCGCTATCGAGAACGCGCGGCTGTATCAGGAGACTCAGCAAGAGCTGGCTGAGCGCAAGCGAGCGGAGCAGGAACTCCTGCAGCGCCAACTCCGGTTGAGCGTCCTCAACCGGATGGGACAGGCTCTGGCGGGGACGCTCGAGCTTACGCCAATCTATCGCATTGCCCACGAGCACATAGCCCAGCTTGTAGACTGTCCCTGCTTTGGCATTTCCCTGTACGACCCAACGACCCGCATCCTGCGGGCCGAGTTCATGTTGGACGACGGGGAGCTGATAGATGCGGCGCGGTTTCCTCCATTGGATATGGATATAGAGCCGACGCGGGGGCGCGTACGGGCCATCGCCACCCGCCAGCCTGAGATCATAGTGGATTTCCCGACAGTAACTGAAGGATCAGATGTGCATCTCGTCGGCGCTCCCGGAGACGAGCGTGCTGTTGGCTCGGCCATGTACGTGCCGATGGTTGTGCGAGGGCAGGTGATGGGGCTGTTGGAGGTGCAGAGCTACCAGCTCGATGCCTACTCCGCGGAGGAGGCTGAGTTGCTCGGTCCGGTGGCCAATCAGATCGGTCTGGCCATCCAAAACGCGCGGCTGTACGAGCAGGCGCAGCAGGAGATCGCAGAGCGCAGGCAAGCACAGGAAGGGCTTCGACAAAGCTACGCCAAATTAGAAAAAGCCCTGGAAGGAACGGTCCATGTCCTGGTATCAGCCACTGAGATGAGGGATCCCTACACCGCTGGTCATCAACGGCGGGTAACCCAACTGGCCTGCGCCATCGCCAACGAGATGAGCCTCTCCGAGGAGCAGATGGAGGGAATCCGTATGGCCGGGCTGATTCACGACCTCGGCAAGATCAGTGTACCCGCTGAGATTCTCAGTAAGCCAAGTCAATTAACCGACCTCGAATTCGGTCTGATCAAGATGCACCCTCAAACCGGTTATGATGTGTTGAAGGTCATAGAATTTCCCTGGCCGGTGGCCCAAATCGTGCTGCAACATCACGAAAGGATGGATGGTTCTGGATATCCTCAAGAGCTATCGGGTGAGGAGATCCTCTTGGAAGCAAGGATCCTGGGTGTAGCTGACGTCGTCGAGGCCATGGCCTCTCACCGACCTTACCGATCGGCTCAGGGTATAGATAAGGCCCTGGAAGAAATCTCACAGAATAAGGGCATTCTTTATGATCCTGAGATGGTAGATGTTTGCTTGAGGCTTTTCACCGAGAAGGGGTTTGAGTTCGAGTAGGGCCGGAGAAAACCGTTCGGCTTCCTCTTCGACTGAGCTGAAGGCCTCGGTCGAAGCCCTCGGGCCGAAGGAGGGCTTTGCCCTCTCAGCATGGGGCTTCCAGCCCCGCTGAGAGGGTTTTTTTCGATACACTCTTCAGCCCCAGGTAACCTGGCAACGGTTTAGCTCGACAATGTTAGATTTCGACTGTCATTGCGAGGAGCGGAGCGACGAAGCAATCTCCAGGGTGGCTGACAGGTCGAGCGCAGGAGATTGCTTTGCTTCGCTGCTAAGAAACAAACCCCATAGACGATTTTTCGGCGTATGGAATGTGTCACTCTACACTTTTCAAAGTGTAGTGCCCCAAAAGCAAGAG
>JBAWAP010000387.1:0-34950 GCA_049589355.1 Anaerolineae bacterium
GGGGTAGGCAATATCGGGCGGCGTTTCTTGGAGATACTCGCTCGCAAGGAGGAGACCCTGCGTGCCCGATACAGCTTGGAGTTGGTACTGGTCGGGGCAGCAGACACCTCCGGCGCGGCTATAGCTATCGAAGGTCTCGACCCGTTACAGGTGATCCATCTAAAACGGGAGGGCCAGGGAGTGGCCGCCTATCCACTGTTTGGCAGGGCCGGTATGGAAGCTGTGGAGTTGGTGCAGCAGGCTCAACCAGACGTCCTGCTCGAGGCCTCGCCCACCAACCTGCGGGATGGGCAGCCAGGGCTTGACTGCATGGAGGAGGCATTGCGGCGAGGGATGCATGTGGTGACGTCCAACAAAGGCCCCCTGGTGCTGGCCTATTCCCGGCTGGCCAAGCTGTCAGCAGAGAAGGGAGTCAGGCTGGCCTTCAGCGGGGCGGTGGCGGGGGGACTGCCCACGGTCAACATCGGGCGGAGAGACCTGGCCGGCTCTGAGATCCTGCGGCTGGAGGGCATCCTGAACCTGACCACCAACTACATCCTGACCCAGATGGCGGAGAGGGGCAAGTCCTACGCGGAGGCCCTGGCCGAGGCCCAGGCGCAGGGCCACGCCGAGGCCGATCCCAGCCTGGACGTAGAGGGTTGGGATGCGGCTAACAAGCTGGTGATCATGGCCCAGAGCGTGCTCGGCCAGGCGGCCAAGCTGGAAGACGTGGAGGTTGAAGGCATCACCGGCATCGGGCCTGAGGAGTTGAAGCAAGCCAAGGACAACAGCAAGGTCATCAAGCTGATAGCCAAGGCAGAGAGGGAAAATGGCGGCTATCACCTGAGTGTGCGACCCACTTGGCTAGACCTATCCCATCCTCTCGCCCGCCTCACCGCTCACCAGATGGGCATCGTCTACTACACCGACATCAATGGCACCATCGCGGCCACCATCGTCGAAGAGGACCCCATGCCCACGGCAGCGGCCATGCTCAGGGACTTGATCAACATTTATGCGATTTACGATTTGCGATTTGCGATTGCCGATTTGTAAATCGAAAATCGGCAATCGGCAATCAAAAATCGGTGGTGGTGATCAGATGCCCAGCACGGTTGCCAGCACGTAGCCGACTGTTAGCAGGGCATCAGTGGCCAGGATGGTCAACACGTTGGCTCCCAGGGCGGGGACGAGCTGTGGGATGTCGTCGTAGTGCTGCAGCGCGCCTCGAATCGCCTTCATCGCCAGGGGCACCATCAGGAGGACGACGAGCGCGGGCCAGGGCATAAGCCTGAAAACCACTCCCAGCACGATGCTCAGGTAAGTGCACGCCAGCAAAAGAGTGTAAAGCCGGCCCGCTCTTCTTCTCCCTAAAGCCATCACCAGGTTGCGCCTCCCGACTTGCATGTCGGCCTCCACGTCTGGGAACTCGTTAAGGAGCAGGAGGTTGGCAGTGAGGAAGCCAGGCGCCAGCGAGGCGACGATGACCTCCCAGGTATATTGCCCGGTCTGCACGTAGTAGGCCCCCAGCACCACCAGCGAGCCCAGCCCCAAACCGGCGGATAATTCGCCGATCTGCCAGCGCGAGATATACGGCGTGTAGAAGTAAGCGAACAGCCCTCCCAGCAAGATCACCGGGATCAGACCACAGCCCTGGACGACGACGAAATAGGTTCCGATCGCCGCGTCTATAAAGAGGCAGGCCACTCCCAGCAGATAGGTCTTCCTAGGCTCGATCAGGCCAGCGGTCAGGATGCCGCTCCCTCCACTGAAAGGCGTCTTCTGCGTTTCAAAGTCCAGCCCGCTCCTGTAGTCAAAATACTCGTTGAACACATTGACGCCCACGTGCGCCAGGATCGCCCCCACCCAGGCCAGCAAGAAGTACCCCCAATTGAAGCTCCCATCGTGCCAGGCGATGGCTGTCCCGATGGGCGCCAACACCAGGCTCAGCGCCAGAAACGGCCCCCTGATTTCCAGGAACCAGGTCTTGAGAGAACCTGGCGCGAGATCCGCAGATGTCATCTGCTCGCTCATTGAAGCCTCCTCTTCGATTTCTGAATCGAAAATCGGCAATCGGCAATCGAAAATCTAAGGGTCGGGCTGCACAGGGCGACGGTCCCGCTTGGTCTCGCCGCGACGGTGCTTGGTTCTCAGTCGTCGCTCGCGAGCCGCCCGCGTGGGAAGGGTAGGCAGCCGTCGCTTCGGAACCCGCAAAGCTTCACGCATCAGCACTTGAAAGCGTTCCACCACCTCTTCCCGGTTGCGGAGCTGGCTGCGGGTCTCCTGAGAGACCAGGTGCAAGATGCCCTCCTTGTCAATGCGCGATCTCAGCTTTCTGAGCACTCGCTGCCGCTGCGTCTCGTTGAGGCTGGGCGAGTTGGCCACGTCGAACAGTAGCTCCACCTGAGTGGCGGAGCGGTTAACGTGCTGCCCGCCAGGCCCGCTGCTGCGCGCGAACCGAAAGCGCAGCTCGGACATGGGGATGGACACGGTGTTTGTGATGTGCACGATGCTATCGTTCATGACTGACAAAACCCCATTCAAAACTTCGCAAGCTCGAATTACAAGCGAGCAACTCCTTACACGAGCCTAACGATTGCGAAGAGGGCCTGCGTCAGTGATGGCGGCTTCGATTTCCCCAACGCCCACGCTAGGTCCTCCATCATCGCTTGATGTTGACGCTCGGCTAGCTCAACCCAGTCAATCCCCACTGCCTCGATGGCCTCATTGCGGCCGATCTCCCCTCGCAGATAGTGCCCCAGGATCCGCTCACGCCACAGTTGGCGCACACCCGTTCGGAAAGCCAGGGTTAACACTTCGGCCTCAGGCCTATTCGTCTCCCGAACGATGTGGGTCAGAGGAGCTTCTCCGGCACCTCATGCCCCAACTATTCGTTCCCTGACATAACGGGTGAAGCCGATGGGCAGGTACTCGATCTCTCCAAACAGACGCCGATACCTCTCCTCGGCCTCGGTGCCAGCCCCCTCCCTGTCCACGACAATGACTGTCGGTCTCTGACCGCGCTGACTCCAGCAATTGTACGTAGCCCGCTTGATCATGCACTTGATCTCCACATCGGCGTCAGCCAGCGAGTAACCGATAAAGACCACCCGATCCGCACGCGTTATCCTTTCTTCAGCATTGCGCCAGACCTGTAGCAGCAATCCATTTGCGTAGTCCTTGAGCAATGTGGGGGTGATGATCAAAGCCTGGTAAGGTAAATGGCACCGAAGGCAAACCGCAGCCTCTTCTTCATCAAAGATCCGTAGAACTCCCTTTTCAGCCAGGGTCACGTCAAGCGCCTGACAGTTCGGGCAATAGAGCCAGTTCAAAGAACCGTGCAGCTTGTATAAATCACGCGACAGCTCTGCCTGGTGAGCGCGAGCAGGTTCGTAATGCTCATCGGGGTACCAGTGATAGAAGAGACGAATGTCCACACCATAGTTCACCCGCCGTGGTCCGAACTCTTGCGCCAAAGCGGTATCCACGATGATGTCGTAGTTGAGGGAGATGATGGCATCCTCCTCGGTTAGACAGTGCGCCAGGTCGCGAGTGGCGTGTCTATCCATCTCCAGCCACTCCAACGTGTCTTTGAGCAGGCGCGCGATCAGGTAGACCAGATCTTCACGCAACGCTTGCACCCTCTGAAGCGGATAGTTGGCTGACAGAGGGCGATTCTGCACCACACACAGGTCGAGTTGGCTCAGTACATCCTCCAGTCGCGGAAGGATGGCCTGAATGCTTTGAGCGTCGGATGGGAGTGGCGAGCCCAGATAAAAGTCCGATACGAACTCGTACACGTTTCGAATTCTGGGATCTTGCGCAGAGTGCGCGAATGCCAAGGGTAAGAAATCGTTCATGAGCGGTGCCCGTGGAGCCACTGCTTTGGTCGCTCCTGCTCCCAGGATATATACTGTAGACATGCTTGCATCTCCTTGCTTTCTTTAAGGCTGGACAGCAATTTTCTGCCCGGCTAGTTTCTCCCCTCCACCACCGCTATCTCTTCTTCCGTCAACCCATAGAGCCTGTACACGATCCGGTCAATGAGCCGATCCGTGGCTTCGATGCGAGACCGCTGGGCGATGAAGTCGCCCAGCTACAAAGCGGCGCCCGATGAAATCGGGCTCCTATCCAATCTGCCGGGGTCAAAGCCCCATTGATGGGGCACTGCTCCGTAGCCCGACGACTTCATCGTCGGGCGGGCCTGCTACCACCCCGACCGCCCCTCCACCACCCCAATCTCCCCCTGTCAACCCATACACCAGCCGTCTATCGTCGGTGGCCTCGATCAGCCACTGGTAGAGTTGCTTGTCAGCGGTGATGGTGGCGGCAGTGAGTTTGCGATGTCAAGCAGGCAACCTCTGGGCTGCCACCTGGTATATCACTGGCCGATACCTGGGTTCTGGGATTGGTTTGCCCTCAGCCTGGGCCGCCTCAAGCCAGGCTGATTTGGCGATCTTGACCTGCCTGAGTGCCTCCTCGGGCGTATCCCCGAAGGCGGAACAGGCTTCCAGGTCAGGGATGTCCGCAATATACCCATCGTCGTCTTCGCTATAGAAAATGTTGATGTGATAATCCTTCATGACTCAACAACCCACACAACTCATACACCAGCGCGTCAATCTCTGCGCGTCGGTGCTTTGGATCACGAAACAAGCGAAAAACCACGAAAAGCACGAAACCCTTTCGCGCCTTTCGTTTCCTTTCGTGTCATTCGTGATCCAAAGTCTCCACCACCGCTATCTCCTCCTCCGTCAACCCATACAACTCGTACACCAGTGCGTCGTTGTGCCAACTATCGGTCACGCCTGTAAATACTTGCGTAACGTTGCGAGAATGCACCGTTCGCGGTGTTTCAGGAATGTATCGTACTTATCGTTCTCCAGCGCAGCGAGTGCGTCTTTGTCAATGAAATGGCTGGCCATGATCTCAGTTTTGTGAACCGATGGCACGATTTCGGGTATGTACGCACTTGGCCAACGGTCATGGATTGACCTATGGGTTCCTTCGGAAATCAAGGTGCGATTCAGAATGGTGTTGATTTCTTCGCTTCCGTATTTGTGATGCTCGCCAGTGTCGTTGGTTTTCTTCCTCGCTAAGCGGCTTTGTGGGAAGATGTGATGGTCTTCCAAGGTATAGAATGCGATAGCATCGCCAGTGCGGAAGTCTTTGGCCCCTCTGATGGCGAGCAGGTTTACCACGCCCTTGTAAACTGCGCTTCTGCGAGACACGCTGTGGAGAGAAAAGTTCTCGTCTGCCAAAATCTCCTTATCTATATCCTTAAAGACTTCAGGCTGAATGGAGACATCCTTAAAGTGCTTGAGCAATTCTTGAAAATCTTGATGAGCTGTGCTCTCCACTGCGCCAGCATAGCGTTCCAGAAAGATAGAACCCCAGTACCATTTCCTGACGGCCTCGTAGGCCTTGTAATCCAAGTTATGTGTCTTGATGTGATGCAGTAGAGCGGCAAGGACAGGGATCATGGTGGAATAGGGAAGCCATTTGGGATCAAATACTCCGAAACCGTCTTCATTTTCGGCAACAATTCTGTCCAATGCATCTTGGATACAATCTACAGCCAATTTCCAGTCCGCCTTGAAGTTCTCAGGCGAAAGGTTTATCAGAGTCTTTCGTTTGACGTCCTGCCCACGAATGAGGGCTATAGTTCGCAAGATGAACACCCCAAAGGGGTCAGTCTCCCCTTCAGAGAATTTCTTGAGTCGATCGCAGCTTTCGTTCGCTTTCTCCCACAGATCACGAAGCTTTATGCCGTCCTTGTACAAACGGGCCGTCGCCAGATCGAAGACAGAGAGCGGTACACCAGTGCTGTTCATTTTCTCAAAGACGGTACAGATTTCGTCAATCGCTGTCGTGTCGTCTGACTTGACTATGGGAAACACGATAATGGCTACCTCGAGATTGTAAAGGTTATTAATGACCTCTTCCCACTTATGGATGGCATCTTGATGTTGCCGCCACGCGTCCCTCTCTGAGAACTCTCCCTTCTCATAGAGCCAGTTCTGGTAATTCCTGAGCCATGTGGGCCAGCGAGAGGAGTGGAGTTCTGTGAACGGAATGATCAGTGTCTCGAACTGATGCTCCTTTCCCAGTTTATATTTGCACCAATCAGACCTTTCACTAGAGACTGTTTTGTCGTCAATCTCACCCTTCTCAAGCTTGTTGAGATCAAGAAAGAAGTGATAGCGATAACTCGTATTCTTGAGTGTGGCTTTCTCGCTCTCCGGCGCGTGGAAGACATAGTACAGTGACGTCAGTCGCTGCTGACCATCCAAGAGCATCCACTGCGGGCTGAGGGAACGAGGGTCTCTTTCCAGCCCTTCGACGGGACGAGGGGCAAATGGAACATTATCTCTGTCAATACAAAGCAAGATAAACGAACCGACGTAGTATCCTTTGAGGATAGAGATCAGCAAATCCTCGACATCGTTCCGCCTCCAGACAAAAGAGCGTTGAAATTCTGGAAGAACAATGTCGGCAGCCTCGACCCCTTCGATGAGCCACTTAAGTGGTTCGTCGCGAGTAGTTATGTTCATGCAAATACCTCCGCTGAAGTTATATTGTAGAGAAGCAGTTACTTTGGCTGACTGCCCTCCACTACCCGGATTTCCTCCTCCGGCAACTCATACATCTTTGTGGAAATTCGAGCAAGATCTCTGTTACAGGCTGAGGTCTTAAAGCTCACTGGACACATCCGCGGCCAAGCGGCGCAAGACTTTCAGCAGGTTGCCGGCCTCCTTGATCGTAAATTCCTCGCCCATAGGTATCCGGGCGCCAGAGTCGTGAGCGCTAAATCCGGTAATCCGTGCGACGGTCTGTTCGTAGCGGCGCCGGGCTTCGAGGTGAGCATCGAAGTAGTACGTCAGAGGATAAGACAGTTCAATCCGCGGCCCGCGTTTCTTCTGGGGACCGTACAGGGTGCAGAGCGCGAAGGTATGACCATCAACCGTCAGCCGGAGATAAACACGATCGGACTTGTTGGTATAGAGCTTCTGCCCCGCGTCGTACCAACCCTGGATGAGCTTTGTGTAAACCTCCTGCACAGCCGGAGGACAGGCTGTGAGCAGGGCATGGATGTTGCGTTGCGTCGCCCCGCCTACTTTGAGCTTAAGCTTCCATACTTCCTCCAGATCCGGCGGCAGCAGCGGTGGCGGTGGGACTGCGCGCTGCAGGGCCTTTTCCAGGAACAGCATCGCATCCAATAGTTGGTCGGCCATCGCCTCCGTGAAGCTCTCATCCACCGGCAAGTGTGCAGAGCTTTCGGTCGTCTTGAAGCGCGCGGGGCGGGGCACCGCCTGCTTGAAGGCGGCCACATCCTCTGGCAGTACGCCCCACCCGCGCTCCAGGGAATCCCAGACGACGGTGGCTAGCGGTCCGGCGGAGGCATACCCGATCAGCGCGGCTAGGGTTTTGTCCCCTGCCGATTTGCTGCGCAGGCCAATACCACTTTTGCCGGCTGCCACGATACCTTTGCGCACCATCCATCCTTCCATCAAGCGCTTGAAAATGGCCTGGGTGTGCGCGTCGCATAAGCGCAGCAGGTCCAGAACGCCCTGCCAGGTTGCATCATCCATCTTGATCTGGGGCATGGCGATCTCAAATACGCTTTGCAGGTGCTCGTCCAGGGTATCCGCAGCCATCATCACCATCCGGATGGCGTCAAGGACCTCATCCACATCCAAGCCATGGATGGGACGCACAAATGAGAGGATGACCAAATCATCCTTGAGCGAGAACCGCGCCATACCCGTCTCGTGGTGGTTAAGCTGCAGCAGGGTCTCGAATAGCTGAGCGCGCAGCCGTGGGTCCTCCGGCGCTCGCAGAATCGGGGACCATACCACCAGGAAATGGAAGCCCGGTTCCCACTCAATAATGTTAATCAGGCCGTGTGCAGTCCCTAAACTAAGATGGCACCACCCTTCCGGATCGGTAGCCTCTTGAGGATCAACTCCGAGATTCCAAAGGGCCTGGTTGACCATTGCCTGGGCCTCGGACGGTGAAGGGTAACTGGGATGAATAGGTAGTTTTCCACTATAGGCGTTATCGAACCAACGAGCCCTGCGATTTTGATCGGTAGACATAGCGCTCTCCTTTCATTCAGTAGTTCGGACAGTTTACGAGGTTGTTATGTGCTTGCCTCAATAATCTCCATTTCCTCCTCCCCCAACCCATACTACTCATACACCATCGCATCAATCCGCGCAGCGGATAGTCCTACTCTGACACAAGGTAGTATATTACAAAAACCCCCCCGCGTCAACCGGACTTGCACAAATTCGGAAGTAAGTGTATAATTTTCCCCGTCGCTGGCAAAGCGACTTTTTTGATAAGAGCTACATTGGGTTTCCGGAGGAAGAAGCGATATGATTGAAGTGACCAACTTGAGCAAATCGTATGGCTCGACTCAGGCGCTCAGAGGGGTCTCTTTTCGCGTCGAGACCGGAGAGATCATCGGCTTGCTGGGCCCCAACGGCGCTGGCAAGACGACGATGATGAGGGTGCTGACCGGTTTCCTGCAGCCAGACGAGGGCCAGGTGACGGTGGACGGCCTGGACGTGCTCACCGACACCCTGGAGGTGCAGAAGCGGATCGGTTATCTGCCGGAGAACGCGCCCCTTTACCCTGAACTGTCGGTCCAAGCATATCTCAAGATGATGGCCAACCTGCGCCAGATTCCGGTCGAGGAACAGCCGGCGCGCCTCTCCGAAGCCGTCCGCGCCACGGCCCTGACAGACCACCTCACTCGTCCCATCGGCGAGCTCAGCCGGGGGTATCGCCAGCGGGTCGGGTTGGCCCAGGCCATTTTGCACCAGCCGAAGCTGCTGATCTGCGATGAGCCCACCGCCAGCCTGGACCCCACCCAGATCGTCGAGGTGCGACGATTGATCCGACGACTGGCTCGTCACAGCACCGTTATCCTCTCCACTCACGTCCTCTCTGAGGTAGAGGCAACCTGCGACCGAGTGATCATTCTGCTGAACGGCGAGGTCAAGGCCGACGCCCGCCTGGCAGACCTGGCGGCCACGACCGATGCCATCCTGGTGTTGGCCGAAGGCGCGCCCGACGCCACCGGCGACCTGAAGGCCCTCGCTGGCGTCCAGACCGTCGAAGATTATCCTACGCCCGACGGACACCAGTACCGGGTTCGGGGTGCCGAAGGAGTGGACCTTCGCTCGGCTATTTATGAGTTGGCCCACACAAATAACTGGCCCCTGCGAGAACTGCGTCGCGACGTTCGCACCCTCGAAACTGTCTTCAACGAGCTGACCTCTCGTAGTGACGACTTCAGTCGTCCACAAGGAGGAGGCGAAGCATGAAAGAGTCGTGGAAGCAATCACTGGCCATAGCGCGCAAGGAGCTGGGCGCGTACTTTGGCTCCCCCATGGCCCTGATCTTCGTCGGAGCCTTCCTGGTGGTGACCCTCTTTTCCTTCTTCTGGGCGGAGACCTTCTTCGCCCGCAACATCGCCGACGTCCGCCCGCTGTTTCGCTGGATGCCGGTGTTGATGATCTTCCTGGTGGCGGCGCTGACCATGCGCCAGTGGAGCGAGGAGCAGCGCGGGGGAACCCTGGAAGTGCTGCTGACCCTGCCCGTGCGCCGGGCCAGCCTGGTGTGGGGCAAGTTCATGGCAGTGGTGGCTCTGATCGCCGTGGCCCTGGCGCTGACACTTTTCCTGCCGATCACGGTGAGCCTGCTGGGCAACCTGGACTGGGGGCCGGTGGTGGGCGGATACCTGGCGGCCATCCTCATGGCCTCGGCCTACGCTGCCATCGGGCTGTTCGTCTCGTCGCGCACCGACAACCAGATCGTGGCCCTGATGGTCACCGTTCTGATCTGCGGCCTGTTCTATCTGCTGGGCGCGTCGGGGGTGACCGACTTCGTGGGCGATGCCCTGGGCGAGGTGCTGCGGGCCATCGGCACCGGCAGCCGCTTCGAGAGCATCGAGCGGGGCATGATTGACCTGCGCGACCTGGTCTACTATCTGTCATTGACGGCGTTCTTCTTAGTAGTCAACGTCGTTTCGCTGGACGCCAAGCGCTGGAGCCGGGGGCCGCGTACCGCCGCCCACCGGCGAAGCGCCATCCTGAGCGTAGTATTGGTGGCCGTCAACCTGCTGGCCCTCAACACCTGGCTCTTCCCCGTTCACGGCCTGCGGGCCGATCTGACCGCTCAGGGCGAGTACAGTCTGTCCCCGACCACCCGCGATCTGATCCGCAACCTGCCAGAGCCGCTGCTGATGCGGGGCTACTTCAGCGAAAAGACCCACCCGCTGCTAGCTCCCCTGGTGCCGACCATCCGCGATATGATGCGCGAGTACGAGATCGCGTCGGGCGGCAAAGTCAACGTCGAGATCGTAGATCCCAGAGAGAACGAGGACCTGGAAGCGGAGGCAAATCAGATCTACGGCATTAGCCCCACGCCTTTCCGCATCGCCGGGCGCTACGAGTCCTCGGTGATCAGCTCCTATTTTGACATTCTGGTCCGCTACGGCGATCAGTCGGCCACGCTGGGCTTCCAGGACTTGATCGAGGTCCAGTCGGCTGGCGGCGAGGTGGAGGTTGGTTTGCGGAACCTGGAGTACGACCTGACCCGCTCGATCAAGAAGGTGGTCTATGGCTTCCAGGGCCTGGACGCGGTCTTCGCCAGCATGGAGGAGCCCATCAAGCTGATGGCTTTTGTCACTGCGCAGACGTTGCCAGAATCGCTGGCAGAGGTGCCACAGCTCATCGAAAAAGTGGCTCAGGACGTCCAGGCGGAATCGGGCGGCAAATTCACCTTCGAGATGATTGATCCCGATGACCCGAATAGTCCAGTCACCCGCCAGACCCTGTTTGATTCCTACGGCTTGCAGCCGTTTGCCGTCTCCCTCTTTTCACCTGATTCCTACTATCTTCATTTGCTCCTGCAGATTGGGGACGAGAAGCAATTGCTCTACCCTACCGGCGACATGAGCGAGGCCGACCTGCGCACCGAGATCGAAGCGGTGCTGAAGCGGGCCGCGCCGGGCTTCCTCAAGACGGTTGGCCTCTGGCATCCCTCGGAGGAGCCGATACAAAGCGCCTATGGCGGCACGATCGAACCCATCTCCACCTGGCAATGGGTTCGGCAGCAACTGGGGCAGAACTACACCGTCAAATCGGTGGACCTGAGCTCTGGCCGCGTGCCTGGTGACGTGGACGTGCTGGTGGTGATCGCCCCCCAGGGACTGGGCGACGCGGGGCGCTTTGCCATTGACCAGTATCTGATGCGTGGCGGCGCGGTAGTCGTGGCGGCGGGCAACTACATCCTCTCGCCGGAGCAATACGGCGGCGGCCTGATGATCGAAGCCGTGCAGGATGGTCTCAAAGAGATGCTGGCTAGCTATGGCGTGACAGTGGGGGATGCGCTGGTGATGGATCCTCAAAACGAGCCCTTTCCCGTTCCGGTTCAGCGCAGCGTGGCCGGGATGACGGTGATCGAATACCAACAGATCCCCTATCCCTTCTTTGTGGACGTGCGCCAGGACAGCATGGCAGCGGAAAGCCCTATCGTGGCCAATCTGCCGGCTGTCACCCTGCACTGGGCCTCGCCGGTGGAGGTGGACGAGGAAAAGAACAAGGAGCGGGAGGTGGTCACGCTGCTGCAATCCACCGCTGGATCCTGGCTGCGAACCTCCATTGACATCAATCCTGACCTGGGGACCTACCCTCAGTTCGGCTTCCCGGTGGAGGGTGAGCAAAAGGCCAGGCCGCTGGCGGTGAGCATCCGTGGCGCTTTCGAGAGCTACTTCAAAGACAAGCCCTCGCCGCTGGAGGGTGAGGGCGAAGCATTGGCGCTGGGGACCATCGAGGTCTCGCCGGAATCCTCGCGCCTGGTGGTGGCGGGCAGCGCGGAGTTCGTGGACGACGTCGTCCTGGAGATCTCGCGCAGCTACTCGCAAGATCGGTATCTGCTGAATCTGCAGTTCTTGCAGAACATCGTGGACTGGGCTGTCGAGGACGAAGACTTGCTCAGCATCCGTTCGCGGGGCACGTACGCCCACCTGCTCAAGCCACTGGAAAAGGACGAACAATCCTTCTGGGAGGGTCTGAACTATGCTCTGGCGCTGCTAGCGGTGATCGGCATCGGCGTGGTGTGGAACGTTCGACAGCGCAGCGAGGAGCCCATGCCTCTGGTGGATGATTAGTCAAGAAACCAGGTTTTTTCGTAGTGACGACTTCAGTCGTACACAATGGAGACAAGGCGACTGAAGTCGCTACTACAGACTCCAATGATGAAAAACCTGGTTTCTGAGAGTGATTGGGAGGAGACCGATGAATCGAACGAATCAGATTCTAGCGGCTGTACTGGCGGTCCAAATCGTGCTGGTCATGGTGGCCTTTTGGCCCAGGCCGGCGTCGGTCGCCAGTGGTGAGAGCCTTTTCGCAGGCCTCGAAGCCGAGCAAATCACGCGGCTGACCATCAGCGATGAGACTGGCAAGCAAATCAAGTTGGCCAAAGGGCTGGGGGATTGGGTGCTGCCTGAGGCTGACGACTATCCCTGCCTGGAGAACAAAGTGCCCCAATTCTTGGAAAAAATCGTCGCTTTGAAGACCAATCGCCTGGTAACCCAGACCCCCGCCAGCCACAAGCGCCTCAAAGTGGCCGACGATACTTTTGAACGACAGATCGAGCTGGAGCTGGCCGACGGGACGACTCACCGGTTATACCTGGGCACCTCGCCCAGTTACGGGGCGACCCACGTGCGCGCCGACAGCCAGGACGAGGTATACCTGGCTTCCCTGTTGGCTTCGGACGCCGGAGTTAATGCCTCTAACTGGGTGGATACTCTCTACTTCTCCGTAGCCCAGGATCAGATAGCAGCCCTGACGTTGCAAAACGAGAACGGCCGATTTGAGTTCGAGAAAGACGACGCCGGGACGTGGACGATGAAAGATCTGGCCATTGACGAGACGCTAAACGAGAACAACGTAACGTCGCTAGTCAACCGGGTTTCTTCGGTGCAGATGCTCCGCCCCCTAGGGAAGGAGCCTCAGGACGACTACGGCCTTGAGACGCCCAACGCCGTCGTCACCGTCGAGACCCGTGACGATGAGGGCAACACAAAGACCTATACTATCCGTGTGGGCGCGAAGGACGATGAGGACAACAGCTACGTAGTGATCTCGTCGGAATCGCCCTACTACGTCCGCATGTCCGAATACACGGTGAAGGATTTCGTGGAAAAGGTGCGGGACGACTTTCTCGAGTTGCCGCCCACTCCGACGCCGGAGCCAACATCATAACCTACCACCGTCCAAAAACCCTACGGCCCTCTTTCCCCAACGGGAAGGAGGGCCGTTTTGTTCGCAGGAGCAACTATGCTCAAGTTGCCAGGCACTTGCGAATACCGACTGATTGAGCGGGCCCGTCTGGCCTGGAGGTGTGGTCTCCAATAAGCCGATGAAAGTGCCTGGCACCTGAACGCTTGCTCAAGTTATTCCAACCCCGCTGCCTTCGCCCACTCGTCCCACTCCTCGTCCGTGCCCCAATCCTCCTGCCAGGCCGAGTCCGTGGTCGCAAAACTGTAGTAGCCGCGCGGCTGGTGATCGCAAGCCGAGCCTCCTATGCACTCCAGGCCGGCCCAGCGCCTGGGATCGTACCAGCTTGGGCGGGGTCTCGGACGGTGGAAGCCGGGCTCGATGGTGTAGAGCGGGCCGCGCGGGGCATTCTCGCGCATCAGCAGGTCGCGGATGTAGGCTCCCCAGAAGCCATCGAAGAACAGCCAGTCGGGCTCGGTCTCGGTGAAGATGCGTGGCCTGCCCCAGTCGCCGGGCCCAATCTCTTCGCCATCTCCCAGCGCGTAGTCCTTCACCCGGAAGGGGCCTACACCAGGGCGATGGATGGCGGGCTCAAAGTAGCAGGCGTGAGAGCCGCGCGCCACGTAAACCACCGGATGCTGGCCCGCCTCATCGGCACACTCGACCTCCTCCCAGGCGCGGGTCTGTTTGCCGTGATGGGCCGAGTAAGCGGCGTACCTGGGCCGCCACTGGCCATGCTCCTGCGCCAGATAGATGGAAATGCGCTCCCAATCCCCCTCGTGGTTGTTTGTGCCGCGCACGGCGGTGCGAAAGTCGTTGAAGGCGTAGAAGAACCAGTACTGGACGACGCGGTAACCGCACTGGTTCTTCAACACCCGTCCGTAGTAGCATGCCTCCCGCTCCCTTCGACTGGGCTCAGGGCAGGTCCTGCCCCGCAGGGTCAGCTCGTCGTATTTGCGGCTGGCCTCATTGTCGGAGCCACGCGGCAGGAACCAGTGGCGGATCAGACGCCGGTCCCAGGGCGCGATTGTCTCCGAGAAGTGGAGGAATAACATGCCGGGGTTGAGCCAGGCCGAACGGAAGCGACGGATCCTGGATTCGAGGATGCGGCGAGCCTTGCTGATGGGATAATCCGCCGCAGACCTGGCCTGCCCAAGCGTGCGCTGGATGTGCTGCATCCGGACGTACCTATCCTCCGCTGGCGCTCCCCCAAAGTCGTCCTGATCCACCTCGGTGTTGAGCTGGATGTGAGGGCGGTTGCGTAGAAGCTCAAACAGACCCGGCATGACGCGCTTTCTGTAGGGGGTGTCCACGATGTCCTCTCCCTCTCGGCTCTTGAGGGGGATGTACCATAAGGTGCTGAAGAGCAGGTACAGGATGGCACTCATCGGGAGAAAGCGTTCTCCCTCGTGGAAGCGCAACACAGGTTCGTACTCGCGCAGCAAGTGCCGGATCTCGTCCTCTTCCGTGGGAGCCAGGTGGACGCTCCGGCGCTCGAATTCTTCAACTACACGCTGTATCATTTCACCACCTCTGCAGCAGGTCAATCTGCGCAGTGGGTAAGAAACAGATAAGCGGATAGCCGCCGCCCTCTCATCCGCTTTTATGCGTAACATCTTGGCTACTGCAGGCACTGGTAAGATGTTATTCACCCGGCGTTGTTCTGGAGGACTTTGCTCATGGCGGCGAAGTAATCGCCGCGCACCCGTTGGTCTGAAATCTGCGCGTAACGCTGCGTCGTGGCCATTTGCGCGTGGCCCAAAAGGGCCTGGATGGTAGGCAAGTCCGCTCCAGCCTCCAGCATCTGGGTGGCGAAGGTGTGACGCAGACAATGGCTGCTCACCTCCAGCCCCGCCTGCCGGGCATAGTACTCCATGCGCTTCTGCACCCCCCGCACGGAGAGGCCCTGGCCGGCGGCAGGTCCTTTTTGCACCAGGAAGAGCCGGGAACAGGGCTCGTCGGCCCGCTGGGCCAGGTAGCGACGCAAGGCCAGCAGCGCATCTAGGCTGAGGTAGACCAGGCGGTCCTTACGCCCCTTGCCCTGGCGCACAATGAGCCGTTGGCCGGTCAGGTCCACATCCTGGAGTTGCAACTGTGTCACCTCGGCCACCCGCAACCCGCAGCGCAATATCAGGGTGAACAGCGCCCGGTCTCGCGCATCCTGAATGACGGCAAACAGGCGGTTGACCTCTTCGTCGGTGAGAAAACGGGGTAGTGGACGCGGCACCTTCAGGTAGTGTGTATCTCGTACCGGCGACTCGACCGCCAGTTCCTCTTCGTCGCGCAGGTAGACGTACAACTGCCGCACGGCACTGAGGTGCCGGTTGATCGTCGTCGCTTTGTGCCCAGCAGCCTGTTGCGCCTCGATGTAATGGGCCACGTCCTGAGGTGTCACCACCAGCGGGGCCTTGCCCACCTGGGCGAAGAAAGTGGCCAGGTCCCGTCCATAACTGTCCACCGTGTGGGGCGAGCGGTTGCGGCGTACTAAATAGGTCAGAAACCGTTCTCCTTCAGGCGGCAATGATGCTGACATCGTCTCCCTCCAGCTCGGCAACCACCGCCAGTGGGGTGCGAACCTGCACCTCTTGCATGGCGGCGAAGTAGTGAGCTCGCTTGGTGGCATCGCTCAGGCGAGCGTAGAGCAACGTGGTGGCAATTCTATCATGTCCTAACAGTTTTTGCAAGGTGGTGATGGGCATCCCGGCGTTCAGCAGCAGCGTGGCGTAGGTGTGGCGCAAGTCGTGCACCCGATAGATCAAAGGCAGCCCTGCCCGGCGCAGGGAGTCCTTGAAGCGCTCTCGCACCCATTCCGGCCTGACCCGTCGCCGGCGGTGGATGAACAAGGCCTCTTCGCCAGGACACTCTGGCCGCACCACCAGCCAGCGTCGTAGTGCTTCCTGGGCGTCGCGGCTGAAATAGGTCACGCGCCCCAGGCCGTTCTTGTTGCCGGTACGAATGTAAATGGTGCAACGCTCCACGTCCACGTCGGCCCGATTCAGGGTCACTACTTCGCCGATGCGTACCCCGCTGCGTAACAACAGCAGAAAGATGGCCTGCTCCAGCGGCTCGCTCTGGTTGAGCACCGCCAACCAGCGATTGACCTCGTCCTCCCGCATGGCCCGCGGCAAACTGTCAGGGCGCTGGGGGTAGTGCCGTCGCTGCACCGGCGAGCGGCTGATGACCCCTTCTTCGACCAGGAACTCGAAGAAGCTATTCAAGGGCGAGAGGTAAGTCAGGATGGTATTGGGATGCCGCCCCTGGGCCTGCAGTTCGTCCACGAAACGGCTCACGTCGGCCGGGAGCACCAGGCTCAGGTCGGCTTGGTAGCTGAGAGGCAAGTCGGCAATGAACCGGGTCACCGCACAGCGGTGCTGTTCAATGGTATCGGCCTTGCGCCCCCGCCGCTTCAGCATGGCCAGGTAGCGCCGTACCCCTTCCTGAGTGGTGGCTGAGGCCTTGTCCAGGCGGGCGGCCACCCCATCCACCGAGGATGAATCGGCCTCGTTGGTCTGCGGTACGGCAGGGGCTGCTCGCCCCCGGCCGGCACGACCTGAGGGCTGTAGCAGTGAGCAAGGCGAATGAACTATCACCCCTTCGGCAGTCAGAAAGCGGAAGAAGCCCCGCAGAGTGGCCAGATAGGTCGCAATGGTGTTCGCCTGTCGCCCTTGGGCTCGTTGCTGCTCCAGAAAACGGCCTACGTCGGCCTCGCTCACCTGGCCCAGGTCGCCCTGCAGGTTGGCAGGCAACCAGCGAATGAAGCGGAGCAAGGTGTAGCCCTGGTGTTCCAGGGTGTCCAGCCGCCGCCCCTGCTGTTGCAGCATAGCCAGGTAGAGGCCCACGTACTGGCGGGTCTTGGCGGGAGCTTCTCCCAACCGCTGGGCTACCCAAGCAGCATCGAAGTCGGCCGCAATGGCTGGGGAACGAGATTTGCTTGCATCTGAGTTCATAGGGTCACCTCTTGTGTGAATTGCGCTGCTCACGTCAGACCAGTGACCCGCAGTATACCTCAGATGTTACGCATAACCGCTTATCCGCTCCTATCCGTTGCCTCCATCCAATGCCCCTCAGTGTATCACCACCAGCGTGCCCACAGGGGCCCAGTTGTAGAGCCACTGGGCATCGCTAGTCCTCAGGTTGACGCAACCGTGGCTCATGGGCTGGCCAAAGTTATTGTGCCAATAGGTGCCGTGCATGCTGTAGTTCCCGTAGAAATCCATCACATAAGGGACGTTGGGAATACGGTAACCAGGGCCCGACATGGTTGCTGAACGAAGCTTCCTGTAGATACGGAAGCGTCCCTTCGGCGTGGGTGTCCGGGATAGACCTGTGGAGACGGTGGCCCAATAAACAGCCTGCTGCCCCTCATAGGCCACCAGGCCCTGGGTAGCCAGATTGATATCAATCCACTTGCCAGAAGTGGGAGCTGAGACAGAAGATGAGCTCGGCGCGGCGGAAGTTGACCCTCCTCCGGGGATGACCAGCGTCTGGCCTACGCGGATCAGCGAAGTGCTGGAGAGGTTGTTGGCCGAGGCGAGGGCCTGAACTGTCGTGCCGTAGTGCAGGGCAATGCGGTACAAGTTCTCGCCCCTCTGCACCACGTGAACGGAACCAGACGAAGAGTAGCTGGGCGCAGCGGTCGCTCCTGCCCCTGGTATGACCAGCCTCTGTCCGCTGCGAATGAGGCTGGGATTGTAGATGTTGTTGGCGCGAGCGAGGGCCTGGACTGAGACACCATAACGGCTAGCGATAGAAGAGAGGGTATCGCCGCGCTGGACGACGTAGGTCCCAGACGTAGCAGCCGGCTGAGCCGTCGCCGATGTGGGCACGATCAGCCGCTGGCCAACGTAGATTCGATTGGAATTTTGCAGGCCATTGGCCTGCATGATGGCGTTCACCGTGGTACCGTAACGGCGGGCCACGGAGTAGAGGGTATCGCCCCTGCGGACGACGTGCACTGGATCGGCCCCCTCTGCGAGGCCCACCCCGATCACCAATTGGGACACCAGACAAATCAAGATCACGAACGCTCGTAGCTTGGTTTTCATCGTTGCCCTCCTAATTTGATAGTGTCAAATTCTACCAGCCCAGCGCATAGCCGATGTTCCCCTTGGGCGCCACGCCACCCAGGATGACGCCGTGCGCTTTGTCATAGCGAATGCCCATCACCTTGCCGTTCACCCAACCATCGGTGACGACGACCTCGTGCCCACGGCGTTCGAGCTCCGCGATGATCTCTCGCGGAATGCGCCCTTCGGCCATCATGCGCCCAGGATAGGCGTCACGCGGATAGAAGGATGAGGGGAAATGGGCAGAATGGACGGTCGGCGCGTCTAAGGCTTCCTGAATATCCATGCCGAAATCCACACAGTTGAGGAAGAATTGCAGCGTCCACTGGTCCTGACAATCGCCGCCTGGCGTGCCGAAGACCATAAACGGTTCGCCGTCCCTGGTAACCAGCGAAGGCGTCAGTGTGGCGCGGGGGCGTTTGCGCGGGGCAAGGGCGTTAGGACGCTGTGGGTTCAGGTAGAACATCTGCCCGCGTGTGCCAAGAGGGAAGCCCAACCCCTTGATGACTGGAGAGGTGCCAATCCAGCCGCCGCTCGGTGTCGCAGCGACCATGTTGCCTTTGCGGTCCACAGCGTCGAGATGGGTAGTGTCACCCCTGTGTACGTGTCCCAGGCCCAAGTCATGGACCGACCGGGCCGCCACCTTGAGCGCACGGCGATTGTCCTCCGCCACGTCGAAAGTCACATAGGACGGCACACCGCGCCCGACATCGCCGGGACGTAGTTCCCGAGAAGCGTCTGCGCCAATGAGATTACGCCGCTCGGCGGCATACTCCTTCGAGAGCAGCACGTCAAACGGCACCTCGTCAAAGAGCGGATCGCCGTAGTAAGCCTCGCGGTCGGCAAAGGCTAGCTTGGCACCCTCAATCAACGTGTGCAGGTAGTCCGCTGAATTATGTCCCAGCGCTTTGAGGTCGAAACCCTCCAAGATTACCAACTGCTGGAGGAAAACCGGCCCTTGCGTCCAAGACGAGCATTTGTGCACATCGAGGCCGCGATAGCTCAAGGTCACCGGATCCTCTACGGTGGCATGCCACTCCGCCATGTCCTCATAGGAGAGCAAACCTGTATGGGCGGTGCCGCTGGCGTCTTCGACCGGGTGGTTGGTGATGAAGTCAAGGATGCGCTCCGCGATTTCGCCCTTGTAGAAGACATCGCGCGCTGCCTCAATGCCGGCGACACGTCCCTTGTGCTGGGCCGCGGCCTCCGCCTGGCACATCAACTTCAGCACGTTCGCCCAGTCCGGGTGGCGAAAGACCTCGCCAACTTCGGGCACGCACCCGTTAGGGCAATATATATCGCCGGTGGTCGGATAGAGTTCGGTGAATTTGCGCACATTGTCGGCCAGGCTGGCGTGCAGGCGGTAGTAGACCGGAAAGCCATTCTCCGCCAATTCGATCGCGGGCTGGAGCACTTGCGAGAAGCTCATCGTCCCGAACCGCGCCAGCGCCGTCGCCCACGTGTCCACCACCGCAGGAACACACGCTGGCAGGTAGCCATCGCCGGGGATGAGGTCAATGCCATGCTCGCGACACCATTCAATCGTAAAGGCCTTCGGCGACCAGCCCATGCCGCTGACGGCGAAGGCTTCCCTCTCCTTCGCCGAATAAATCAGCGTTGGCACCTCGCCGCCGATGCCGTTGCTCTGTGGCTCCAACAGGTTGAGGCAGAAGCACATCGCCGCCGCCGCGTCAATGGCATTGCCGCCCTGCTCCATGATACGAAAGCCAGCAGCAGTGGCGAGGTAATGCCCCGAGGTGACCACGCCGCGAGTGCCCATGATGACAGGACGAGTGGTGAAAGTTGGCATATTTCTTCCTCCTCATACTTATCTTACCACAAACCAGCTAGCTTGGCAACCCCTTCACATTTCTCTTTGCGCCTTTGTGTCTTTGGGGTTAGTTTTTTGCTGTTGGCGCAAGAACTCTCTGATAGATTCTAATCGGTGCATACCTGTACCGACACATCATCCAGATACATAGCTGCCTTGCGATTGCCCACTCCATTGTTGTAGACATTGAAGTAGACTATGATTGTCTGCCCCTTGTAGGGCGTCAGGTCAAAGGTATGGTGCGTCCAGATTTGGCTGTTAGAGCAGACTTTCGGCATTGCCCAGTTTAGAAACCCCCAAGTATGGTCATAGATAATCGCCGCTTGCCAATCGTGCTCAGCGGTATCCTGACAGATAGGATAGTACCAAAACGACAGCGTAGCACTCACTGCGTCCCTGGGAATAGTCACCTCCTGATAGATGGAGGAATAGCTATAGGAATCGCTCTGGTCGGTGATCCCCAGGCGCATGGACCAGGAGCCCGACCGAACCACAGCCATTGAGTATGCTGCTGGGCGTGGGGTATTCTTCCCAGGGATCCAGTTGATCCAGTCCCCTGCTGTTTCAAAATCGCCGTTGCGAATCAGCTCATCACAGGGAATTTGCGTTGGAGTACTGGTTGGTGTGGGGGTGCTTGTTGGAGTGGGTGTGGAAGTGGGTGTAGGCGTTGGATACTTAGCAATCAGAGGCAAGTAAAGATCATAGGACGTGGGGGTTTCAGTCGGCGTTGGCGTCATCGTAGGTGTAGAAGTCAGCGTGGGGGTGTGAGTCTGGGTTAGCGTGGGCGTGTTGGTGGGAGTGGATGTGATCGTAGGCGTACTAGTTGGCGTGGGTGTAGGTGTATTGGTTGGCGTGCTGGTTGGTGTGGCCGTATTGGTCGGTGTGGATGTGATCGTAGGCGTATGGGTCGGCGTGGCCGTAGGTGTGTCGGTGGGCGTATGGGTCGGCGTGGCCGTAGGTGTGTCGGTGGGCGTGTTGGTTGGCGTTGGTGTATTGGTCGGGGTGGATGTAATCGTTGGCGTGTCGGTTGGCGTGGCTGTGGGTGTGTTGGTCGGTGTGTTAGTTGGCGTGGGGGTACTCGTCGGCGTGACTGTAGAACTAATGGAGACGGTTACATCCAGAGTGCTGCTGCCTTGATCGGCGAACCAGGTGAGATCCTCGTGGACGAGGTCCCACTTCAAGGTGTACTGGCCCGGTTCTTCAGGCGCTGTCACCAGGGCCTGGCTGAAAACCGCGGTGTTGGCGAAGGTTACGTCTTCGTCTAAAGGAGTGCGATGGTCGTGCTCCGGCGGCTGCGTCACCGGTTCCCCAGCCTCATCATACCAATGAAAGCCCAGGCGCACAGGGTTTTCCCCATCTGCCGGCCAGGTCAGGGTGCCAGCGTTCTGTACCGACAAGTCCACTTCGTAGGTATGACTGATTAGCATGGCTGTGGGCGTGTCGTGATCGAGGAACTGAGCCAGGTACTGGGGCGTATGAGCCTGGATTTCCTGCCAAATCTGGCCGCGCAGATAGGACAGCTTAGCATAGAGGTAATCGCCAGGGCAGGCAGTGGCGTAGTAATCGCGGTGACCAGCGATGTTATGGGTAGTTCTGTCCACGAAGTAACTGCTCTCATTGGGGTTAATAAGGCTGCGGCTACATTCCCAAGCTGCCAAGTCCACAATAGCATCTTGCAGGGCCTCACTTGGCTGGGCACTGGGGGGATTTACGCTGTTGCCATAGGTACCCATAGCGCCGATGCCCACACTGCCTCGGTTGTATCCACTAGCATGAGCACCTATTACATCGAGGCCACCATAGCGTCCTTCATAGATGTTGCCCTGCCAGTCCACCAGATAGTTATAGCCGATGTCGCCCCAACCCCTGGTCACGGCGTGGTAGTAATAGATAGCCCGCACCGTGGCCGGTGGGTCCGGGTCATAATTCGGGGTGACAGTGTGGTGGACGATGACCTTGCGCACGGGGTGATACTCAGGGGGCCAGGTCATCCAGCTCTCGTTGGCCCCCCAGCCAGAGCGGGGTATGATGGACGGCTGGGACACGCCCAGAGCTGAAACTTGGCTCCGAGCCGATGCCTTCGCCTCGGCCAAATCGGGGCCGGCCGTGGAATCTATATAAGTCAGGGTGATCTCCAACAGCTTTGGGGTACCTGTACTGAGGTCAGGGTGTGTGTGGTTAGACCTCCGAGGTCTAGAGGATGACTTTTCCATGGCAAAATCGCTGCTTTTGTGGACAATTTGCTGGCCGAAGTCACCATGTAAGACCTCGGAGGTCTGGAGGAGGGTTAAGCGGTACTGGAAGTAACGCCCTCCTTCAGTCATGATAATGTTCCCCCCGTAGAAGCGACCGTCCTGACCTCGCTCGACCTCGACGATGTCCTGCCAGGGCAACCAGGCCACCTCATCCGAGCTGATGCGCGCCGCAACGGACAGTTGCGCATTGGGAGGCACGTCGGCCGACCAGTGGGCCCCCACGGCGTTGAAGGGAAAAGCCGCCAAGCCGACGGTGGAAGTAAATACGCCCGTCGTCTTTCCCGCCGCCAGGCACAACTCGCCGTCGCCCTCTCGCGTCACCTGGATGCCCTGGCCAGCTCCAGACTCGAAGTCTGCCGCTGTGGTCTGAACCCAATCGCCGCCGCGAGTGATGGCCTCCTGAGCAGCGAGGAAGTCGGTAGCTTTTACGATGAAGACCACAACCACGATAGCTACAATTGCTAGACCGCCAACTACGCTCTTCATAATATCTCCTGAAGGCCGATTGTACCAGCAAAAGCGGGATTTGGCAAGAAAGAGGCTACGACAACTAATTGGCGGATTGAACGAAAGGGCCTCAATCGGCTGGGCGGGCTCTGGGGGTTGACATCTCTGGCAAGGTGGGTTACAATTCTGTATGCAAGGGATAGTACGAGCCTGGCAATCCAGGGCAGAGAGATTGGCAGGTAGCCAATATGGGAGGGATGGATGGCACAAGGGAATAGCGTGGCCTACGAGTACCTGCTACGCCAGGGTGGAGACCAGATGCTCCGCGAGGCGAGTGCTTTCTTTGCCGGTGAGGGGCGATTGCACGGCACATTGCGGCGATTGACACAGCGATTGAATGCCGAGGGAATCCCCTATGCCCTGTTGGGAGGACTTGCCCTTGCCGAACACGGGTATCCAAGACTGACGGAGGGCATTGACTTGCTATTGACGCCATCTGGATTGGAGCGCTTCCGCCAGCGGCTGGTGGGACGGGGATATCGGCCAGCCTTCCAAGGAGCCCAGAAATCATTCCGCGATACCGAGACAGGCGTGCGTATCGAAATCGTGACCGCCGGCGAGTACCCAGGCGATGGGTTGCCCAAGCCCGTGGCTTTTCCTGATCCGACGACCCCAGGGATAACGGTGGAGATAGAGGGTCTGCGGGTGGTGACGTTGGAGAAATTGACCGAGTTGAAACTGGCATCGGGGATGAGCGCGCCTCACCGGCTGCGAGACCTGGCCGACGTGCAAGACTTGATCACTCGTCTGGGGCTCCCGTTGGCCCTGGCAAACCAATTGGACCCCTGGGTGCAGGCAGCATATCGGGACCTGTGGGAAAAGGCCCAGACCAGCGAGCCAGCGGGTCAACAAGAATGATGTCCCTGAATATGACAACCCGAGTTCATGGATTCAGCGAATGGGTGCTGAAGACAGCGCCCATTCGTTGAATCCACTTGATTTGCTGTCATAGAGACTCTCTGAGACGCATGTCCAGGGCTGTATGACGGTGGGCTATCTTGTCGTTGCGGACGGCGATGGCCATGGCCTTCTTCGTACCCACCAGCACCACCAGCTCCTTGGCCCGGGTCACCGCCGTGTATAGGAGATTGCGCTGCAGCATGAGGTAGTGCTGGGTCAGGATCGGCATGACCACCGCCGGGTACTCGCTGCCCTGGCTCTTATGGACACTCACAGCAAACGCGTGCACCAACTCGTCTAACTCGCTGAAATCGTAGGGCACAGGGCGGTCGTCTATGCGTACTACCATGACCTGATTTTCCAGATCGAGGCGCACCACCCTACCGATGTCGCCGTTGTAGACCTCCTTATCGTAGTTGTTGCGAGTCTGCATCACCTTGTCGCCCAGGCGAAAGAGGCGGCCCGCCAGCCGTCGCTCGCTTTTGGCCAGGCTGGGGGGATTGAGGGCCTCTTGCAAGCGCGCGTTGAGGGACGACACCCCCACTGCCCCCCGATACATGGGCGAGAGCACCTGAATGTCGTCAACGGGGTGATAGCCAAACTTGCGCGGAATGCGCGTCTTCACCAGGTCAACGAGGAGCTCAGCGGCCTTTTCAGGGTCTTCCTCGACGAAGAGGAAAAAGTCCTTGGCCCCTTTGGCGAAGAGGGGCATCTGGCCACGGTTGATGCGGTGGGCGTTAGCCACGATCAGACTACCTTCAGCCTGGCGGAAGATTTCCTCTAGCCTGACCACGGCTACCTGTCCTGAGGCGATGATGTCCCGGAGCACATTGCCAGCCCCTACGCTGGGCAACTGATCCACGTCGCCCACCAGCAACAGGTGGCTAGCCGGATCAATGGCCTTGAGCAGGTGGTTGGTGAGGAGCAGGTCGAGCATGGAGGCTTCGTCTACGATGACCATGTCCACTTCCAGCGGGTTGTCCTCGTTTCGCTGGAAACCCTTCTGAGGCGAGAATTCGAGCAGGCGATGGACGGTTTTGGCCTCCCGGCCGGTGGCTTCGCGCAGACGCTTGGCCGCCCGCCCAGTGGGAGAAGCCAAAGCACAGGACTGGCTCCTGGCCTCCAGCAACTGGATGATGGTTCGTACCGTGGTGGTTTTGCCCGTGCCGGGGCCGCCGGTTAGCACCGTCACCTTGTTGGTCAAAGCCGCTTGCACCGCCTCCTGTTGCTGGGCGTTTAGGGGCTGGCGTGTCCGCTCCGCCAAGTAGGCGAAGACCCGCTCCCATTTGGCCGACTTGTAAAAAGCCAGCCGGCTGCGCTCGACGTTGATGAGGGTCCGCAGGCGATTGGCTACGCCCACCTCGCCGTAGTAGAAGGGCAGCAGGTAAACGGCTTTTTCCTCTTTGATAGCAACCCCCGGCTGACCCAGGTCGGCGTAAGTTATCTCCTCGCGGTGGACCTGCTCCTCCTCCTCCAACTGGGCGACCCCTGCCTCAACCAGATCCGAAGGCACGCTCAGGATCTCGGTGGCCTCCCTGACCAACCTCCCCTGCGGGGCATAGACGTGCCCCTCGTCGGCCAACTGGCTTAGCACGTAAGCGATGCCGGCGGCCACCCGCTGTGGTGAATCGGTGGGCAGCCCCAGCTTTTGGGCGATTTTGTCGGCAGTGAGGAAGCCTATGCCATAGATGTCGCGGGCCAGGCGGTAGGGATCCTCTCGCACCACATCCAGGGCCGCATTGCCGTACTGCTTGTAGATCTTCACCGCCAGGGAAGTGCTCACGTCGTGGCTCTGGAGGAAGAGCATCACCTCCTTGATGCTCCGCTGTTCCTCCCAGGCCCGCGTGATCATCACCACCCGCTTCTTGCCCACCCCCAGCACCTCGCGCAAGCGCTGGGGATGGTGCTCAATGATCTCCAGCGTATCTAGCCCAAAGTGCTTGACGATGCGCCTGGCTGTGACCGGGCCGATGCCTTTGATCAGGCCCGAGCCGAGATATCTGCGGATGCCCTCCACCGTGGCTGGGAGCACCATCTGATAGTTTATCACCTTGAACTGGGGGCCGTGCTGAGGATGGGTTGTCCAAAAGCCCTCCAGGCGCAAGCTCTCCCCCATGTTCACACTCATCAAGTTGCCCACTACTGTGACCAAGTCGCTTCGCCCCTCCGCCTGGAAGCGGGCCACGGTATAGCCGTCCTCTTCACTATAGTAGGTGATGTGCTCGACGGTGCCTTCTATCTTTTCCAGCACAGGACCCATCTCCCCTACGAAAATCTGGCTCTATGATACCAGAAGTGGGGAAAAAAGGGAAGCGTGGGCAAGAAGCCACCTGCGTCAACTGCGCAGGTGGCGTTTTGCTGTGTGCCAAACGAGCGGGAATCTGGTGTACAGTTTGCCAGCCAGACGAAAGTGGTTACAGATTATCCCCAGTTAACATCCTGAACCTGGGTACAGCCAACAAGAGCCGCGGTCAAGCGCCTGACCGCGGCTCTTCATTTTCACGCAGAATTCACGTCAAATTCACGCTATTTTCACTCATTACTTGGCGTAATCTGCTATAATGTAAGTGTTTCACCAAGTCTGCAATCATTTCGCCCGCTTTCTGGACAGGCTCTTCAGCAATCGGGGTTCTTTCGGAAAGAAGGTGTGAAAATGGCAGAGAGAAGTATGAATATATTGGGAGTATGCCATGACTTACGAAAGTGGCTATGAGATCGTAGTAGGGGTCAGACTCATTCCTACGCGGACACCCACTTACATTGTCGGCAGTACGAAGCTCCCTTGGAGCGAGGTACGGGGGAGGAAAGACAAAGGGTATTCCAGCATCTTCGTGACTGAATCTAATAGAATGCCCTCTCAGAGGCAAGCATTTCAAGGATCGCTCGAAGTTGTTCAACCCTTCGATAGCCCTTCGACTACGCTCAGGACAGGGTTCAGGACACCGCCTGTGAAGCCCTTCGAGCCGGAGATGGTCCTCATCCCCGCCGGTGAGTTCACCATGGGCAGTGATCCCAGCTTGGATCAAGATGCGGTTGATGATGAGCAGCCCCAACATACTCTGTACCTGCCCGACTACTATCTGGCCAAAACGCCGGTGACCAACGCCCAGTACGCGGCTTTTGTGCAGGCTACTGGCCACCACCTGCCGGAGCACTGGATAGGCAGGCAACCACCAACAGGCAAAGAAGATCATCCTGTGGTGTACGTCTCCTGGCATGACGCTATGGCCTACTGCCATTGGCTGGCAGAGGAAACCGGCAAGCCTTATCGCCTGCCCAGCGAGGCCGAATGGGAGAAGGGCGCACGGGGCAGCGATGGGCGCATCTATCCCTGGGGCAGCCAAAAGGACGAGAAGAGGTGTAACACCGCAGGTGGCAAACAAGAAGCCACCCCTTACGACTTGCTGGGCATGGCGGGCAACGTTTGGGAGTGGACGTGGAGCGTTTGCGAGATCTACCCCTATGATCCAGAGGATGGCCGGGAAGATATCAAGAGCGGAGTAGGCCGGGTGTTGTGGGGCGGCTCGTGGTACCGCAATCAGTGGTACGCCCGCTGCACGCTCCGCTACGCGGTCTACCCTGACGCCCGCTACCACTACCTCGGGTTTCGAGTGGCGGCTTCGTTCAGCCCAAAGTCCGCTTACGGCAGGCCTTCGCAAACGCCTGGACGCTTCGGCTGCCCCAGCCCGCTATAAGCAAGAGCCATCCTGGGAACGGGATGGCTCTTTGCGTTTTTCACCTATTGCCTTTAGCTGACAAAATCAAATGGGGGTAAAGACGTCCACCCCCCGCTCTCTATTTTCACCTACCCTTAGGCGCTTCTGTGCAGCCTCAGGCATCCCTCCGCCGCCGCGCCCGCAGCAACAGCGTCCCACCGATCGCAATCAGCACCGCCAGCCCCACCCACGGTGCCAACAGCTCCAGCTTGTTCACCGGGACGATGACCCCGCCGATGGGCTCTGGGGGGCTGATGCCGCCGCTACGCCAGACCTCGGCCCCAGTGGCCTCGTTGTAAGTCCCCGCGTAGAGATAGCTGCCGAGAACAGCCATGAAAGCGACAGCCTGGCTGTTGACGTCGCCGAAGCCGTCGGCATTGACCTGGGTCCAGGTAGTGCCGTCGGGGCTGCGCCAGACCTCGGCCCCGGTGTTCCAGTTGTAGGTTCCCACGTAGAGATAGCCGCCGAAAACGATCAGGAACTCGGCATTTTAGGGTGAAGGTACTTCTATCTCTTCATCCAAGACGACTCGGTTATCGGCGACAGGGGTGTCGTCAGGCCCGACTGCCGCCAGGCGATCCATCGTCTGGGGGTCATAGACGCCCAGGGCGAGGCGGTAGCGTCCTGGGGGCAAGTCCTTCAGGGAGATGGCGACCTCATCGCTGACTACCTCGCCCTCAGCCCACCAGGAAGTGGGATACTGGTTCTGGCGAGGCATGGCGTCGTCCTGAGCCACAATCACCTCCGTAGCAGGATCGAACAGGTGGACGAAGACTTTGTAATCCCCTTCCATTTGTTGTAGCGCTTGCCAGTGCAACCCCAGCCGCAATTCCCCTTCCTCACGCTTTAGATCATAGCCCAGAAGGCGCATCTGGCCACCGAAACTCACGTCAAGCTTGATCTGCATGGCGGGTATGGCGTAGCTGCGCTCTCTTCCCTCAATGACGATGGCCAGCGGGGCGACGAATTCCCCGAAGCCTTCGCCAGTTAGGGGATCGAACACAGCGACAACTAAATCGTAGCGCCCCGGAGGCAGCAGGGGATCGAGGGGCAGCCGGTAGCGGCTGACCACGATGGCATTGGTTGGCCAGAGGGAGGTGGCATAGCTCCTGGCTATCGGTGCGGTCTGCGACTGGACGGTTATCCCTCTTTCATCTTTCAGGGATAGACGGCAAGAATAGTCGCGGGTGGGGTGCTCGGTGGCGGCCCATTTCGCTTTCACGAGCAAAGGTTGACCCTGCTCTATCTGCGTCCTCGCCGGACTCAATTCGACCAGGGCCAACTGATCGAACTCCTGGAGCACAGGATAAGTGGCCTTGATGGTGGGTTCCGTTAGGGTTACATTGGGTATCTGCACCGTGCCGATGGGTGCCAGCGAGGCCACTTCGTAGAGGATCACCTCCAGCGAATAGTCGTCGCCAGGCGGCGTGCCCTCAGGTAAGGGCAGGACGTAGCCATCGCCGATCAGCTCCCCCTCTCGCCATAAGCTGGTGGGGTACAGGCCGTAGTGAGGTTGGGTGTCAAGAGAGGCAAGCACTTGCCCATCTCCATCCCGCAGGCGCAGGGCCAGGCCGTAGTTGGCCGCCACCGACTCAACGACTCGCCAGATCAAACTGGCCTCCAGTTCTTCGGGCTTTTTCTGTTCGGTCTCTACCTGGCTCAGGACGATGCCTGGCTCGAAACTCGTCAGGGTCGGCTCATCGCCCGTTGCCCGGCGCTCGCTGCGAACGCGCAGGGGACGCAGATAGGTAGTCCCCAGGGTCTCGCCCCTCTCCGTGATAGGTCTGATCTCACCCTCCTCGCCCCTTAACTCCACACTGATCAGGTAGAGGCCACGAACGGCTCCCTCAGGCACTTTCAAACGGTGATACGTCGTCTCGCCCTGCAAGGGGACATTATCACCAGCCAGGCCAGCGCTGACGTGGAAGAGGTACTCAGCAGGGGAGGTCAGGCGCACGTCCGCTTCCAGGCCCTCGACCTTGACCTCATCCCAGTGGAGAACCACCTCGACGGTCTTTCCAGCTTCCACCTCATCAGCCGAAAGCCGGTAGCTCTGCAACCGTGCCATCCCGCCAAAGTTGACCCCTTGGGGATTGTGATGCAGGTAAGGCAGGCGGTCGAAATCCATGGTTTGGTCTATTGGTCCTTGGTCTGATGGTCCTTGGTCAGGTGGTCGGGTAGTCGGGTGGTCGGCCATAAATCGGTCCGAAGTCCGAAAGCCATTAACACTTAACAGCAGAATCGCCACCACGAGGAATTTGAGCTTTGAGCTTTGAGCTTTGAGCTTCGAGCTTCGAGCTAAGAGTCCGACGATGGCCAAGACAGCAACCAGGGATAGCCCCTCAGTCAGGGCCCGCAGAGGCGTGCGCTCCAGCCGCAAGACGACCTGGTGCTCTCCCTGGACGAGATCAAGGCCGATGTAGCCCAGGTTCTCGACGGGCCGCACCTCCCTGGGTTGGCCGTCCACGTAGGCCCGCCAGCCGGGGAAGTAATAGGTGTGGAAGGCCAAAGATGCCTGGGGTGAGGTCACGTTGAGGGCCCACCCTTCGGCTGTTGGCTTATGCCAAACCAGATTGGCCGCTTTGACCTCTCCATCCAGCACCAGCGGCGGTGGTTTCTCACCCCCACGCAGCAACACCTCGGAGGTGTAGGGGCGAGGCACCACCCAGCGGGGTAGATACTCGTGGCGAATGGTGGTGCCGATGTTGGCGGTGAAGTATTCGTAGAGCATCAGACGCTCCACGGTGATGTCCGCCTCGCCGATGGGCAGGTATTCGGGCTTCAGGCCCAGCATGGAGGCCACTAGCAACACCGCCCCCGCGATGCCGGCCAGCAAACGCGGCCTGGGCAACCGCTGGGCCAAGTAGCCAATGACGATGCTGGCGAAAAAGGCTTGCACCGCCAGAAAGCGCCAGGGAAACTGTACAAAAGGCAAGAAGGGCACGATATCCCACAGGGGACGTGAGAGCGGAGTGATAAGAAAAGTGGCCAGGGCCAAGCCAGCGATGAAGAAAGCGCTCTGGGCCTCGGGACGGCGGCGCCTGACCCACCAAGCGACGATCGCCGCCACACCCAGGAGCGCGAGTACGGCCTGGGCCAGGCCCACGGCAAAGGGCGTCTGCCCTGCTTCAATGGCATAGTCGAAAAGTAGCGAGGGCTGCACCAGGTCCAGGCCGCGAAAGTGGTTGCTGTAATGTAAGTAGCCGGTGGTCTGATGCTCCAATTGTCCGTACTTCCCCTCCAGCAAGGCCGGAATCCAGTACCAGGCGCTTATGGCCAAACCCAGACCAAGTCCAAGGGCGCTCACGGTGAGCCACTTAGCTCTGCCTGGTGTCCTGGAAGCAGCCAGCAAGATGTAGAGAACTACGAAGGCGCTGAAGGTGAGGGCCGAGATGTTGTGGGTCAGAATCAGCCCTCCGTAAGCAAGAGCGACCAGGGCGATGTTACTTGTCATGCTGAGCAGAGCGAAGCATCCCGTTCCTGGCATGCGGAACGAGATTCTTCGCTCACTCCGCTCGCTCAGAATGACATGATTGAGTTGGTCAGTTTGAGGCAAGGCTTTGCCAGCCGAAAGCGAGTCTCGCAGGCGCAGCAGCGCCCAGAAGATGAGGGGATAGAAAACGAAGGCGTAGAACTCCGACAGGGCATCGCCCCGCACGTAGACGTTGACCAGGTGATAAGGAGCGTAGGTGTAAGCCAAGGCGGCCAGTATGGCACTGGCCTCTCGGTGAAACAAGCGTTTAGCCAAAAGATACATTGAGGCTGTGGCCGCGACGAAACCCAAGGACTGAGTCAGCTTGATGGACCAGATGAAGCCAAAGCCCCACAGCTTGAACAGGGCGGCGACGTAGTAGGGCAGAGAAGCATAGAAACTGAAGAAAGGATAACCTAAGCCATAGGCCGCGTCGGGCATCCAGCGGGCGGGGAAGACACCAGCGCTCAAGTTGGAAACCAATTGGTGGAGGCGAACCAGCAGGAAGGGGCTATCGCCTCCCCCTCGCGTGTTGAGGAAGCCGCCGTTCAGGAACAGCGGCAGGGCGGCCAGCGCGGAGACGGCAATGGCGATGACGATCTCTTTGAAGTTTCCTCTGCGCCAGAAGACGGCTCTGCTTTGTGGATCGTTTGTCATTCTATCACTCTCTGCAGCTTCGCTCCGCGTTGTTGACAATCACGGCCTGATGCGGTAAACTAATGTCCATCCTTGCCGGAGGCAGCCTGATGTTACACTCTCCGTCCGCCAGAATCAGGGTCGTTCTCGTGGCTGTCGTCGCCGTACTCGCCACAGCAATGGTGTACGGCTACTCAATGCGGCTGCCTCTGTTCTTTGACGACATGTTGCACTTTCGCTGGGTGGACGGGCACTCACTGGCCGAGACCTGGCTTACCGCCGAGGGGTTAATGTATTACCGCCCCCTGACGCTGTTCATCTGGAAGCTTTCACACACCCTGTTGGGTCGCTTCGATCCGCTGGGCCTTCACACTCTCAACCTCGTGCTCCACGCCCTCAACGGTTGCCTGTTGGGACTCCTCACCTTTCGTCTTTTCGAAGGGAAAGCGCGCCTGCTGTGCGCCGTCACGGCGGCGCTCCTGTTCGTGACCTACCCTTTCAGTTATCAGGTTGTGCCCTACGTCGGGGCGCTGTTCCACCCACTGGTTGCGGCGCTGATCCTGGGATCGGTGACGCTGTACTGGGAGGGTCAACGGCGTGGCAATCGTCCGCTGCTCGTCGCCTCGCTCGGCCTGGCCGCAGCGGCGCCCCTGGTCCACGAGTACGGCGTGCTGGCCGGACCGCTAGTCGGGCTGGTGGAAGTCGTCCGCTTCCGGCGCGAACGGGCCAACCGTCTATCGCCGCTCCTTGTGGTGTACCTGGTCCTGGGGCTGGTGTTTGTCGGGGTGTGGTTCCTCGCCCCCAAGACCCGTGCGCCCTTTCAACCGCTGACGATGGTTGGACTGTGGCAGAGTGGCGTGTATCTCCTTCAAGGGCTCGTCTGGCCGGCCGCCCCGCTGGGTAGGGTGTTGTCCGGCAAGGGGGACGCCTTCCTGGCCGTGTTGGTGGTTGCCCTGGCTATCCTGACCCTGGTCGCCGCGTTTCTGCTGCGATCCAGCCAACGCACCCTGCTGTGGCTATCGTCAGCCTGGTTCGCCTTAAGCGTGGCCCCCGCCTGGCTGATGCTTGATGCGATCTACGTCTTGGATAGCCCCCGGCTGCTGTATCTGGCCTCTGCCGGCGCGGCGCTACTGTGGGGCGGAGTGATCGCCGGTCTGAGCGGGTCGAGGTTTGGACGGCTGGCGGCAGTGGCCTTGCTCGTCGCCATCCTGATTGGTAATGTCGTCTTCTTACACCGGGCCAGCACGCCTTACCTGGTCATTAGCCGGATGGTGGACCAGGTGATGGCCGCCTCTGTGGCCCATCCCGCCGACGAGTCGCTGCTATTCACCGGCGTGCCCTCCTGGTTCGGGTACGAGGATACCATCTATCCCCTTGGCTCAGAGGGCATCACCTTCATCCCCAGCGATGTGACCATCGAGGACGTCGTCTGGGTCAATGGTGGTGGCGACCGTCGGGCGGTGGAGCTGCCGTTCACCTACATTACGAAACCCTGGCGTGTGGACTATCGGTTCTACAAGCCGCTGGCCGGCTGGGAGGCGGTGGATGCAGCGGTGCGACGGGCGGGCCGCGTCTACGTGGTGGACTACAATTCCAACGATCTGGACCTGCGGCAGGCCGGGATGTTTCTTCAGGATGGTACGCCGGCCGGCGCTGATGCCGTCTTTGGTGAGCACTTCGTGCTCGAGCGAAGCGCGGCTCGACTGAGCCTTCGGGCCGAGCCTCAGGCCGAGGGCTTGCCGAAGTCTGAGCTCGCCGAAGTCTCGCCGAAGTCCTGGGGGCGGGAGGGTGATGCCCTGACCGTGACCCTCGACTGGCGCTGTCTACGGCCGGTGGAGAGCGACTACACTGTCTTCGTGCATTTGTACGATGCCACGGGCCGGTTGGTGGCCCAGGGCGATGGCCACCCTTTGCTGGGGGTGTTCCCCTTTTTGCTGTGGCGGGCCGGCGACCGCGTCCGTGATGTCCGCACCATCGTTTTACCAGAGCAATCGGGCGCTGGCCCCCTGACGCTGGCCATTGGGGTATTCGACGCCCCTACTGGCCAGCGACTCGAAGCCGTGGACGACGAGGGCCGCAGGTTGCCAGACGACGCGGCGATCATCGGCACCGTCGAGTGACCTTGCGTCACAGCCATCTGTGGAGTTGGTGTGGCTGTCAATTTGCTGCCCTTCCAGGCATACAAACACGGCACCCTCGCAAGCCTCACGAGGGTGCCGCTGACAGCGGGATGTAGCTCTACTCGCTGGCTAACTTCTGTGCCAGTTCCTCAGGTGTTGCGGCGGTGATGGCCCCATACTCGACGCCGGGGTAATACTGCGCGTAGAACTCTTCCAACGACAGGTCGCCCTGCCACTCTTGCGGATTGACGGCGATCACGCGCCGTACATCCAGATCGCCGACGCCCGCGTCATCGGCACTGCCTCCAATGGTGTACCGACGTTGATCCCACGTGCTCTCCACCACCGCCTGCACCCAGGCGGCGTCTGCGCTGGGGGGTAGCAGCACGTAAGTGCGCTCGTACTGGACGCGAGGATACCCACGGGGTTTCTCTTCCTCCTCGACGCCGGGATACTTGAAGGGCTTGGCCGGATTCGCCTGTGTATACGCGATCAACTTCGTGGCCACCTCTGTCCCGGCCACGTCGAAATACAGCCAGGGTGGGCCGAAATTGCCCCAGGTGAAGATGGTCGCGCCGACGACGTAGTCATCCTTCTGTAGCTCCTCGTCATACCAGACCAGTTGTCGGAAATAATAATCGGCCTTGTTCGGCTCGTTGTTGTGCTCGGCCCAGAGGTCACCCAGTAGCCTCCACGCCCCGCCGGTTAAGCCCGGCGGCTTAGGACTCACCCCTGGATCAATGCCACACTCGGTGATCACCAACGGCACGTCTCCCAGCCCGTTAGGGATCAGATGCTGACGGTAGATCTTACGGTAACGCAGCGTCGTCCACCCCTCATCTCCTTGATCCTCGTTGGGGTTCAGTTGATACCTCCCCGTCATCCACCACATCCAGGGCCAACTGTACTCGTGGAGGCCTAAGAGGGCCTGATACTGCCTGACGACCTGGAGCGCCGGCAAGAAGGCGGGCCAGAGAGCCAGATCCGGCGATCCGGTGGCGAAGTTCCCGAGCACGCACTTCAGCCCCAGGTCGGCCATTAGCCGCATACGCTCCACCTCGAACTGGGCGTACCATCCCATGCCCTCCTCGTCGGTCCAAACCGGCTCGTTGTGTCCCTCCCAGTACTCGATGTGGGGGTTGGACTGATACGTGGGCAGTTGATCCTGAA
>JBAWAP010000388.1:0-24902 GCA_049589355.1 Anaerolineae bacterium
TCTGATTTCTGAAGACGGCGCGAAGCGCCGTCGCGCCTCCGCAGGGTTGGAATCGCTGAGGGTGCTGAGAGGTGGCATCCTCAGTGGGTTCAGCGTACTCAGCGGTTCGAAACGGTAGCTACTCCAACCGTCGCACCTGAGGTAGGCGCCAGAAGATGAAGAGGCCGCAAAGCCCGGCCAAGACGGCTCCCAGGCCCACGGCGAAGGGGGCGCCCAAGAAGTTGGCCACCATCCCCGCCTGGAGGTTGCCGAAGGGGGTCATGCCCAGGAACATCAGCGCGTGCACGCTCATCACCCGCCCCCGCAGGCGGTCTGGCACCATGGTCTGGAGCAGGGTGTTGACCGTGGCGTTCTGGGTGACCATCGCCCAGCCGACACCGACCATGATGACCATCGAGAGGGTGTAAGACCGGGAAAAGGCGAGGGCCAGGAGTGTGGCCGGGAAGAGGAGGTTACCAGCCGTGAGCAGCCAGCCCTTGTGGCGAAAGTTGCCCAGAGAGGCCAGGCCCAGAGAGCCGACGAGAGCGCCCACTCCGGTCAGGGCCAGGAGCAGGCCGTAGCCTTCCGGCCCCACCTTGAGGATGTCGCTGGCGAAGACTGGCATCAGAACAGCGTAGGGCATGCCGAAGATGCTGGCCACGGCCACCAGGCTCTCCAGGGTGAGGACGACGGGGTTATGCCAGATGTAGCGCAGACCCTCGACCAGGTTGGCCCACACTGAACCATGACGCGCCAGGGCCGGGCTGGGGGGCAGGCGCATCATCAGCAGCGCGACGATGACCGCCAGGAAGCTTACCCCGTTGAGGAAAAACAGCCCGCCGATGCCCACCGCAGGCACGCTGACCAACACCCCGGCGATAGCTGGCCCCAAGATACGGGCACTGTTGAAAGCTGAGGAGCTGAGGGCGATAGCGTTCATCAGGTCCTCTTTGCTCACCATCTCTATCACGAAGGCCTGGCGAGCCGGGGCGTCAAAAGCGTTGATGAGGCCCAGCAAGAAGGCGGCCGCGATGACGTGCCACACCTGGATGCGACCACTGATGTAGAGCAGCCACAGAGCGAAGGCCTGGAGCATGGACGCGGTCTGGGTGATAGTGATGATGGTACGCTTGTTCATCCGGTCGGTGATGACGCCGCCCCACAGGGAGAAGGCGAGGACCGGGAGCGAACTGGAGAAGCCGACCAGGCCCAGGGCGAAGGGAGAGTTGGTGAGCTGGTAGACCAGCCAACCCTGGCCCACGCTCTGCATCCAGGTGCCGATGAGAGAGACGATCTGCCCGAACCAATACAGGCGATAATTGCGGTGGCGCAGGGCGGTGAAGGTGCGTTGTAGCCCGATCCTCAAACTCAGATGTGACCCTCGTCGCCACGCGATGGCCGGCAGACCGGGGGACGCTCCGGTAGCTCCCCTCGGCGGCCGGCAGGCGGCCCTGCTGCTTCTCGCCCCTGGCCCGGCCTCCGACCCCGGCGCGGCCATCTCCACTGGCTGGTGTTCGCCAGACATGATCTACTCCTGAAGGCGATGGTTACTGCGCGCCCATTATAGCCCCGGCAGGGAACTTTGTCAAAACATAACTGCTTACCCTGGCTGGCGACCGAGGTCGCGCCTGTAGGGCCTTTGGCCGGGCGTCGGCCTCCGCCGACACAACGCCCGACCGCGCAGGCGGTCGGCCGGCGTGGATATGCCCTATCAGGCGCGGTTTCAACCACCAGCCTGAGCTGCAAGGGAACGAAGATTGGTCGCAAACGGTTTGTGGAGAGGATGCCGTCAGTGAGCACAGCACAGTTCAGCGTACTCAGCAATTCCAAGATGACCACCTACAAGATCATCGTTAACCCCGTCGCCGGTCGAGGGGCTGGCGAGCGGGCTATCCCTCAGATCGAACAGATGCTGAGTGGGCATGGCCTGGATTTCGACCTGGTGCGCACCGAGGCCCCCTGGCACGCGGCGGATCTGGCTCAGGAGGCCGTTGTCGCAGGGTACGACGTTGTGGTCGCAGTAGGCGGCGACGGCACGGCCAACGAGGTGCTCAATGGTTTGATGCGCGCGAAACAAGCTGGCGCGGGAACGTGCCCGATGGGAATCCTGTGTGTCGGCCGGGGCAACGACTTTGCCTACGGCCTGGGCATCCCTACCGACCTGGAAGCCGGTTGCCAGGCGTTAGCCCAGGGGCAGCGGCGCACGATGGACGTCGGCCGGGTCGTCGGCGGCCTCTACCCAGCGGGCCGCTACTTCGGCAACGGGGTGGGCATTGGGTTCGATGCTGTGGTCGGCTTTGAGGCGGTCAAAATGACCCGGCTGCACGGCTTCCCCTCTTACCTGGTGGCTGTGCTCAAGACCGTTTTCCTGTACTATAAGGCCCCCATCGTCACCATCGAGTACGACGGGCAGACGATCAAGCAACCCTCGCTGATGGTCTCGGTGATGAATGGGCGACGGATGGGGGGCGGCTTTTTGGTGGCCCCGCAGGGCCAGCCCGACGACGGCCTGTTCGACCTGTGCATCGCCCGCCAGGTGAGCCGGGCTCGCATCTTTGCCCTCATCCCCCACTTCTTGCGCGGCACGCAAGCCACCCAGGAGCCAATCCGCACCGGGCGGGCGCGGCGTGTGGTCGTCACCGCTGTCGAGGGAGCGTTGCCCGCCCACGCCGACGGGGAGACGCTGTGCACCGACGGAAGACGACTCGAATTGGAGCTACTGCCGCGCCAGATCCAGGTTATCTGTCAGTCGCCGGAGGGTGTAGAATGACGCTCACCTACCGCGTGGTGACCTCGACCATCAAGGCCCTGACCCGTCTTCTCTGCCGGGTGGACGACGCCCAGTTGACGCGGGTGCCGGACCAGGGGCCGCTTATCATCGTCGCCAACCACGTCAACTTCCTGGAAGTGCCCCTTCTCTACACCCACCTGCAGCCGCGCCCGGTGACTGGCTTTGCCAAGGCGGAGACCTGGGACAATCCCGCCCTGGGGGCCCTGTTCGACCTGGGGAGAGCCATCCCGCTACGCCGAGGCGAGGCCGACGTGACCGCTCTCCGCCAGGCGCTGAAAGTGCTGGAAGCGGGGCACATCCTGGCCGTGGCCCCTGAGGGCACCCGCAGCGGCCACGGGCGCTTACAGTGGGGCCGTACGGGCGTTGTATTCCTGGCCTTGCGCAGCGGTGCGCTCCTGCTGCCCATGGTCTACTACGGTGGGGAGCTCTTCTGGCACAACCTGGCACGCCTGCGCCGCACCGACTTTCACATCGTCGTGGGCCAGCCGTTCTACCTGGACGCGGGCGGGGTCAAGGTGACCCGCCAGGTGCGCCGGCAGATGACCGACGAGATCATGTACCAGATGGCGGCGTTGCTGCCCCCGGCCTACCGGGGTGTCTACTCCAACCTGGCAGCGGCCACCGAAACACACCTGCGCTTTCCCCCCGGCGCGGAAAGCAACCTCCGTCGTACATAACTTGACATTCAGAAACCCGTTTTCTCATGGCAGGTTGTCCTCCGTGCCGACTTGAAACAAGTTGATTCAGTTAGATTTCGGTGGCGAAGTCGCCAGAAAACGGGTTTCTTCAGCATGGATCCAGTATGCGACGCATAATACGTTTTCTCAAACCTTATCGAAAGGCCAGCGCCCTGGCATGGCTGATGCTGATCAGCGTGGTGGCGATAGACCTGTTCATTCCACGCCTGGTCCAGCGCACGATTGACGAAGGAGTGGCCAAGAGAGACATGGCGGTAGTGCTGAACACATCGCTGATTATGATCGGAGCCTCCGTCGTTGACACACTACTGGCGATTGGGAACACGCTGCTGGCGGTGCAGGTCGCTTATCGCTTCGGCACCGATGTGCGCAGCGCGCTCTTTCGCAAGGTCCAGACGCTTTCCTTCGGCAACCTCGACCGCCTCCAGACCGGCCAACTGCTGGTGCGCCTGACGAGCGACGTGAACCAGGTACAGATGATTGTGATGCTCTCGCTGCGCATCCTCACCCGCGCGCCGCTGTTGATGTTGGGCAGCGTGGTCATGTTAACCGTGCTCAGTTGGCGGCTGGCGTTGATGATGCTCGTGCTGCTGCCGACAATGATGACCGTCGTCTGGTTCTTAACAACCAGGACGCAGCCGCTCTTCCGGCGCGTGCAACGCAAATTGGACAAGCTGAACACTGTCCTGCAGGAAAACCTGGCCGGCGTGCGCGTGGTCAAGGCGTTCGTGCGTGCCGATCACGAAAACGCGCGCTTCGAGCAGGCCAACACTGCTCTGATGGCCCAGACCACGCAAGTAATGCAACTCCTGGCCGGGCTGAACCCGACCCTGACGCTCCTCCTCAACCTGGGGATGGCCGCCCTGGTCTGGTTTGGCGGGCAGATGGTCATCGGCGGCGGCCTCACGATAGGCGAGATCGTGGCCTCCGTGAACTATCTGCAATTCACCGTGTTTCCGCTGCTCTTGCTGTCCATGATGGTCGGGCCACTCTCCGCAGCCGAGGCGTCGGCTGGGCGCATCCTCGAAGTACTCGACAGCGTCGCCGAGGTGCAGGAGCGCCCGCAGGCGCGCGCTGTACCCGACGTGACCGGCCGGGTGGCCTTCGAGAACGTGTGCTTCAGCTACAACGGCGACGGCCAGGAGTCGGTGCTCAGAGACATCAACCTGGTGGCCGAGGCCGGCCAGACCGTGGCCATCCTGGGAGCGACCGGCGCGGGCAAATCCAGCCTGGTGCACCTGATCCCGCGCTTCTACGACGTGACGCAGGGCCGGGTGACGATGGACGGCGTGGACGTGCGCGATATGACGATGGACTCGCTGCGGGCGCAGATGGGCGTCGCGCTGCAGGACACGGTGCTGTTCAGCGGCACCATCCGCGACAACATCCGCTACGGGCGCCCCGAGGCGACGGACGCGGAGGTCGTCGCCGCGGCCCGGGCCGCCCAGGCCCACGACTTTATCGTGGCTCTGCCCCAGGGTTACGACACGCTCGTCGGACAGCGTGGCGTCAACTTCTCCGGCGGGCAGAAGCAACGGATCGCCATTGCCCGCGCCCTGCTGGTGCAGCCGCGCGTCCTCATCCTGGACGATAGCACCAGCGCCGTGGACGTGGAGACGGAGGCCAAGATCGAGGCCGCACTGGGGCAGGTGATGAACGGCCGCACGCGCTTTGTGATCGCGCAGCGCATCAGCACGGTGCTCAATGCCGACAAGATCGTGGTGCTGGACCGGGGGCAAATCGTCGCCGGGGGCACGCACACGGAGTTGATGGCATCCAGCCCCATCTACCGGGAAATCTACCAGTCGCAACTGGGGGATGGAGATTCACACCATGGCTAGTACGCCCCAATCGCCGCCCCCGATGCACTTGAGAGGCCGGGGACCGGCCTTTGCCGGCAGTGTGAAAATCGAAAAAGCGCGCGACGTGCGCGGGGCACTGGCCCGGCTGGTGGCCTACCTGCGCCCCTACACCTGGACGCTCGCGCTGATTCTGGCCCTCACGATATTGAGCACCGCCCTGGGGGTCTCAGGCCCCTACCTCATAGGCGTCGCCATTGACCGGTTCATTACGACTGGCGACGTGCCAGGACTGCTGCACATAGCCTTGCTGATGGTCGGCCTATACCTGGTCAACTGGCTGGCCCAGACTGGCCAGGATTACCTCATGGCGACGGTTGCCCAGAAAGCACTGCGGGCGCTGCGTCGCGACCTCTTCGAGCACTTGCAGACGCTCTCGCTCAGCTTCTTCGACCAGCGGCCACAGGGAGAGTTGATGAGCCGCCTGACCAACGACATTGACGCCATCAACCAGGCGCTCTCCCAGAACGTGACTCAGATGATCGCCAGCCTGCTCACGATGGTCGGCATCGTCGGGGTGATGTTTGCGCTCAACCTCTGGCTGGCCCTGGGCACGATGATCGTCTTTCCGCTAATGCTCTTGCTGACGGCGAGTGTCGCCAGGCGCACCCGCCAGGGCTTCCGCCGCTTGCAGATGCAGTTGGGCCAGTTGAACGGCCTGATGGAGGAGACGCTCAGCGGCGAGCGGGTTGTGCAGGCGTTTGGGCAGGAAGCCGCCGCCATCGCCGCCTTTGACGAGGCTAACCTGACCGTGCGTGAGGCCGGCATCCGGGCGCAGGTCTTCCCGATGTTGATTCCACCGTTGATGGGCACGTTGAGCAACGCGAACACTGCCGTGGTCGCCGGGCTGGGTGGCTGGCTGGCCCTGCATGGTCTGGTCAGCGTCGGCGTCATCGCCACCTTTGTCGCCTATTCGCGCCGCCTGGCCGACCCGCTACGCCAGATGAGCAACCTCTACAATGTCATCCAGGCCGCCTTGGCCGGCGCGGAGCGCATCTTCGAGATCATTGACCAGCAGCCGGAGCTCGTTGACGCGCCGGATGCCGTCGCCCTCGACGACGTCGCTGGCGAGGTCGTCTTTGACCACGTGGATTTCAGCTACCTGCTCGACGTGCCTGTTCTCAAGGATATGAGCCTGGAGGCAAAGCCCGGACGGACCATCGCCCTGGTTGGGCCGACGGGCGCGGGCAAGACGACCATGGTCAACGTGCTCTCGCGCTTCTACGACCTCCAGGGCGGCGCCATCCGCATTGACGGTCGGGACATCCGCCAGGTCAAGCAGGATAGTTTACGCCAGCAACTGGGCATCGTGCTGCAAGACACCTTCCTCTTCTCGGAGACGGTGATGGAGAACATCCGCTATGGCCGGCTCGATGCTACGGACGAGGAGGCCTTCGCCGCGGCCAGGCTGGCCAACGCCGATCAGTTTATCCGGCGGCTTCCCCAGGGCTACCAGACCCAACTCTCGGAGCGCGGCAGCAACCTGAGCCAGGGGCAGCGCCAGTTGCTGGCCATCGCCCGCGCCGTCCTGGCCGACCCGCGCATCCTCATCCTGGACGAGGCCACCAGCAGCGTAGACACCCGCACCGAGGTCCGCATCCAGGAAGCGCTGCTGCGGTTGATGGAAGGTCGCACCAGTTTCGTCATCGCGCACCGCTTGAGCACCATCCGCAACGCTGACCAGATTCTCGTCATCAACGATGGTCGCATCATCGAGCGCGGCAGCCACGAGGAGCTGTTAGCCCAGGGCGGGTTCTATCACCATTTGTACATGAGTCAGTTCAAGGGAAAGGCTGCGCATTGAAAAAGGGTGCGGTGCGATGTGTGAGGGTTGCCGGTGGCCATGAGAGGGATCGCTGAGGGGCACTGATAGCACTGAGAGATGGAATCCTCAGCGTGCTCAGCGCTTCCAACGATTCAGAGGAGATACCGATGACCAAACAGTATGTCCGTAGGGAATCGGTGATGTGGGTAAGGAGACCGTCAAAGCTGACTGTATGCCGTTTTGGCTCTTTCGAGCCTCTTGGTTACTCCTGTTCTTTCGAAGATTTCAATGGCCTGGGAGAGGTATTCCTGGGCCCGGTCTAGCTCTCCTTTGTCTCTCAACACTAATCCACATTCGTAATAGCTCTTACCGAGCTCATGTTCGTTTCCAATGGTCCTCAATATATCTATACTCTTGGAAAAATGCCTTTCCCCCTCTTCCCATTGCTCGTATCCCAGGGCCATGACTTTTCCCAACACCCGGTGAGCCACTCCTTCGAAGACCTTGTCGCCGGTCTTTTGGGCCATTTCAAGAGAAGCATGGCCGCACTCCAGGGCCTCTGTTACGTCGCCAAGGGCCAGGCGAACCTCAGCCATGATTCTATAAGTCTCTGGCAAAAGCCATTCACACTCGATATCCCTACAAATACTCACTGCTTCTTCCAGGTGATTAAGAGCCTGGGTGTAATCTTCCCTACGGTAGAGAATAAGTCCAAGATTGGTGTGTGATATGGCCAGCCCATAAATGTCTCCTGTTTCTCTCTTAAGTTCGAAGCTTTGGTGGTGATATTCAAAAGCTTTATCATAGTTGCCTTGACGCTCATAGGCTACCCCAAGATTGTTATAAATAATGGCCGCGTCATGCATGTCTTTATTTTCTAATCTTATAGCAAGGCTCTTCTCAAAATGCTCAATGGCCCGAGGATAATCGTTCCAATTAAGGTAAACAGACCCCAAGTTGTTATAGATCCTTGCCCGCTCCTTCCGGCTGTCCGCATTCTCAGGCAGTTCCTCCACCATATCCAGGCTTCGCTGGCAGAGTCTGATGGCCTCCTCATATTGTCCTTGACGAATACCCAAGAACGCCACACCACTATCCAGCCTAACCATCTCTAGCGAGGGGCCATCGGATTCGATGATCCCCTTTCCAGTTCTAAAATGCTCCAGAGCCAAATCATGCTCTCCGTTCCTCTCATATAACCTGCCCATCTTGCGGTGAATCTCAGCTACTCGCCTTTTGTCCAGCACTTCACCGCCGCAGTCCAGCACTGATTTATAGCTCTCTATCGCTTTACTATGTTTTCCCACCAGCGCATAAACATCACCTAGTCCCTCGTGTATGGTTGACAGCTCTTCCTCGCTCTCCGCAAGTTCCAGGGCTCTCTGATAATACGCAATGGCTTCCTCATTAGCATAGAGTTCTCTGGCTCGGTCGCCGGCCTTGATGGAATATCTCAGAGCCTTTTCCCTATCCCCGCCTGCTACAAAGTGATGGGCCAACCGGCTGACCCCTTCATCGAGGCGATCACGATATTCTATCTCTAAAGCCTCACCCACTCGCCGATGCACTTGCTGTCGCCTCGCTCCGCTCATCTGCTGATAAGCTACTTCTCTGATCTTGTCATGATTGAAGTCGTAGCTACTGCCTTCGATGCCTACCTCGACCTCTTTGATCAACTGGGCACGCAGCAGCCCGTCGAAGGCATCAAGGGCCTCGTCTTCGCTTTTGTCGCAGGCTCTCTTTATGGTGACAAAGTAGAACTGCTGGTGAAAAACCGCGGCCGTCTCCAGCACTTGGTGGCTTACCTCGTCTAAACGATTGAGGCGGGCTTGAATGACCTCCCGCATACTGGGAGGAATCGGTAGTTGGGCATAGTTGGTGGCAAAGTCCTTGAGGTCTGTGCTCCAACCGTGCTCATCTCGATACAAAATGCCCTCCTCGAAGAGGGAGCGGATGACCTCGAAGATGAAGAAGGGGTTGCCCTCCGTCTCTTGATATACCCTGCGGCTGAATTTCTCGCCCCCGCTCTCCATTCCCGCCATCTCTCTGATCAAGGTGGTCACGTCCTCAAGCGTGAGGCGACGCAGGGTGATCCGCGAAAGAAGGCCATCTTGATTGAGGCTGCGCATCGTATTTGCCAGCGGCTCATTTAGATCTTCAGTGCGATAAGCACCTACGAGCAGTATCCTCTCCCCAGTGACGTGGCGAGCCAAGTACTGTAGAAGTACGAGTGTTGCTTGATCGGCCCAATGGAGGTCATCAAAAAAGAGAATCAGAGGGCGTTGGCGTGAGAGAGCAACCAAGAACCGGACAACTCCCTCGAAGAGGCGGCTGCGTTCTGTATCGGTGCTTAGGGGAACGCTGTTGGGGAGGTCTGGTAGGGCCTCGCTTAGTTCAGGGACCAGCTTGCTTACTTCCCTTAGCCAAAGTTTGGATACGTGAAGCTTGTTTAGGTCTAGTGTTGGCAAATAACCCCGCAAAGCCTCGACTAAGGGCTGATATGGCAGCGCCATTTCGGACTCGTAGCACCGGCCTATCAACAGGTGAAAATCAGGTTCTGCCCGATCGAGTAACTCTTGTACCAACCGAGTCTTGCCAATGCCGACCTCGCCATCAATGATGACCAATCGTCCCTTTCCTTGGCTTGCAGCTTCCAGATGGCTAATCAATTGGGCGAATTCTCGATCTCTACCGACGAGGCTTGAGCTCAAATACTCCGGCTTTGGCCACGGGCGAAGCGGTGACGGGCGAGGTTGCCACCGGATTTCAATACTTGGTTCTTTTATCGGCGCCTCCATTTCCCTGGCCAGGGGCTCCACTAATTCTTGACGAAGTATCTGCCCATAAAGGGTCGTAGTCTCAGCCAGTGGAGGGACGCCTAATTCCTGTTCTAGGACCTCCTTGCATATTTCGTACTGGCGCAGGGCGGAACTGCGATTGCCAGCCGCGTAGTAGAGGCGCATCAGTTGGCGGTGGACGTTTTCCTTAAGGCTATCGCGGCCGAGTACTTGAATAGCGTAGGCGATGGCTTTCTCGTATTCGCCCTGCCTGCCGTAGTAACCACTTAGTTCCGTAAGGGCCTCCAAGTATCTTCTCTGTAACCTCTCCCGCTCGAAAAAGGACCAGTCTTCGAATTCGTAGCTATCTTTGATGATGAAACCCTCGAGGAAATCGCCCCGATACAACTTCACTGCCTTGCTGGAATTGTCCATCCTAGTCCGTTCATCCTCAGCTTCTTCATTTAGCAACCTCTCGAACTCCTCGGTGTCTAGCCAGTAATCGGCCTCAGTGTTAAAGCAGAGGGTATTGGTTTCGGCTAAGATGTATTCCTCGGCGGGCATGTTGCCTGGCACCAGGTCACGACGCAACTCATAGAGGGTATTGCGCAGGCTACCCTTGGCTTGACGGTCGCTAGTCTCTCCCCAGAACACGGCGGCCAGCTTCTCTCGGGAATACAACTGGCGATTGGAGATTAGATAATAGAATAAAGCCTGAGCTTTCTGGGAGGTAATAGAGAGTAGCATATCATCGCGGGTGATAGTGGGCGAGCCAAAGAGGTATACTCTTAAAGCCGGCATCATCGCCCTCCTTGGGTAAGCGGGGATGAAGAGCAAGACTAAGGGTTACAATTCACACCTTGCCATTACAACTCAATCACTATTCCTACTCTATAAAACGTAAAAATGTCGTTTTAGATACGGCCTCAGCCTTAAAATATTGGGATCCAATTTCGGCCCAGCCTACGAGTCTGAATAGAAAAAGCCACCTGGGAGATACTCCAGGTGGCTTCACTAGGCACCGATTTACACCATTCTACTCTCTCACCAGCTCTAACTCGCCGCCGCAGTTGGGACACTTGTGCAGGGGGGTCTTGACACTGAATTCGCTGCCGCAGTAAGCGCAGCGGCGCACAACTTTTGCCTCCACCAGGCCGGGGAAAACGTAGACATCCTTACCAGCATGTCGCTCTCTACGGCACTCGCCCCTCCGCTCCAGCACACCGAGGGCCCGTTGAGCGGCTTCAGTGGGTACATTGAGCTCGGCCACGATCTGGGCCAGGCTGACCTCGGCGCCACCGCCAACCCGAGCCAGGTCTATGATGCTGTCGGCTAGGCGCTCGGGCTCTAACTGCTGCTCCCGCCGCCAGGTGAGGGTGCTCCAGGCAGCCACGCCACCACCAAGGACGAGCAGAAGCAGCGACAGCGGCAACCGCCCCGGCTCACGGGTGGCCGCGCACAGAAAAATGAGTCCCACGGCCAAAAGAATCACTGAGATCACAAAAGCACCAATTAAAATCGTTCGTTTCATCTTTATCCCCTCCATTTCTTGGTTGCCTCGTCCAGGGCCTGGCCGAGGCGGTCGAACATGCCGGTGATAGCCCCATCGCTCAGATCACGCTCAATGACCAGCCGCGCTGCTTCCAGGAACTCCGTGGGGTTGGCACACAGTCGGGCATCGTCGCGCACCTTAGCTATTAAACCATCCCACTGGCTGTGAAAGGCGATCACTGAATCAGGCAGTTGCACCTTGAGCTGTGGGAGGAAGTCGCCGTGCATGTGCTGCTCCCCGATGAGTCCCCCTACGCTCTCCTGGAAGCTGTCCATCCCTTTCCCAACACTGTCCAAAAGGGCGATGAGTCCTCCCACCGTCCCTAATCCCTCCTGGTAGGCGTCGGTCTTGATGTTGAGCTCGATCATGGTCTCCAATCCGGGCCTCAGGTCATCAGGACAACGGACGGGCTCTTTCAGGTTGTCCAGGACGTTGCGTACCGCCCGCTTCACCGCCAGTGCTTCCCGCTGCGCCTCGTCGTCCAGGTAAGCCAGCTCCCTCTGCAGCTCAGCAACCCTGAGGCTCAGCTCACGCCACTGACCCTGCAGGGCCTCCTGTTCGGTCTGAAATTCCTGCTGCCTAGTCTGCCATTCCTCGCGCACCTCCTTCAGATTTTGGGCCAGGGCCTCCAGTTGGCCGAGGACGCGGTGGCGCTGGCGGTCCAGCCCGGCGATGGAGGGGAAGTGGGTGATAAAGCCCAGGCCTCGGGAGCGTCGGGAAATCTCCGAGTTGAGCTGGGCCAGCTTCGTCTCCAACCCAGCCCGCTGGGTCTTGTATGTCTCCTCGCGCTCATTCAAGCGGGGGTTGAGCTGGCGCAGGGACTTGACCTGCTCTTGAGCCTGAGCCAATACAGCGTCGGCCTGCGCCTGGGTCTGGGGGATCAGCTCTTCCCGCAGTTCCGTCCGGCGCTCGGCCAGAAGGCGACGTTCCTCGACGGCCCGCTCGTCTATCAAGGCTCGTAGCTCTGGGCCGAGGTTATCCAGTTTCTCAAACAGCGCCTCGGTCAGGCTTGCCAATTGGGCGTCGTGGTCGGCCTTGAACTCCACGAAGGCGCTATTGAAGCCTACCTGGATTTCCTCCACCTCGCGGCCCACTTCATTGATCTTGCGCCTGTTATCCGCTAAGAAATCGTGTAGTTGATCCAAAGAGACTGTTCGGGGCATAAAAACCTCCTATTGACGTGATGCGTGATCCGTGATTTACATTTGACGCTTGACGTTTCACGCAGTTACATCCCTACCCCCTTGACCTTTCCCAGGTATCGCCTTTTCAAGTTCCAGGTCAGTCGGTCCCAGACCGAAGTCTTGGCCATGTAGGGAGCTATCTCGGCGAAGGTACCCTGCTCATCCCAGTAGAGAGGGCAGGCTCCGCAACAGAGGTAGGCCAGCTCGCACTCCTGACAACCTGGGGGCAGGAACTCCTTGTCCCTCCAGTAGCGAGCCGTCCGCCGATTCCAGAGGGTGGCGAAGTCCTCAGTCAGCAGGTTGCCAATGCCCTCCTCGAAGCTGGAGCAAGGCAGCACTGCCCCGTCGGGGGCGATGGACAGCAGCCCGTCGGCCGCTGAGCACGACTGGGAGCCCAGGCCGTGCTGAGCGGGGTTGAAGAGGCAGTAGGGAACGGGCGAGTACCAGACGAAGCGCATCCCTCGCTCTTCGGCTCTCGCCTTGAGGGAGAGTGCCAGATCGCCGATAGCCTGATAATTGACGTCGGGCACGCCCACCGCCCCGCCGGTGCGAATGACCATGTTCATGGAGAGGTACTCCATGCCCATCCCGGCCAGGAAGTCAATCAGGGCTGGCAGGGCATGCTGGTTCTTGCGGTTGATGGTGGTGTTGGTGTGGGTGTGGATGCCAGCCGCCCGCAGGTTGAGCACCCCCTGCACCGTGCGCCCGAAAGCTCCCGGGTGAGCCACCACCTCGTCGTGGACGGCAGCCTCTCCCGCCTCCAGGCTGATCTGGGCCGAGTCCAGCCCTGCCTCGACCAAGGTGGTCACATAACTTGTGTCAGCGCACCTGATGCCGTTGCTGATGAGGTTGGCCCTCATTCCCAGCCCTTTGGCGTGGGCTATCAGCTCCGGCAGGTCGTCGTGGAGGGTGGGCTCGCCGCCCGTGAAGGAGACGGTGGGCACCTTGGCCTGGTTAACGATCTTATCCAGCACCAGCTTGACCTCGTCGGTTGCCATCTCCGGCACCTGGCGGCCTCGGTCGGGGGAGCTGGCGTAGCAGAAGAAGCAGCGGTTCTGGCAGCGGTAGGTGAGGGCGATCTCGGAGAGGACGGGGTATTTCCTCTCGTGGCTGCCGAAGGGGGTGGTCTTCACCGCTGGGGCGCAGCCGACCTTATCCTGGAGCAGGAGCGAGAGGCTCTGGAGCAGCTTCTCCATGTCCTCCTCGATACGCTCCGCAGGCACGCTGTAGCGCTCTGCCAGTTCGGCTACGACGGCCTCGACGTCCAGCGGCTGGCGGTCGTAGAGGGCCTTGAGCATCACCGTGGCAGTGGCGTTCAGGTGGTGCACCCGGTTGGGCCGCAGGATGAGCAGATTGTCCTCCGGCCGGACGAAGATGTAGCCGCGGGTGCTTTCTATGAAACTGCTGGCGAAATGTTGCAGTCTATCGTTCATGCCTCGCCTTTTCAAATGGCTTACGGCGGTCCCTGACGGAGCAAGGGTGGGGGCTAAAACGCTCCATTAAACGGGGCTGGCAGGGAACCTTGGCTTTACTTGAACTTGGCGATGAAGTCATCAATGGGGACGGCAGCCAGGGTCTGGATCTTGACCGTCCCTCTGGCAGCCAGCTCGGCCGAGACGTGAATAAACGCTCACGTCCCCCGTGTTTGGCGATAGCGTTCCTGCCGTTACCGAAGTTGTCGCCGTCAGTAGAACAGACCCCATTGTGTGTCAGTTAGCGCGGTTCTTCACCACCAGGGGAAGGTAAACGTACCACTGCCCGAACTCGTCAGCGCCGATGTCGTAGCCTGCGCCCTGGGGACGGGCGTCGCCGTCTATGTCCGTCGTCACCCCAGCATCTACTCCAGCGTCAATGGCCGGCGAGACGGCGGTCAGATGGTAGTCCCAGGCAGAGGGATCGGCGAAGACCGGGTCGTTGTACACGTTGACTGTGCCGGTCAAAATCGTGCCCCCGCCGCCGGTGTCCGACCCATTGTTATGCCACAGCGTGGCCTCCAGCGTGGCTGTGTTGCCCACCGTGACGGCGATGCCCACCGTGTGGCTGACCAAGATGGTGTTGGTCAGGGTCGCGGTGCTCCGATTTGATGAGCCGGCGACGTAGAGCCCACTGCCGTCGCCGCCGTGGTTGCGGGCGATGGTGGTGTGGAGCAGCCGGGGCGAGGAGTCCAAGAGGTACAGCCCGCTGCCGGCGACGTTGCCCTGATTGTCGGCGACGACGTTGTTGGTCAAGGTGGCGGCGCCACCCTGCAGGAACAGCCCGCCACCGCCACCGTTGGCGGTGTTGAAGATGACGATATTGGCGCTGAGCGTAGCGTCGCTGTAGTACAGGAACAGCCCGCCACCGCCACTGTTGGCAGTGTTGAAGATGACGGTGTTAACACTGAGCGTGGCGTCACTGTCGTACAGGAACAGCCCGCCGCCGTACTCGTTGGCAGTGTTGGAGGTGACGGTGTTAGCGCTGAGCGTGGCGGCACCTTTGTACATGTACAGCCCGCCGCCGTTGTGGGCGGCGTTGCTGAACACCCGGTTGTTGCTGATGGTGGCCGTGGCGTCGCTGTACCACAGGAACAGCCCGCCACCAGCATCGTACCCCCAGTGGTCGCCGCCCAGCCCCGTGGCGTCGCCGCCGGTGATGCGCAACCCCTCGATGGTGGGGGCGATGGTCCCGGCGATGACCAACACCCGCCCCTGTTCCTGAGCGTCCAGGGTGGTAGGGTTGGCTTCAGGGTCGGGCGGGTCGGTGAAGGCAGTGGTGTAGCCGCCCCGGATGGTCACCGTCTCGCTGAGGTAAACCACCTGCGTGATGACCGCCGGCCCGTTATAGCCGTCATAGCCGGCCGGCGCAGCGCGCCCCTGGACGCCAGTGTAGACGCCCGACGCTACTTTGATGACGTCGCCGGGGTCCGCAGCGTCCACGGCGGCCTGGACCGTGGCGTAGCAGGGCGTCGCCCCGCCACAGTTGCCACCGGGGGCCACGTACAAAATGCCAGGGTCAGCAAGAGCCACACTGCTCTGGCTTCCTAGCAGCCACAGCAGCCCCAGGGCTAACCCCAGCCCCAGGGCAAGAGAGACGAGCCATTGATTGCTTTTCATCCTGAGCGCTCCTTTCTTTCTACATTTCCTGAATCAAGGCCCGAAGCCGTTGGGTTTCTAAGGGGATCAACACGGTCTGGCGTTCATGGCGAGTCACGTTCAGGAGAGCGTAGCCCAGCAAATTTCCAGCCTCGTCCACTCGTTCATAGACGTCTTCCGTGATCTCCTGAAGATATCCTTTGGCATCTCGGAAAGTGATTTCGAGAAAATCTCCTTCCCGGTCATACCAGATACGAATCATTGAGGCCTTAAGCGCACTCCTTTCGGACAACTCTCTCTCGAGGGTCCAGCAAGCGCGTCTGAAGTCCATGCACTTCTCAACAGAACCTAAATGGATGGCCAAAGCTGTTGTATCGCCGCCCGCACTCGCGCCCAATCACTGGCCGTCAGCGTTCCCAACCTTCGCTCCACCAGACGCTTTTCCAGTGTCGCCACCTTGTGCACTCGAACAACCGATGGAAGCAGCAAGCCTGCCCGTCGCCATTCTACAAGCTCAATATTGAAAGGCCCCCGAGCTACCTGGCTGGTTACCCGAGCTACAACGATGTCCTCGTCTCCTGTGTCCAAAAGAACCAGTGCAGGACGCCGCTTCACGCTTGTCGCATCAGCAAATGGGAAGGACAACAAAACTATCTCGCCTGAACGGTAGTCCTGCATCGCTCAAATCCTGTCATAGATAGAGTCAGCTTCACTGTATCCGGCCAAGAATTGTTCTGCTGTCAAGCGAGACCACGCAGCTTGTTCCTCAGCATCTGTTGGCTCAGGGACCAGGATAATCACGCGAACCACTTGGTCACGAGGTAGTAGTTCTAATAGAGCATCCATTAGTTCAATTTCACCTTCTTTTGTTACTCTGATCGGGATTTCATAGGCCTTCATTTTGCTTTTCTCCTCTTGATCTGCGGAATCCGGCACATCTCTGCCAGCGTGTCCAAGTCCATGCGCTTCTCAACTTCGGTCACGATCCGCGTCCGTAAAACGTCAACTGGCGGTGCGTCAAGCTCAACTGAATTCCGGTGTGTACTCGACCTGCACTGGTTCGGTTGGCTCACTCGGCATCAATGCCCTCCCACAGTTCAGACACCGGCCTTGTGTGGCCTGCCATCGCCTCTTTCCAGCCTTGCCGGAAACTGGCCTCGGCAGGTTTTAGGGTGACACTTTCTCGGAACAGGCGGACAATCTCTAGCAGGATGGGCAGGTATTCTTCAGGCGTCTCTTTAATTTCACAGACCAGTTGCTCCGCGTAAGCCGGAACTTGCGTAGCCATAATCACATCTCCTTACTAACAATACTCTCTTGAGGGTCCAGCCAGGGGGTGTAACAACCTACTACCAGAGCGATACGTTGGCCCACCTTGCCAGCGCGTCTAAATCCATGCACTTCTCAACCTTGGCCACGATCCGCGTCCGTAAAACGTCAACCGGCAGTGCGTCAAGCTCAACGCTCATGCCCCCCGTGTTTGGCACTCTGCACCAAGATCAGCCAACCAGAGATGCACCATTATCTGTCCACGGACGCAGTTCGTGAATAGTGGGCGTCTCAAAAATGTCCACCAGCAATTCAAGCATTTGTGGATCCTCGGTCGCTACGATTACTTGGCGAGGTATGGTAGCCAGAGTCTGAGCCAGGCGCTCCTTGTGTTCCAGGTCCATGGACTGGGATGGGTCATCCAAGATGAGTGTCTCCAGTTTCTTGGATAAATGCTGGTTGACAGCTAAGAAGATCGCAATAGCCGCGCAGTTGGCCTGCGCAGTGGAGAAACGAGTTTGCACATAGGTCCCGTGCGAACGATCGTCAGTAAGTGCTTTGATCCAGTAATTATAGGTCCCTTTCTCTGTCAGTTCGGGTTCAATCTGGAGCTGACGGTAAGCAGGATGGGGATCGAGTTGCTGGTAGTAGCGATGGATGTCGAGAGCATCTAGCATGCTCATCACGATTATCTGCTGATGGCGTTTGGTCGTTTCGGCGATGTCTTGCAAAGCGTTACGAAGGTCAGTCAGTCGCTGGATTCGGTAGCTGAGTCGTACTTTCTCCCCACTGACTGTCTGATAGCTGGACTCGAACTGACGGAGGTGCAGTTCGTCTTTCTGAATCTCATCAAGTTGTTTTGCGCGATCAAGCTGCCTAGCAATAGGCTGGAAATCGAGGGCCTGAATTTCGGCGATCTGTTTGCGCACAGCTTCGATTGCCCAGTCAAGAGCACCGGCGACATCTTCGCTCGGCACATGTCCTAGCACCTGCTTGATCTCTTCCAGCACGGCGTCTAATCGCTGATGTAATATAACCTCATCCTCTTGAATTTGGTTGAGTTGCTTGGCTCTGTTAAGCTTATCAGCAATGGGCTGGATGTCGAGAGCTTGGACATCAGCGGCTTGCTTGTGGATAGTCTGGATCTCTTGCTCAAGAGCACCTGCCACATCCTCGCTTGGTGACCGTCCTAATGCTTCCTTGATCTCTCTTAGCACATCGCTCAATCGTCTGCGGTGCTCTGTGGCTAATTTGATCCGCCCTTCAATCTGGGTGATCTCAGCTTGCACCGTGGTGAGTTCACCAGTCAGCTTCTCGCTTTCTTTCCTCTTCCCTTCAATCTGAGACTCGAGATCCTCAGGAAACTCCGTTAGGTCGGCCTCCAGTTTTTCGATCTGATTTTGCTTTTGTTCCAATTGTGCAGCTTGATTTTGCTTCTGGACAAGTGTGTCATATAGCGTTTTGTACTCTTGTCGCATCTTTTCGACACCCGTAGGAGTCTCCTGACGCAGGATTTCCAACAGGGCCTGCAGGTCCTCAATTTGCTGCTTGCACAGAGGACAGTGCTTCGGCTGAGCCTGTTCGAGATATTCCTGACCAGTGGCCAGAATCTGGTTGTAAAGCGTGCCTTGCTTGCCAGCTGCTTCTAGGGTCTCCAGCTTTCTCTTCATCTCTTCGATGTCATTGTGGAGTCCCGGAAGTGCTCGGTCTTGGCGATGGAGTTCCGTCAATTCTCGCTCGGTCGCTTGACGCTGGTTGAGTTGCCGAGTCAGCGCCGGGATTTCTCGATTTAGCGTACCGATCCGAGCTTGGAGTCGAGTCCGTTGGCTCTCAAGCCCAGTAGGAACAGTGACATCCTCTACGACCTCCTTGGATATTTGTTCGTAACGCTCTTTGAGAGTGCCAAGTTGTCCAGCCTTCTTCTCCAAACTGCCGCTGGTGGTCAATTGGACGCGAGGGACTGTCGCCAGACTACTTTCCAGGCTGTTAACTGTGACCTTGGGAACCGGCAGGCCCAATGTTTTGACTATAGGAGCCAGGTCCCGCTGAATCTCTTCCAAGAAGTTCGGGAGGTCAGCTGGGTCGCCATATTTGTCCTTCCGTTCATGAATCACCTGCCAACTAGTGACGGAGGCCTGTTCATAGCGCTCTTTGAGGATGCCAAACTGTCCAGCCCGGCTCTCCAAAGCGCTGGCGGTGTTGAGTTGGGCTTGACGGGCAGCGGCCAGCCGGCCTTCGATGCTAGCGAGCGTAGCTTCGGGAGCAGATAACTCCAGTTTCTCCGCTATAGGAACTAAGGCTTGGCAGATATCCTCCAACAGTTGCGGGAGTTCGGCAGGATCACCGTGTTTCTCTTTCCGCTTTTGAATCACCTCTCTGCTGATAACAGATGCCTGTGAGAGTTGTCGGTCGAGTCGCTCAATAGCTTCCTTGCTTACCTCAATTGCCTTTGCTGGCACTTTTGGGTCAACAACTTTAACCAAGGTCCGCAGAAGGTAAGTGCCGATCATTCGGTCAACTGTAGCGCTTCGCTTCTCAGGAGTAGTAGTGATGAAGTCGCGGATCGTTTCCTGGTGAAGGAAGACAGCAGCAAAGAATTCTTCAAAACTGAGGCCAATTAACTGTTCAACGGCCGCTTGCGGGTCGTCTGTCTCAAAAGCGATAGTAAGAGGATTCTTGCCTCGGCTAGTTGACTTTTCCTTGTTACGTGTACGAGTGATAGTGATGTCATCTGACAGAGTCAGCGTGACCTCAGCCCTAGCCTCGTCCAGAAAATCGTTTACCAGGGCATCCTCGCGAGTGAACACACCTCCGGTCAAACCGGCAAGCTTGCCATAGATGGTCCACGCAATGGCCTGCAGGATGTTTGACTTGCCGGAGCCGTTAGGCCCGTAGATGATCGTGCGGTGGTCAAGAGGGAAGTCCAAACACGAGCCAACACCGCGGAATCCAGAGATAGACAAACGTTTGAGGTCCATGTTCTACTCCTCGCTTTCAGTGGGAGGCGGTGTCTCTGCCTCAATTTCTTCGATCCACTTCTTGATTCGATCCTTGACGCCCCTCTCGCCCTGCTCTTCCAAGATACCAACAAGAGCCTTGAGGATGGGGCCATGTTTATCTGGATCAACGAGATTCATCTTGATCTGTTCGACAATGGACATCAGAATCCCTCCTTCAATATAACTTCATCGGCATGGACACGGCCAGTGATGTCTGCATGATGTTTGACAAGAAAATCTCCGTCAATAACCGAGTAACCCTCGTCGATCCCTTTTTCTATAGCATAGTTGAAGGCCTGAAGGCAGGCCCGTATATTACCTTTGAAAGTGCTGCATATCTCCTCAATGGCTCCAGTACTGAAAGGATACAGGGCGTTCGGCGGGGGCAACTCAGGAAGGCGGAAGTGGTCCAGGTAGGTCTGGGCTAATTGACTTGCCTCCTCTTTGGTTAGGGGCCATACACTGACTACGTGACGTTGGTCGAGAGGAGCAATAGACCTGATGTCTCCGCCTTCGTCAGAGCTCAGAGTGTTGGTGGCACCAGGATGTAGAGTCACTATCAGGGTAGCTTGCCCAATGGAGGCTTCAATCAAACGCCGCATCTCGGTGTTGAAGGTGATCAGTGACTTGCCTGACAACCCATGAACGATGTCTTCGAACTGGTCGAAGAAGATGTAGTGGAATTCATATCCCCCAAGTTTCAGAAGACGGTACACAGCAGCTAGCATGGTGATGTCGTCCCATTTATGCTTTCGTAGCACCCCTGGATAGGCATCCGGGAAAGTGCGTGGATCGGTCAGACACCTCTGGAAAAAGACATATGCCAATTCGAGAGGTAAGCCATCGCCGACCTGTCGATGAGCCCACGCGGCAAGGTCAGTGATGAGTTGATCGACGTTAAACACGTTGAAATACGAAAGAGAGACAACTCGCAAAGGCAGATGAGGGAAGGTTTCAGCAAAGCGCTCCGCGCCAACGGGTGTGATCTCGCCGCGTGGGTTCTCTTTCACGTAAGCAGCAAGTGCGTGTAGAACCGCAGACCACAAATACCCGTCTTGATGCCATCGGCTGATAAGACGAGCGGCGAAATCGGCTGGCTTGAGTTTCTTCTCCGATCGGACATAGATGCTAGTGACGCCCCCATGTTTCTGGAGCTGCCGCCACTGCTGAACGATGAGAGCGCTTTTGCCAACCCCGCGCACAAAATCCGAGTTCTCTATGTAGATCAACGGGGGGCGTCGCCTGATCTTGCTCTGAAACGACCGAATCTCTTCAGCCATGATATCGGGATTATAAATCCCGCCGTTGATTCGGTTGTCAGCGGAACTGGGATCGAGAATCGGTGTGACCGGAAAGGGATTGTCGCTCAGGTGATACTCTCTGTAAAAGCTCATGATGGACTTCTCCTGTCTATCTTCAAGTAGATGATAAAATTGCCTTGAAACGTCTTGGGGGGCAGGAACTTACCAAGGTGAGCCAAGTTGGCTGCATAGTTCAGTACCCCACCCGATGGATAGATATTTAGGCGTTGCGGTTCCCGAATGAGAGAAAGAAGATGACGATCAAAAACCGGATCAGAGATGTGGAGAGCAGCACAAACCCGATTACGCAAATTCGGATATAAGACCGGGAACCGAGGCCGCATGCTGGAAAGGCCCAGATACTCCCGCCACAGGACTTGCTCGAAGTCTTCAGGAGAGACGTGATGGTCTCTGATGAACACCTGATCAGATTCCGTTTGAAGGATCAAGTACCCTTGCATTTTGAGTTCCATGTGCGCTTGAGCCTCGTAGAGATTGTTCCGTACGATTAACAAGTTCAGGTCTAGCGCCGTTTTGTGAAGGCATTGCTGAGCAAAAGTCTCCTGTTTAACAGAAAGCCCTATTAGGGAGATTATCTCGGTAAATGTCGCTACAGAAGCTACCGGGTAGACAATCTGGCGCTTTTCCTCAGTGGGGTACCAGTTGATGAGCCGCAATTGAGTAGCTAGGCCACGTATTGTTTCAAAGGTTAGGCGATCGAATTCCAAACCATAAAGAGGGCCGGCCTCTTGACGAAAGGTATCACCCCAGGCATAGAAGGGTAGATCCACTTGCTCAGCATCCCGCGCTGCCAGTACCACCTGTCTAAAACGGGGATAGGTTTGCCACATTCGCTCCAAGACGAAGAGGCGCCTTTGACCAGAATCAAGCACTTGCGCAGCATCGGACGTCAGGCGCTTGAAACGATCAATAAGTCCCAAATGCCTGGCTAGCTTTAGGCATTCCTGGACAGTACTGGTTCCCTTGCGCATTCGTGGCCGCTGTCTGCCAAGAGCTTTAGCCTTCTCGACCTCAAAGTAATGAATCTGCTGTTGGATGGCCTCCTGCGCTTGCTTCTCGTCGAACTCGTTATTCCTGTAGCTGTCAAGAAAAGCAACTAGATATTCCAGACGCTGTACACAGGGCACCCTTAAGTATGTACGGCTCATCAGTAGTACCCTTCCACAGTGAAACGTTTGTATGTATTCTGCCACTCAACAAGAAGATGGTTCGGCGCGGTTTCGCCTCGTAGACGTGTTTGAAGACTCGCAAGACGACGAGCGAGATCAGTGTTATCTTTCACCCGCTGAACCATATACTGGACCGGTGGGAGAGAAAAGCAGACAATCGAGATGCGATGAGCAATCGCATAACAGAAGACATTGTTGTTAACGTTCTCCGCAGTTGTCACAAAGATGCCACGGGGGGGCGTTCGATAATCTTTGAGTTTACCTACGAAGGCGAACAAGTCGTCGATGCCAATCCTCTTGCGAAACTTGCACTCGATGGCTGTTAGCTCACTCTGTCGGACGACAATGTCGAATTGATGAGCAAGGCCAGAGCATGTGGCCTCGTAGAGAGTATATCGAGGCGGAAAGATGCGCAATGTCCCTTGTTGTTGGAGCGTTTGGTGAAGTTGCTGAACCATGAAGTCCTCGAACTTCTTCCCAGAACTGGGAATACCGGGAGGGAGTTCAAGAGCTTTGACATCTTTGAGGGCCTGAAACAGGACGATCTCAACCGTCATTTGTGATGCTCCTTCAGAGGAGAACTTCTCAGACGTTTACACGCTCACCAGTGGTTCCCTGGATTTCACACGCTGACGCCACCTAGAACCTGCTCACGCAGGCGCTGTGACAGGCGGAGTGGCAGGCGCTGTGGCAGACGCAGGCGCTGTGACAGGCGCTGTGACAGGCGTCGTGGACGCAGGCGCTGTGGCAAGCATCGTGGACGCAGGCCGAGTGGCAGGCGCTGTGGCACGCCGAGTGGCAAGCGTCGTAGCCGGCATCCTCCCGCCCGGCCAGGCGGTCGAGGAAGTGGGTGGCGGAAGTAGCCAGCCCCTCGGCCCGGGTGGTGATGTTGTCGGCCACGCCCTCCAACACGCCAGCCATCTGGTCGGCAGCACCGGCCAGCGGGGATTCGCGCAGTGTCTCCAGGGGGGTGGGGCCTCGAGAGATGGGAACGGGTTCAAGACGGTAGGGCCGGTAGCTAGGGGCCAGGATGATCCAGGGGAAGGCCGGGTGGCCCCAGCCCCAACGGCGCGCGGGCTCCAGTCGGCGGTAGTCCTCCCAGGCCTCCTCGGATCGCCGCCGGTAGACGTCGCGAGTGGCCTCAGGGTCGGCGTTCCACATCTTAGTCTGCAACCGGGCCGAGAGCAGGGCCATCACCCGCTCGATGGTTGACTGGGGCAGGGTGCCGTCGTCGGCGATGCCCGCCACCAGGGCCCTCTCGTAGTCGGCCATCTCCACATCGGGGTTGGTCACCTCCAGTTGCAGGGGCCGCCGGTTGAGCACCGTCAGCACCCCCCGCTGGGAGAGGGCCATGATCACCAGGGTGATCACCTTGGCCGTGTCGCCGATGTAAAAAGCCGCTTCGATGGCCTCCAGGTCCGGCACCACCCCCGGCTGGGCGAAGGTTTCGATCTCGATCTCCGGGGCCTGGTACTCCTCCGGCGCAGCCTTGGGCGAGACCAGGCGGAAGATGACGAAGATGATGATACCCGCAATGAGCAGGCCCAGAACCCCAAAGAGGGTGAGGTAGGGTAGGAGAGAACGTCCAGGCGTAGGCTGGGGCTCCTCGGTGGGGGTGAACTCTTTGGCGGGAGCGACGGGCTCGGCCGGTAGCTCGGCGAAGTAGCGGCCAGGGATGTAGACTTTGGGGGTGAAGTGGTACTCAGGGGGAACGTTTTTCTTGGAGATGTAGAGGGAGAGCCAGTTCTTGCCCGTGGCCTCGTCGGGGGTGGGATAGTAGACCCAGCGGTCGAAAGAAGAAACATTGGCGTCGTCAACCACGATGGCCGCCCGGTCCACCAGCTCATCGGTCACCTGCTCCGGCTGAGTGACATCGGCCGGCAATTCGATGGGCAGGATGAAGGTCACGATCTGCTCGCCGATGTACAGGTTCCACTGGATAGGCGCCCAGGCCAGCACGCGATGCTCCACCCCGTCAATCTCTGTCACGTCCAGGGGACGCTCCACCCGGTAATGGACCTGGACAGTGTACTCTCGGCCTGCCTTGGTGGTCAGCCCGAAGGGAACGGTGTAGAAGCCTCCGCCCTTGCTGGCCAGGCTCACGGGTGTCTCCTGGCCGTCGTGCTCAATGTGGGCGTCCAGGATGCGGTGGCCGGGATCGAAGGGACCCATGGTGGTGATCTTGTCCCGGGGTTCGCTCTCCCAGAAGGTCAGGCGGTACTTGACATCGAGGTTAGCGTCCTCCAGGACGACCACCTGGGAATTCACCTCGGTGATGGTGGGTGGCCCTTGCGCCCTGACCACGGGAGAGGTGAGAATGAGGATAACGAGACATAAGAGGCCGAAACGAATCATCTTTTTCATGGTGCACCAACCTTTCTTGCCTGACTCAAATGGCCCTCACCCACCCCCGCCCTTCGGGCACCCCCTCCCTCTCCTAAATCTTGGGAGAGGGAGGGGGCTGGGG